>DBCG01000075.1:2211-14712 GCA_002292945.1 Proteobacteria bacterium UBA964 | reverse complement strand
TCCTCGATGGTGATGATGCGCTCGTTCTCGGGCACGAACCCCGAGAGCACGTTGAGAAGCGTGGTCTTGCCCGACCCGGTACCGCCCGAGATGACGATGTTGAGGCGGGCGTGCACCATCGCCTCCAGAACCTCCATGGCCTCCAGGGTCAAAGTCCCGAAGCCGATCAGGTCCTTCGGCATCAGGGATTCGACTGCGAAACGACGGATCGACAGCACCGGACCGTCGATCGCCAGCGGTGGGATGATGACATTGACCCGAGATCCGTCCTTGAGGCGCGCATCGACCATGGGTGCGGATTCATCGACGCGTCGACCGACCGCGGAGACGATGCGATCGATGATGTTCATGAGATGCGCATCGTCGTGGAAACGTATCGATGAGCGCTCCAGTTTGCCTTTTCGCTCGAGGTACACTTGGCCGCTGCCATTGACGAGGATGTCCGAGATGGTCGGATCGGACAGCAACGGCTCAAGCGGGCCGAGCCCGAGCACTTCGTCCTCGATCTGCCGTTGGATCAACTGTCGCTGTGCGAGGCTGAGCGGCGCGGACTCCTCGAGGAAGAGCCGGTTCGTAAGGTCGCGGATCTGGATGCGTGCGGTCCGATCGTCCGTGCGCGACAGACGCGCGAGGTCGAGCAACGACAACAGGCGTTGATAGATGCGCTGCTTCCACTCCACTTCCACCGGGTGCAGCACCCGCAGGCGGTCGAAGGACAGGTCGTCGGTCACGGCGTTCATGCGTATCGCCGCGAGATGACGCCGAGCGCTTTACGCAGCAGACTTTCGGGTTCGGTAGGAGTGTATTCACCGAGACGTTGACCGAGCTCGAGCAGCGACCGTGCCACAGCGGAGCTGCGGTCGAGGTCGAGCAAGGGGATCGCAGCATCCATGCTGTCGAGGGCGAGTCCGTACATGTTCGGGACCACCACCACCGACTCGCAGCCGATCGCCTTGGCGGCCATGTCCGCCTGGACGGTCGCGCGGCTGGTGTGGCGGTTGAGGACCACCACGATGCGGGCAGCGGGCACGCCCATCTGCTGGGTGAGCAGCCGATACAGGCGTGCAGCGTTGTGCACCTGCGCGACCGATTGCTGAAGCACGATGAGCACGTGGTCGGACTCGGCGATCGCCACCGTGGTCGGCGCGTCGAGCCAGCGGCTGCCCTCGACGAACACCTGCTGGTAGCCCTGGCGCATCAAGCGCAGCAGCGTCCGGAAGGATTCGCCGTCGATCGGCTGCGTGCTGAAGGCGCCCTCCGGGTTTGAGAGCAGCGCGAGGCCACTCGGATGACGGGTGACATAGCCCTCGAACGCGGTGGTGTCGAGCGTGGCCAGCTGCTGCAGCGCCTCGGAGAGTCCGCGCTCCGGCCGGAGCGCGAGCGCCGTGGCGAGCGGTGCGTACACGAGATCGAGGTCCACGATCAGGGTGCGTCGGTGTCCGACCGCTGCGCTCAGATGAGCGAGCGTGCAGGCGACGAATGTGGTGCCCACACCGCCGGCTGCGCCGATCACGGTGACGAGCCGGCCGCGATCGGCCGCCTGCCCGCGGGTGCCGTTCTGCTGCGTCGCATGGCGCAGGGTGACCAGCAACTCCGCAAGCGGCGGCCCGGCAGGCAACAGGTCGATTGCCCCAGCCCGCAGCGCGGTCCGGTTTGCCTCGGCGCTCTTGAGCGTTCCGCAGATGATCACCGGAGGACGCAGACCGGCATCCAGCGTAGCGAGAGATTCGAGGTCGTCGAGGTGCTGCTCGTCGCAGGCGACGATGACGGCGGCGATGCGGGAGGCGCCATCAGCGGCGCTCGCAAGCGCATTGAGCAGCGCGTGCGGCGCATCGGTGATCAGGCTCGTGGTATGCCAGCCGGGCTGGTCGCGCAGAGTCGCGACCAGGTTTCCGACGGCGGCGGCGTTGGGCCCTGCGATCAACAGTTTCGCGGGGGGGTTCAGATCGACGGTAGGCATGGGAGGATCTCCGTGGGCGAGACGCCGAAACTCTCGGCAGGCTGGACGGACGACACGGCATCCGGCGCGTAGGTGATGTCTAGGAAGGGCAGGAACAGCGGCAGTTCATAGCCCGTGATCGACACGCGTACGAAGCGGATCGAGGTGAAGTCGGCTTGTGGGTTGGCGATCGGCGCGCCGTCGATATCGAGGTATTCCACAGCGATCTGTGCTGCGCGCACACCCGGCATCAGGCGTGCACCCCAATCGTCCTCGACGAAGCGGGCGGCATCGGCGACATAGGGATCGTTCACCGGACAGACTGTGGCGAGGCGCGCGGCGCGTCGTACCCCTTCCTCGAGCATGGCGCGTTAGAACCCCGCGCGTGCCACTTCGATGACGCCGAAGATCAGGATGAACACTGCTGCACTGACCACGGCGAACTCGACCGCACTTAGGCCACGCTGTCGCGCGCGCCTCGCGCCGCGTCGCGCGCGGCGGTACCGATCGTCCATCACGGCTGCCGCGCTCACAGTGGCCTCATCGTGTAGGCGACCGTCATGGGCAGGTCCTCCAAGGTGAGGTCGGCAGCGAAGCCGAGCCCCGGGAGGCGACCGCCGAGCTGCAGCAGCGACCGGTAGGGATGCGTCACGCTGAGCTGCACGTTCCCGCCCGCGGTGATCACCGGCGGCGACACCTCGGCGATGGTGAGGCCGTCGATCACCGGTTCGCCGCCGCCCATCGGTGCGCCGTAGACGACGATGTTCTGCGCGGCCGTGGTGAGCGCGGGGGTGATCACCGGCTTGCCGGTGGTGTCGCTGATGGCGCGTTCAGCGACGTAGCGCACCGCACTGCGCGTGTGGTGTGCGAGTGTCGAGTACTGCACGAACAAGCGGGTGATCTCGCCCACCGGGATCAGCACCAGCAGCACCAGGGGCAGGGCGATCGCCGCCTCCACCAAGGCCATGCCGCGCTGGGCTCGGAACGGATCTGTGACGAGGCGGGTCATGAGTCGGGGCTCGCCGGATCGCGATAGAGCTGGAGGATGTAGACGCCGCCCGGTGTGCCGGGAGGTACCGGTCCGGGACGTCCACCCGCTTCGCACTCCGGTGCGATCTCGATGAAGATCCGCGCGTTGGCGCCGGAGGTCTCGGCCCGCTGCAACAGGAACAGACAGCGCAGGCCGACGATGGGCACGGTCTTGTTGATCTCATCGCCGCAGGCCACGACGGGCGCGGCGACTACGCGGCGTTTGAACACGGCGGGCCCGGCGGGGCTCGGTTGTAGATCGTAAGGGCCGGTGCGCGTCGTCGCTGCATAGGTGTCATAGCCGTAGTCGATCTGGCTGATGAGCGTGACCACCTTGCCGTTCTGGCGGATGGTGCCGGTCTGCGTGTTGTAGGAGAGCAGCGGACTCGGCTCGCGCTGGAGCACATCAGGGGGATAGTCCGTGGGCGACAGCCCTGCAGCGTATAGATTAAAGCGGGTGTTGAGGCCTTGGGACGCGGGACCGGAGTTCACGCCGGACTTGATCGGCACACGCGCGCCGGTGACGACGCATTGGTTATAGCCACCGGCGAGGTTGTGGCGCACCGCGTTACCGCCCCCGGTGTCGTCGAACGCCAGATAGCGGTAGAAACCCGGTGTCGTCCCGGAGCCGGAGCTGATGGCGTGGATACGGTTCGAGGGATAGCCAAGGTCTGCGCCGCCGTTGCCGCAAAGCGCGATGGGCACGATGTTGCAGGCGACACCCACCGCCGGACTCGGGCCTGCCATCGCGCTCGCCCGCACCGGTATCGAGCGCACGCCGATGACCCCGAGCAGACCGCCGCCGCCGCCGCTCCCTGCGCTTGCGACTTCGACGCGTACATAGTGCAGACCGAGCGTGCCGGAGGGCTGCGGCGTGAACGGGCTGATGCCCTGGGAGAACACCAGCGTCGGCGTCGCGCCCGTGCCGAGCGCGCGGCGCAGTTCAGGGAAGGTCGTGAGGTTCTCGGTGAACACGGCGTTCGCGGCCGTGATCGCCTGTGCATCAGAGCCAGTCTGATCGAGCACTTTGGCCGCGGTGAGCGCCGTGGCATCGACCACCCCCTGCAGCCGTGACTTGTCATAGGTGATACGGCTCGCGTAGATGGCCAAGCCTGCCACCGCCAGGATGGCGAGCAGCCCTGCCGCGATGATCACCATCGCCACGCCGCGTTGACGCTTGCGCATCATGTCATCGGCTGCCGTTTCCGCTGATGATATCGAGCGTGCTCGGCCGCGACGACGCACCCGCAGGGCGGGTGGCGGGTGCGCGGACGCCCTGCACCGCCGCGTTCACCACATCGGGATCGCTGCCCTGCGGCGTGGTGGTGCCGTTGCGGGCCGTGGCCGACGGGTCGTGCGTCTGCTGCTCGATCAAGGCGCGTACCGAGGCGCCGTCGGCGAGCGTCGCCTGCGGTGCGTTCGTGCAGCCGGTGAGCAGCAGGACGGTGGTCGCGATCAAGGACATCGCTGACGGAATCGTCACAGAGGTGTTCTTCAGGGTGTTCATCGGGGGCTCTCCGGAGTGGTGGCGGGGGTCTTCGGCTCCGGCGCCTGCAGCAGGCCACGGAGATAGAAATCGGCATCGCTCGGCTCGCGGTAGCCATCCGTCGGCAGGCGCAGACGTTTCGGGTCCACCGGCTTCGCGAGTCGGGGCGTCACGAGGATCACGAGCTCGGTCTGACCTTTGACGAAGTCCTGGCTGCGGAACAGCGAACCGAGCACCGGCAACGAACCGAGCCCGGGGAACTTCGACACCGCCGAGCGCATGTTGTCGTTGATGAGCCCGGCGAGTCCGATGGTCTGGCCATCGGCGAGTTCGACGGTGCCGCTGGCGCTACGCTTGGTGAGCGAGGGCACGACGAAGGAGCTGTTCGATTGGCCGGGGCTCAGCAGCACCGTGGTGGCGTTCGAAAGCTCGCTCACCGACACCTCGATGCGTACGTTGATGCGGCCGGTGCCGAGCACCGTCGGCAGCACCCGCAGGCCGACACCGAAGTCCTTGAACTCGATGCCGACGCTGTCGACGCCGCGCGGTACCGGAACCGGGAACTCGCCGCCCGAGAGGAACGAGGCTTCCTGGCCGGTGAGCGTGGTGAGGGTCGGTTCGGCGAGCACCTTGGCGAGGCCCTTGTCCTTGGCCGCATCGATGGCGATGTTCAGCGCGAAGTTGCCGCTCAGGTAGCTTGCGAAGAGTCCCTTGTCTTGGATGAAGAGGTCGCTCGGTGCGAACTCGTCGACCACCGGACCGGTCAAGGCGCCGCCGCCGCCCGGGAACACCGGTGCGCGGAGCGAATCGACACCGAACAGGGCGTCGGGGAAGGTGGCACCGCCGTTGACTCCGCCGAAACTCCAATTGCCGTCGACGCCAAAGGCGTTGAAGCGCGGATCTATCCGGCGCAGTTCGGAGCGCGCGACCTCGGCGACCTTCACTTCGAGCATCACCTGCTGCGCGCCGGCCACCTCGAGCAGGTTGATGACTCCGCCCACGGTCTTGTCCTCGCGACGCGAGCCGGACTCCTGTTGGAATTGTTCGCCCTTGCGCGAGATGATCTGCGCGAGGTAGCCCTCGGCGATGCGCACCACCGCGTTCATGGCGGTCGCGCTCGGCACCGATCCGGTCAGTACGATGGAGCGCTGCGCGGAGCGTGCCTCGATGTCGGCACCGGGCACGAACAGGTGCAGCTTGGACTTGAGGCCCTCGAGGTCATGGGTGATCTCGACCTGGACGGCGCTGCGTGCCTTCGAGCCGCGGTCCCAGACCAGCAGATTGGTGACGCCGATGTCTTTGGCCAGCAGATAGAACTCGGTCGGCGAGATCACGACGATGTCGGCGAGGTCCGGGTTCGCGACCGAGATGCGTGCGGCGGGCTTGTCGAGCGTGACCACGCGAGATTGGAAGAGCGGCACGGCGATGCCCGCCGTGGCCTCCGGTGAGGGGACGCGCAGTGCCGCGGCGGGAGCAGTCGCCATCGTCGGCAGCGTCTTCACCGTCGGCGCAGTGGTCGGGTCTGCGTGCAGCGCGTGCGGAAGTACCGCATAGGCGGAGAGGCAGAGGACCAAGACGTAGTTCTTCGGATGGAAGGTTTGCATGGAAGCCTCTTTGACTCAGTAGTCGTTGCTGCGGGTAACTTCGGTGCCGCGGATCACGCTGATCCCATCGGTACCGGGCGGTGTACGGCGGATACGCGGGGCGGCGCTGCGGGGTGCTTCCACCGCAGCGGGTGTCGGTGCAGCCGTCGCCACGACGATCGGCGACTCGATCGCTCCCGGTCCGGAATCGGCGACATGCACCGAGCGATCCATGGGGTTGCGCAGAGACAGCTGCAGCGCCCCGAGTTGCTTCGCTCGCGCGAGCTCTTCGGCGCCATCGGGCGTCACTTCCAGGGTCACCGCGCGGACGACCACCGGCGCGCTCTTGTCGGCGCTTGCTTGTTGGTCGACAGCGAGCACCTTGACGTTGCTAAGGATGGTCTCCGCGTACGCACGCTCACCGGTGGCGCGCGCGGCGATCACATCGACGCGGTTGCCCGGCAGGATGAAACCACCGACACCGACGACATCATCGACGCGCACGCTGACCGCACGCATCTCGGGTGCGAGCACGGCGGCGAGGGGGCTGCCCGGCCCTGGGGTCACGAAGCGCCGCTCGAGCAGCACCTCATCGGCGAGGATCTCGGCGGTCGCCACTTTGCCGACGACGTCGGCCGGATCGGTGAAGCTGCCGGGAGGACGCTCCCGAGCGACCATCTCGATCTTCTTGAGATGACGCGCTTCGATCGTGGCACCGAACGGGATGTCGGCAGCGGCGACGACGACGCCGATCTGCTGCGGACGCGTGGCGTCGACGGCAGCTGCGCGGTTGTTGACCCACCGGTTCGCGAGCACCGCGGCGGCGGTGGCGAGGGCCAAAGATATAGATATAAGGATGATGCTGCGACGGGTTCTGGGCGTCATGGCGACACTCCGTGGGTGGGGAAATAGGGGCTGCTGCGAACAAGGCCGACCTGTGCGGCCTGCATGAGTGACAGTGCGGCGACGGTGCCGGTGGCGATCGCGACCGCGTAGGGCACGCCATGACGTCGCCGTCCGGCGGACCAGAGTGCGAGGCCGAGTACGGCGCCGGCAAGACACGTGAAGGCGACGGCCCAGGCGGCCATGGCAGGGTGCAGCCACGCACCGGCGGCGGCCATCAGCTTGATGTCGCCGGCCGCCATGCCGCGCATCAGATAGAAGGGGAGGAGACAGACGGCGGCGAGCACGGCGCCACCGGCGGCGAGCGCGAGACCGCGCGGTCCGGAGGCAAGCGATTGGACGAACACACCGATGAGCGCCAAGGGTGCGATCAAGCGGTTTGGCACGCGCCGCGTGCGCCAGTCATGGACGGCGGCGACGGACAGCATCGGTACCAACACTAAAAGCTGTGCAAGCACTGTGAGACGATTCATGGGTGGCCTCGCTGGATGCGCCCCGACTGGAGGACCAGCCGGGGCGCAGCCCACCTCAGGTCAGCGCTGTGATGATCGCTTGGATGATCGCTTCTACACGGGCACCGAGCGCCGTGAAGGCTGCAACCAAGGTTGCAACTACGAGCCCGCCGGCGACTGCGTACTCGACCGTCGTCAGGCCGCGCTCATCGCGCAGGAATTTGCTCAGGAACTTTTTCATGTGATTCACCTCATCAGTTGGTTGGTCATCGAAGAAGATGCACGGTGTGCATCAACTTCGAGATCACAGTACAACTTTGATTGGTGAATCTCTGCGCGGTACCGAACAAAGAAATTTTTTAGTCGTTGTGTACGGTACCGTACATGGAACAGTTAAGTCGTCCAAAAATTGACACACCGACAAAAATTTTTAATCGCTAATTCAGTCGGTTAATAGTCATAGGAGGATGCGCGGTGCGTGCCACACTCGAACGGACATCGCAGTCCGGATCGATGGGTCAATGAGCGATACCTAACAAACAGCGTTGTTGGTTTTGTCGTGCGGTACCGTACACAGAGAGGCCATCAGTCAAAATATCGACACTTTGAAAAGTGTTGGCCGTATAAATAATTTTGAGTTCGACGGCCCCGTCTTCTGAGTGGCAGAAGAATTTGGATCCAGATCTCGGCGAGCGGGCTGTCGTGGAGGCGCTGCCTGTGGGTCGTCGGGATGAGGGCAGGTGCCGTGAGTTGATGGGCGATGCGACGAGGGTGGCGCGCATCGGTAGGTGGCCGGACACCTTCAGCCGAACCCCTGCGCCATCATTTGCCTATGCAAAAACTCCCGAAGATCCGCCCGAGCAGATCGTCCGAAGTGAATTCTCCCGTGATCTCACCGAGTGCGCGTTGCGCGAGACGCAGCTCCTCGGCGACGAGTTCGCCGCGCTTGTCGGCGAGCAGGGTGCAGGCGGCGTCGAGGGTGGCACGGGCGCGGGTGAGCGCTTCCAGATGGCGGGCGCGTGCGGAGACGGCCCCGGTGTCGGTGGGCGAGTAGCCGATGGCGGCCTGCAGATGGGCGCGGAGCGCAGCCAAGCCTTCGCCGGTGCGGGCCGAGAGGCGCAGTTGGGCGTCGACGCCCGGCACGACCACCTCCAGGGCGGTGGGCAGATCCACCTTATTGAACACCAAGGTCACCGGCACCCCCTCGGGCAGGGTGGCGCGCTCGTCGGTGTAGGCGGTGGCCGCGGGGTCGGTGGCGGCATCGACGACGAACAGCACGCGGTCGGCGCGGGCGATCTCGGCGCGGGTGCGGCGGATGCCCTCGGCCTCGACCACATCGGCCGGACCCTCGCCCGCCACCCGAAGGCCGGCGGTGTCGAGCACCTGCAGCGGCAGACCATCGAGGTCGAGCTGCTCGCGGACCACATCGCGGGTGGTGCCCGGAAGGTCGGTGACGATGGCGGCCTCGTGGCCAGCGAGGGCGTTCAGCAGGCTCGACTTGCCAGCGTTCGGGCGGCCGGCGATGACCACCGTCAGACCGTCGCGCAGCACCCGCCCCTGGCGGGCGGCCTGGGTGACGGCATCGAAGCGCGCGCGCAGCGCCTCGACGCGGGCGGCGAGCGCCGGGTCGGCGAGGAAGTCGATGTCCTCTTCCGGGAAGTCGATGGCGGCCTCGACCCAGACGCGCAGCTCGATGAGCCCTTCGACGAGCCCGTGGACCTCCGCCGAGAACGCGCCCTGGAGTGAGCGCAACGCAGCCCGGGCGGCGGCTTGGGAACCGGCGTCGATGAGGTCGGCGACGGCCTCGGCTTGGGCGAGGTCGAGCTTGTCGTTGAGGTAGGCGCGGCGGGTGAACTCACCCGGCTCGGCGCGCCGGGCGCCGAGCTCGATCGCGCGGGCAACGAGCGAGGCGAGCACCGCCGGACCGCCGTGGCCGTGGAGCTCCAGCACCGCCTCGCCGGTGTAGGAGTGGGGCGCCGGGAAGTAGAGCGCGAGACCGGAATCGATCGCCTCACCGGCCCCGTCACGGAAGGTGGCGAGCGTCGCCCGGCGGGGTTCAGGCAGGCGACCTCCGAGCAGCGCGGAGGCGATCACCGGCACCCCCGGACCCGACAGACGGACCACGCCGATGCCGCCGCGGCCGGGCGCGGTGGCGGGGGCGACGATGGTGTCGGAGGGGTTTATTAGGGTCATTTATGGAACAAAAATAGGTCAGGGAGAGTTTCAACTTGATTTATAGCACCAATGATGGCTTCCGCTGGCTTGACACCCGTACACCCATATTATAATTTATGGCCACCCATATGAAAACTACCATCGACATCAACGACGACCTCTTCGCCCGCGCGCGGCGCCTCACTGAGCAGCGCGGCATCACGCTGCGCGCGCTTGTCGAGGAGGGCTTGCACCGCTCCCTGCAAGCGCACGCGGAGCCTGCTCGACCCCCGTTCCTGCTGCCCACCTTCGGCGAGGGTGGACTCACGCCCGAGGCCGAGGTGAAGGGGCTTCACCGCGTCATCCTCGACACCCACGCCGAAGCCTACACCCCCGGCGCCGCCATCGCGCCGCCGATGGTGCATGACCGCGCCGACCGCGCGCCCTGAGCGCCACCCATCGAGAGACTCCGGATGATCGCCGTAGACACAAACATCCTCGTGTACGCGCACCGGGCGGATCTGCCCTTCCACCCGGCGGCAGTGCGCTGTCTCACCGGCCTCGCGGAGGGGCCCTCGGTCTGGGGCATCCCGTGGTCCTGCGCCCACGAGTTCTTGTCGGTGGTGACGAACCCGAGGGTGTTCCGAATCGCGACCCCAGCCGTCCAAGCGCTCGCCTTCCTCGACGCCCTGCGCGGCAGTGGTCGCTGCGTGATGCTCGCCGAGGGCAAGGCGCACTGGGAGAACCTCTCTGCACTGGTGGCCTCCGCTGAGGTGCGCGCCGGGCAGGTGCACGACGCCCGCATCGCCGCGGTCTGTCTCAGTCACGGGGTGCGGGAGTTCTGGAGTGCCGACCGTGACTTCTCTCGCTACCCGGCATTGCGGGTGCGCAACCCGCTCGGCTGACCACCCCCGGCCATCAGACCGACAGCGCCCTCACCCCACCCGCCCCACGACGGGCACCAGCGCGCCGGTCACGCCGCTCGCGGCGGGCGACAACAGGAACGCGACCACCTCGGCGATCTCGTTCGGGGTGACCCAGCGGCGGGGGTCGGCGTCCGGCATGTCGCGCCGGTTGGCTGGGGTGTCGATGACCGACGGCATGACCGCGTTCACCCGCACGCCGTGCGCGAGCTCCTCGGCGGCCAAGGCCTCGGTGAGCCGCGACACCGCTGACTTGGCGGCGGTGTAAGCGCCCATGCCCGCCCCGGCGCGCGCCGTCGCCGCAGCCGAGACATTGACGATGGCGCCACGCGAGGCACGCAGTGCGGGTAGTGCGAGGCGCGTGGCCTCGAACGCGGTCTGGACATTGATGCGGTACATCCGCTCCCAGGATGCCCACCCACCCTCGCTGACGGTCTCCCAGACGAAGCCGCCGGCGACATTGACGAGGCCGTTGAGGGGCGTCGATGCCGCGGTGGGCGATCCGGTCAACTGGGCGAGCAGCGACGCAGTCGCCACGGGATCGGCGAGGTCGATGCCACCGAACGAGAGCCGCTGCCCGGCGGCCGGGATCGTCGGCGCGAAGTCGACGGCTGCGACCGCGTCGCCGCGGGCGGCGAGCGTGGCGATGACGGCTTGGCCAAGGACGCCGGCGGCGCCGGTGACGAGGATCACGCCTCGAGCAGCGGCAGGCGCCGGGGTCGTCGGCCGGTGAGTGCGGTGAGCGCGTTGGCGAGCGCCGGGGCGACCGGCGGCACACCGATCTCGCCGACGCCGGTGGGCACGGCGCGGCTGTCGATGATGTGGGTCTCGATGACGGGGGCCTCGCTGATCCGCATCAGCGGGACCGAATCGAAGTTCCCCTCGCGCACCACGCCGCCTTCCATCGTGATCCGGCCGGTGAGGGCGGCAGAGAGCCCCCAGACGACCGAGCCTTCGATCTGCTGGCGGATGAGGCCGGGGTTGACCGGCGTGCCGCAGTCGACGGCCGCGACGACGCGGTGGATACGCGGCGTGCCGGACGGCGAAAGCGATACCTCCATGACCATCGCCACGGGGCTGCCGAAGCTCTTGCAGAGCGCGACGCCACGCGCCACCCGGGCACCATCGGCCGCGGGTGCGGCGGGGGTGCGCCAACCGGATTTATCAGCGACGAGCTGCAGCACGGCGTGTTCGCGCGTGGCGGGGTCGAGGTGGGCGAGGCGGAACGCGATGGGGTCCGTCCCGGCTGCCGCGGCGAGTTCGTCGATGAAGCTCTCGTAGAAGAACGACTGGAACGAGAATCCGACCGAACGCCAGACGCCGACCGCGATCGGCAGCGTGACGATCTGGTGGTCGACCCGCAGGTTGGGGACCTGGTAAGCCTGATCGGCCGTGCCTTCGACGGCAGATTTGTCCGGGCCGGGGGGCGCGAAGCCGATCATGCGGGTCGTGAGTTCGACGGTCGCCGACTGAGAGGCCGAACGCGAATGCAGCGCGACGATGCGACCGTCGGCGACCGCACCCTCGACGCGGGCGGTGGCGCCGGGTCGGAAGAAATCGTTACGGGTGTCGTCCTCGCGCGTCCATTGCAGCTGCACCAGTTTGCCCGGGTGCTCGCGCGCGATGCTCGCGGCCTGCAGCACGATATCGAGCTCGGTGCGGCGGCCGAACGCACCGCCAAGCGCGACGCTGCGGATCTCGACGGCCTCGTCCTCGAAGCCGAGCAGCTTCGCCACGGCCTTGCGCGCGACATCCGGTGCTTGGTGGCCGACATGCAGCACCGCGGTCTTGCCCTCGACCTTGGCGCAGCAGGACATCGGCTCCATGGCCGCATGCGCGAGCCAGGGGAGTTCGTATTCGGCGGTGATCTTGGTGGCGGAGGACAGCGCTTTGACGGCATCGCCGTCGTTGCGGAAGGTGTGCGCGTCCGATCCTGAGCGCACGGCCGTCCAGAGCGCGGCGGTCATGGTGGCGGTGTCGGCGGTGCTGGTCGTGCTGGCCGTGTCGGCCGTATCTCCCGTCGCTGGGGGGG
>DBCG01000075.1:0-2185 GCA_002292945.1 Proteobacteria bacterium UBA964 | reverse complement strand
TTGCCAAGCCGGGGCGAGGGCCGCTGCCGCGCGGCGGGCCTGCCAAGTGCCCTCGGCGACCACGCCGACCGCCGCTGCGGACCCGGCGAGCGAGGGCAGGCGCACCACGCCGAGCACGCCGGGCAGGGCGCGCGCCGCGGTGTCGTCCAGCGATCCGAGCACGGCATCGCGCTGCGGCGCATGCACCAAGGCGGCGTAGAGCATGCCGGGTTCGCGGACATCGCAGGCATAGACCGCCGAGCCATCGACCTTGGCGGGGCCGTCGAGCCGTGTCAGCGGCTGACCGATGAACTTGAACTGCGAGGGATCTTTGAGCGCGACATCGCCCACCTCGGGCAGCGCGATGGGCTTGTCGTTGGCTGCGGCGCCCGCCTCGGCGACCAAGGTACCGAAGCCGATCGAGCCGAGCCGCGGATGGGTGACCGCGCCGGCCGCCGTGGTGCATTCGGTCGCCGGCACCGCCCACTTGCGTGCCGCCAGCGCGATCAGGGTGGCACGCGCTGCCGCACCCGCCTCACGCATCGTCAGCCAAAGATCTGGGATGCTGGTGGACCCGCCGGTCGCCATCATGCCCATGAGGCCGGTCGCCTTGTCAGCGACATTACGGCCGACGCGCCGCAGCACACCGTCGCCGTCGGTCGCGAAGGGCAGCATGCCCTTGGTGATGAAGAAATTGCGGTAGATCAGATCGATCGGCGACTGCTCGATGCCGACCTTGCGCCAATCGCAGTCGAGCTCCTCGGCGAGCAGCATGGCGAGACCCGTGTGCACGCCTTGTCCCATCTCGCAGCGCGGCACGATCACCGTGACCGAATCGTCGGCGCCGATCTTGACCCAGCCGTTGAGGGCGAGCTGCCCATCCTTCACCGGCAGCGGTGTGTTGCTGCGCAGCCTCGAGGGTGCCGGCAGCACCGCCCATCCGACCACCAAAGCCCCGACCCCGCCGAGGCCCGCCAACAACACCGTGCGTCTTTTCATGATGGGGGGATGATACGCCGCGGCACGAGTCCGCGGCGACAGGCGTCGCTGCAATACTTGACCTGATCCCAGTCCCGCGCCCATTTTTTGCGCCACTCGAAGGGGCGGCCGCAGTGCGCACAGGTCTTGACGGGGCGGGGTGCGCCGCTCGCGCGTCGGGCCGGGGTCACTTCCGCCAGAACGCCGCGGTGAAGAGGATCAGGACGCTGAAGATCTCAAGGCGGCCGAGGATCATGCCGATGGTGCAGATCCAGGTCTGGGTGTCGGTGAGGACCTGGAAAGTCCCGGCAGGGCCGGTGGGCCCGAGCGCGGGCCCCAAGTTGTTGACGCTCGCGACCACCGAGGTGAAGGCGGTCACCAAAGGCATTCCGGTGAGCAGCATCGCGAAGGTCAGCACCGCGATGGTCTGGAAGTAGAGGAAGATGAACGCGAGCACCGAATAGGCGATCCGATCCTGCACGATCTGGCCGCCGATGCGGATCGGGATCACCGCGGAAGGGTGCACCAGCAGTTTCATCTCGCGCTGCGCCTGACGCGCCAGCAGCAAGGTACGGAACATCTTGATGCCGCCGCCCGTAGAGCCGGTGCTGCAGACGATGCAGGACAGGAAGATCATCCACACCGGCGCGAAGATCGGCCACAGGCCGTAGTCGTCGGAGGAGAACCCGGTGGTGGTCGCGACCGACACCACATTGAACGCGGCGGCGCGCAGTGCGCCAAAGAAATCGGGGTAGGTGCCATGCGCGGTCAACAGCGCGGCGACCGCGAGCACGCTGCCACCGACGAGCAAGAAGATCACCTTGGCCTCGGAATCGTTTCGGTACGGGGCGAGGGTGCGTCCGCGTAGCGCCATGAAGTGCCGGGAGAAGTTGAGGGTCGCCACCAGCATCATCACGATGAGCACGATCTCGACGGCCGCCGAATCGAACGCGCCGATGCTGGCGTCGCGCGTCGAGAACCCGCCGAGCGCGACCACCGAGAAGCCGTGGCAGAGTGCGTCGAACCAGCCCATGCCGGCGGACCGCAGCGCGACCACCGCGACGGCGGTGAGGCCCATGTAGGTCAGCCACAGCGCTTTCGCGGTCTCGGTGATGCGCGGCGTCAGCTTCTCGTCTTTGACCGATCCCGGTGCCTCAGCCCGATAAAGCGCCATGCCGCCGACGCCGAGTAGCGGAAGCACTGCCACCGCCAGCACGATGATGCCGAT
>DBCG01000120.1:15539-16233 GCA_002292945.1 Proteobacteria bacterium UBA964 | reverse complement strand
AGCTTGTTGGCCTCGGCGATCATCGGTGTGTCGGTCGCGCCCGGGTGCAGCGAATTGCAGCGGATGTTGTACTTCTGCATCTGGCACCAGATCGCGATCGCCTTGGTCATCCCGCGTACCGCGCCCTTGGCGGCACTGTAGGCGAAGAACACCGGGTAGCCCAAGTGCGTGGCGACCGAGGCCATGTTGATGATCGAGCCGCCGCCCGACTTGTTGATCGCCGGGATCGCATGCTTGCAACCGAGGAAGGGGCCCTCGTTCATGACGGCGTTGTGCAGCCGGAACTGCTCCAGCGTGCAATCCTCGGGGGTCGCTGGGACGACCAGGCCCGCGTTGTTGACGAGCACATGCAGCCCGCCGAATTCGGCGACGGCGCGGGCGACGACCTCTTGCCAGCGCTGCTCATCGCGCACATCGTGCTGCATGAAGAGGGCGCTGCCCGGGCTGCGCGCGTTCAGTTCGGCCACCAACGCCTCGCCCTCGGCGATCTTGATGTCCGTGACGACGACCTTCGCGCCCTCGCGCACCAAGGCCTCACAGTCCGCCCGTCCAAGTCCTTGCGCGCCGCCCGTCACGATGGCGACCTTGCCCTGTACACGTCCCATGGCCTGCTCCTGAGGGTTGTTGTCGGGTGGATGCCCGCCCTCACAAGGTACCAATCAACACTGCCGGTTTCAATCATCTTTGACTTTTT
>DBCG01000120.1:0-15446 GCA_002292945.1 Proteobacteria bacterium UBA964 | reverse complement strand
GTGACACGACGCGGATCGACAGAACAGGCCCCGGTCGGTTGGCAGGCTCAGAAGAGCGCCGCGACCCGTAACCTCATCATCGAAGCGGCGATCAAGTGCTTCGTGGACTTGGGCTATGCGCGGACCACCACCACGGTCATCGCCGATCGCGCGGGTCTGTCGCGCGGGGCGATGTTGCATCACTTCCCCTCCAAGATCGATGTGGTGCGCGCCGCGGTCGAGTACCTGCACGCCAAACGGCTGCGGGCGTTCCGTCGGGCGGCACAGCCCACGAACATCAGCGCGGACCGCATCCGCCTCAACCTCGATGCCTACTGGCAGCATGTTCGGCACCCGATGTTCGTCGCGTTCTTCGAGTTGACGGTCGCAGCCCGGACCGACCCCGAACTCGCCGAGATCCTGCGGCCCGCCCAAGAAGCCTTCGAGGACGCCTGGCACCGCACCGCCCGCGAAGTGTTCACCGATTGGGATACCACCGATGAGTCCTTCGATGTCGCCTTGGATCTGACGCGCTATGTGCTCGAAGGCATGGCGATCAGTTTCCTCGTGCACAAGGAGACCGAGCGCGACCGTCGGGTGCTGACCTATCTCGCCTCCAAGCTTCAGGAACTGCACGACTCGCGTCTCGGCCAGTCGCTGCCCGCGCCGCGCTGAGCGCCGCGCTCCAGGGATGACCCAGGCCGGACGGTGCCTCGAAGATCTCGCCGTCGGCGAGTCGGCGCAATCCTCTTGGAGCCGCGTCGATCGCGAGGAGATGCTCGAGTACGCGCGGCGCTACGACCCGCAGTACTTCCACGCCGACCCGGAAGCCGCCAAGTCATCGGTGTTCGGTGAGGTGATCGCCTCGGGGTTGTTCACCGCGGCGCTGTGGCGCCGGCTCGATCACAGCATCAGCGGCGACATCGCCTGGATCTGCGGTGTGGCTTGGCAGGATGTGCGCTGGCCCGTGGCGCTGCGTGCGGGCGATGAGGTGCGTGCCCGGTGGGAGTGCGTCGGTCTGCGCCCATCGGCGTCCGATCCGGGAAGGGGTGTTGTCGAGATGCGATACACCCTCGAGAACCGCCGCGGCGAAGTGGTCTTCACCTGCCTCAGCATCAACCTCGTCGAGACCCTCGCGGGTCGCGCAAAACGCTCAGCGCGGCTCGAGGCCTGATTCGAAGACCTGCAGCAGGCGTGCGGCGAGGGTCTTCGGGTCGAGTGCGCCCGCTGCGGGGGACGATTCCGACCGGTGCCAGAATGCGATCCAGTTGAGCGCGCCCGCCAGGGCGAACGCCGTCATCTTCGGGTCGCAGGGCGCGATCGAACCGTCGGCGATGCCTTTGCGGATCAGCGACCGCAGGCCTTGGTCGATCTCCGATTTCAGGGACTTGATGCGTGCACTCATGGCTGGGCTCAGATCCTCGCCCTCGACCCGCACCATCACCCAGCCGAACTCCCCGGTGATCGCCACGGCATAGCGGTGCGCCACCGACAACAGCCGTTCGCGGCCCGAGGCGCCACGGGTCTCGACTTCGCGGAACGCAGCGCGCAGCGGCTCGACGCCGGCGAGGAAGCACTCGAAGAGCAGGTCTTCTTTGCCGTCGAAGAGGGCATAGATGGTCGGCTTGGTGATGCCGAGGCCGGCCGCGATCTCATCGAGCGAGGTGTGATGGTAGCCACGGTCGCGGAAGGCGCGCGCCGCCGCGAGGATCACCGCTTCGCGCTTGCGCGCCCGCAGCCGTGAGCGGTCTTGCGGGTCGAGCCAAGGAGAACCCTGGACAGGCGGGGCGAACGGCATGGCGAGAGTCTGCCGGGACTTTACTCATGAGTAAAGACTGATACCATCGGGTCAAATCGGGCGATAGCGCCCCGCTGGCCATCCTCGCGTCGACCCTGGAGCACACCATGTCCGCCGAACCCGCCCGTCTGCCGATGTCCGAGGAAACCGTTGCCGCCGAGAGCACGGGTACCCCGCTGCGGTTCGTCACCGCGGCCTCGTTGTTCGATGGCCACGATGCCGCCATCAACCTCATCCGTCGCCTCCTGCAGGCCGAGGGCGCCGAGGTCGTGCACCTCGGCCACAACCGTTCGGTCGCCGACATCGTGCGGGCCGCCATCGACGAGGATGCCGATGGCATCGCGGTCAGCTCCTACCAGGGCGGGCACAACGAGTACTTCACCTACATGGTCGACATGCTCCGCGAGCGCGGCTGCGAGCACATCCGCGTGGTGATCGGCGGGGGCGGGACGATCGCGCCGCACGAGATCGAGGCGCTCGAGCGCCACGGCATCGAGAAGATCTACACCCCGGAGGATGGCCGCACGCTCGGTCTCGTCGGCATGATCCGCGATGTGATGCAGCGGGTCCGGGCGAGCCGTCGCCCGCGCTACGAATACCAGCCGCTCGAAGCGCGCGACCACCGGCACATCGGTCGCACGATCTCGGTGCTCGAGGGCGCCGATGACGCCGAGGCGTCGGTCCGGGGGAAGATCCGTCAGGCGATCGCGGCCAATGTGCGGCGTGCACCGGTGGTCGGAATCACCGGCACCGGCGGCGCCGGCAAGAGTTCGCTCAACGACGAGCTGCTGCAGCGCTTCGTGCGGCACTTCCCCGATGCACAGATCGCCGTGGTGGCGGTCGACCCGACCCGCCGTCGCTCGGGCGGGGCGCTGCTCGGCGATCGCATCCGCATGAACAGCCTCGCGGCGCCGAACATCTACATGCGTTCCCTCGCGACCCGGCGCCGAAACCTCGCCACCTCGGCGGTGCTCAACGATGTCATCGCGCTCTACCAGTTGGCGGGGTTCGATCTGATCGTCGTCGAGACCGCCGGCATCGGCCAGAGCGACTCCGAGGTCGTCGATCATGTCGACCTGCCGGTCTATGTCATGACCAGCGAGTACGGCGCGGCGAGCCAGCTCGAGAAGATCGACATGCTCGACTTCGCCGAGATCGTGGTCCTCAACAAATTCGAGCGGCGCGGTGCCGAGGACGCGCTGCGCGATGTGCGCAAGCAGTGGCGGCGCAACCATCCGGCCGACTTCGCGCGCACCGATGCCGAGCTGCCCGTCTACCCGACCATCGCCAGCCGCTTCAACGATCCGGGCGTCAACCGCCTCTTCGATGCGATCGGTCGGCACCTCGACGGCAAGTCGATCGGCGAGCGTCGCTGGACCGTGGCCGATCCCGGTCCGATGGAGTTCGTGTCGCACGACCCGCTGATCCCCGGCGCGCGTGCGCGTTATCTCGCCGAGATCGCGGCCCAGGGGCGTGCAGTGCGAGCGCGCGCGGAAGGGCAGGCGGAGGCGGCGCGTCGGGCCTATGTGCTGCACGAATCATTGCGTGAGCTCGGTGATCCGGCGCTGCCGGCACCGCTCGACGCCTATGGCGCGGCAGCCGCCTCGGGCGGCGCTGCGGCGGACGGCTCGATGGTGGGGTTGCGGACGCGTTACGATGGGGCGTTGGCGGCGGTCGGCCCCGAGGGGGTCGCGGCGCTTCGCGAGTGGCCGCAGCGCGCCGCGGCCGTGCGCGCCGACGAGTACACCTACGAGGTCCGCGGGCGTGAGCTGCGCGGCCCCAACTACACCGAGTCGCTGAGCCGCAACCGCATCCCGAAGATCGTCGCGCCCTCGTTCCGCGACTGGGGCGAGACGCTGCGCTTCTTGTTGCTCGAAAACCTGCCGGGCGCCTATCCCTATACCGCGGGCGTCTATCCGTATCGCCGCGAAGAAGAGGACCCGATCCGCATGTTCGCCGGCGAGGGTTCGCCGGAGCGCACCAACCGGCGCTTCCACTACCTCGCGCGGGGCCAGAAGTTCGCCCGGCTCTCGACGGCGTTCGATTCGACCACGCTCTACGGCGAGGATCCGGACACCCGCCCCGACATCTACGGCCGCACCGGCAATTCCGGCGTCTCCATCGCGACGCTCGATGACATGAAGAAGCTCTACTCGGGCTTCGATCTGTGCGCGCCCACGACCTCGGTCTCGATGACGATCAACGGTCCGGCGCCGATGTTGCTCGCGATGTTCATGAACACCGCGATCGATCAGCGCGTCGAGCGATTCCTCAAGGCCGAGGGGCGCTGGCCGCAGGCGGCGGCACGCATCGCCGAACTGCGTGCCCTCGACCGCGCGCGCGGGGTGCCGTCCTGCGCCTATCGCGGCGAGCTGCCCGAGGGTCACGATGGCTCCGGGCTCGCACTGCTCGGGCTGCACTCCGGGATGATGGTCGGTCACGGCCTGTCGGAGTCCGAATATGAGCGTCTGGTCGCCGAGACGCTCACGCTGGTGCGCGGCACCGTGCAGGCGGACATCCTCAAGGAGGACCAGGCGCAGAACACCTGCATCTTCTCCACCGAGTTCGCGCTGCGGATGATGGGCGATGTGCAGGAATACTTCAGCCGTCACGGCGTGCGCAATTTCTACTCCGTGTCGATCTCCGGGTACCACATCGCCGAAGCCGGCGCGAACCCGATCAGCCAACTCGCGTTCACGCTCTCGAACGGCTTCACCATCGTCGAGTACTACCTCTCACGCGGCATGAAGATCGACGAGTTCGCGCCGAACCTGTCGTTCTTCTTCTCGAACGGCATGGACCCCGAGTACGCGGTGATCGGCCGCGTGGCGCGCCGCATCTGGGCCCGCGCGATGCGCGAGCGCTATGGCGCCGGTCCGCGTTCGCAGATGCTCAAGTACCACATCCAGACCTCGGGCCGTTCGCTGCACGCGCGCGAGATCCAGTTCAACGACACCCGCACCACGCTGCAGGCGCTGTACGCGCTCTTCGACAACTGCAACTCTTTGCACACCAACGCCTACGACGAAGCCTTGACCACGCCCACCGAGGAGAGCGTGCGCCGGGCGGTCGCGATCCAGCTCATCATCAACCGCGAGCTCGGTCTCAACAAGAACCAGAACCCGTGGGCGGGCTCGCTGCTCATCGAGCACCTCACCGATCTCGTCGAGGAGGCGGTCTATCGCGAGTTCGAGTCGATCAGCGAACGCGGCGGCGTGCTCGGCGCGATGGAGACGATGTACCAGCGCGGCAAGATCCAGGAAGAGAGCCTCTACTACGAGACCTTGAAGCACGATGGGCGCCTGCCGATCGTCGGGGTCAACACGTTCCTCTCGGAGACCGATGCGAGCGAGGAGCACCAGGGTGCCGCGCTGATCCGTTCCACCGAAGAGGAGAAGCAGGACCAGGTGCAGGCGGTACAGGCCTTCCAGCGGCGGCACGCCGAGCGCACGGCTGCCGTGGTCGCGCAGTTGCAGGACACCGCGGCACGCGGTGGCAATGTGTTCGGCGCCCTGATGGAGGCCGTCCGGCACGCCTCGCTCGGGCAGGTCTCGCGCGCCCTCTATTCCGTCGGCGGCCAGTACCGGCGCAGCGTCTGACCGGCCTCGCCGGCCTCGCCGGCCTCAGCGGCCGGTGAACTTCGGCTTGCGGCGCTCGGAGAAGGCGGCGAGGCCTTCGCGGGCGTCAGCGGTCGTGCCGCCGAGCGAGGATATGGCATCTCCCTCCAAGGCGAGCTGTTGTTCCAGCGTGTTGTGGTGGCTCGCGGCCAGCAGACGCTTCACCTTGCCGTAGGCGAGGGTGGGTCCGGCGGCCAGTTGCCGCGCGATCTCCATCGCGCGCGTCGCCAAGGCATCATCTGCCACGACCTCGGTGAGCAGCCCATAGCCCAAGGCTTGCTCGGCGCTCAGCACCGGGTTGAGCAGCATCAGTTCTTTCGCCCGCAGGAGTCCGACGAGGCGAGGCAGATAGAAGCTGCCGCTGCCGTCGGGCGACAGGCCGATCTTGGTGTAGGCCATGGTGAACTTGGCGGATGCGGCGGCGATGACCACATCGCCCGCGAGCGCCATGCTGAAGCCTGCGCCCGCGGCCGTGCCGTTGACCGCCACCACGAGCGGCGCATCCATCCGCACCAAACGCGCGATCGCGGCGTGCAGCGGCGTCGTGATGTCGCGCAACAGCGCGCCGGCGCCGTCGCCCGCGGCGACGAAGGCGGGCACATCGCCACCGCCGCTGAACATCTTGCCCTTGCCGGTGAGCACCACGGCGCGTACGCCTGGGGTGGTCGCGCAGTGTTCGGCAGCCGTCAAAAGATCACGCGCCATCTGCAGATCGACCGCATTGGCGGCGTCCGGGCGGTTCAGGCGCAGCGTCACGATGTCGTCGTCTTGGGTGATCTCAACGGTCTGCAGTGACATACAGGTCTCCAGGGTTCGATCTTCGGGCGCGACGGGCATAGTCGCTGAGATAAGTGATGCCCTCGATGGCGCGGCTACCGTACCACGACACCTGCTCACCATCGATGAGGGTCACCGTGGCCTCCGGCAGCGCTGTGGCCACCTCGGCCAGATGCTTGTCGCGGAACGCATAAGGTTCGCTGCTCAGCAGCACCCGATCGACGGCGCCTGCAGCCGACCCGAGTTGCAGCGTCGGGTAGCGGTCGGTGCTCGGCGGCGACCACGCCTGCCAGCCGACGAGGCCGAGCATGCGGGCGATGTAGGTGTCCGGGCCGACGGTCATCCACGGGTCGCGCCAGATGAGATACAGCACGCGCTCCGGCGGCGCCCCGTGCTCTGCGGTCTGCGTCGCTCGAAGCGCCTGCAGCGCGGTGTCGAAGCGCGAGGCGAGCGCCTCGGCCTCGGCACTGCGCCCGAAGATGCCGCCGAGCAGCCGATAAAGCGGCGGATTGTCGAGCGGCCCGAGCGGGTGGGTGACGATGAGGTTCGGCACGCATTGCGCGAGGCGTTCGGCGGTCTCACGGGTGTTCTCGTCGATGTTGACGATCACATGGGTGGGATCGAGGCTGCGCACCCTGTCGACATCGACATCCTTGGTGCCGCCGACCTTCGCGACCGAACGCAGCGCCTCGCGCGGATGGATGCAGAAACCGGTCCGACCGACGAGCTGGGCGGCAAGGCCCAGATCGCACAGCAACTCGGTGATGCTCGGTACCAAGCAGACGATGCGCGCCTCGGTCGCCGTGGTGTGCGCCGTCCCGGCGGCGTCGACCCATGGCGTCACAGACTGCTGCCCACGCGTACCCGCCGCGGCTGGTAGGGCAGCACCTCGAGCAGCTCGCCGCCGCGCACGCGCTGCTGGATGCCGCGCCAGAAATCCGCGGTCAGCAGATCGCCGTGGGTGTTGAGGAAGGCGGCCCGTTGCTCGTCGGTGAAGGCGAGGAAGTTGAGGAAGGTCTCCGGGAAGACGTCGTTGTCGGCGACATAGAACCAGGTCTCGCCGCGCATCTCGTCCTCGTCGTTGTCCGCCACCGGCACTTCGCGGAAGCGGCAATCGGTGACCTGACACAGCTCGTCGTAGTCGTAGAAGATCACGCGGCCGTGGCGGGTGACGCCGAAGTTCTTGAGCAACAGGTCGCCGGCGAAGATGTTGCTGAGCGCAAGATCGCGGATCGACTGCCCATAGTCGAGCACAGCCCGCTCGGCATCCGCCGGCTGCGCGCTGCGCAGATAGAGGTTCAGCGGCACCATGCGCCGCTCGATGTACATGTGGTCGAAGATGAGATCTTCGCCGTCGATGTGCACGCTGCCTGCGGCCTCCGCCGCGAGTTCCTCGAGCAGCGCGGGCGCGAAGCGGGCGAGGGGCAGACGCACGCGTTTGAACTCCTGGGCATCGACCAGTCGACCGGCGCGGTCGTGACGGAACACGAACTGGTACTTGTCGAGGACGTCCTGGCGCACCACGTTCTTGACGGGCGGGAAACGGTCGCGGATCAGCTTGAACACCACATCGAGCGAGGGCAGGGTGAAGCAGATCATGACGAGGCCGCGCTCGCCTGCGGCGTGCTCGAACTGGTCATCGGAGGAGCCGAGATGGCGTATCAGGTCGCGGTAGCGTTCGGTCTTGCCCTGACGGGCACGACCCAGCACGGTGAAGAGCTCCGAGAGGGGCTTACGGGGCAGCAACTGCCGCAGGAACACCACGGCTTCCACCACGCGTTCGATGTCGACGTGGAAGTAGGAACGCGTGAACCCGAACACGACGCTGGCGTCGTCCTCATCGAGCATCACCGCGTCGACCGACAGTCCCGGCTCGGTGTGTTGCAGCGCGAGCACGAACGGCAACGCCCCCTCGACGGTATCGAGCCGCCCGACGAGATACGCGCGGGTGCTCTGGAAGAAGATCGGCTGGAGCATCTCGAGCGCACGCACGCCTTCATCGGCGTCGATGCCGCGCCCGCGCAGATAGGTCGCGATATCCTCCGTGACGTGCCGTACGCTGCGCTCGAAGTCGATCCACGGGCACTTCAGCGCGATGTCATCGAGCAGGTCCTCGACCAACATGCCGACATCACCGCGGTTGCTGTAGAGACGCGTCTCGGCGTTGCCGCCTGCGCCCTCGAGCGGGTCGAGATCGACCGCCGCGAACTCGATGCCCTCATCGACGCCGACCGTGCCGAACAGCCGCCGCGAGACGGAGCTGAAGAACGTCCGTGCGAACGCCGTGTCGGGCAGCCCGGCGCTGCGTTGCAGGAACCGATCACGCAGCAGACGCCACAGATCGCGGTCGGTGGCCTGGTCGCCGTACGCCGAGCGCATCTCGGTGACGGTGCGATCGACCCAGAGATCGTAGAGATCGATGCGCTCGACCGCGTCCTGCTGGCTGCCGTGCCAGTCGCGGGCCTCGAAACGCGGCTGCGCTCGCCGGGTGACCGCGCGGAAATCCGCGTTGTACCCGGCGAACGCCACCGCGAGGCGCCGCGCGCCGTCCTCGATGGGCAGTCCGTTCACGAACGAGGCCAGCGACCGCGCCGCTCGATCAGAGGTTGCGGATCAGGGCATCCGCGAACTCGCTGCATTTGACCTCGGTGGCGCCTTCCATGAGCCGCGCGAAATCGTAGGTGACCGTCTTCTGGCCGACGGTGCGGTCCATGGCTGTGATGATGGCATCGGCGGCTTCGGTCCAGCCCATGTAGCGCAGCATCATCTCGCCCGACAACAACACCGACCCGGGGTTCACCTTGTCGAGGTTGGCGTACTTCGGCGCGGTGCCGTGCGTCGCCTCGAACACCGCGTGGCCGGTCATGTAGTTGATGTTGGCGCCCGGCGCGATGCCGATGCCACCGACCTGTGCCGCGAGCGCGTCCGAGAGGTAGTCGCCGTTCAAGTTGCAGGTGGCGAGCACATCGAACTCTTCGGGGCGCGTCAGCACCTGCTGCAGGGTGATGTCGGCGATCGCATCCTTGATGATGATCTTGCCGGCTTTCTTCGCGGCGTCCATCTCGGCGTTCGCGGCTTTCTCGCCTTGCTCGGCCTTCGTGCGCTCCCATTGCTCCCAGCCATAGGTCTGGCCCGGGAAATCGCGCTCGGCGAGTGCGTAGGACCAGTTGCGGAAGGCGCCTTCCGTGAACTTCTGGATGTTGCCCTTGTGGACGATGGTGACGCTCTTGCGCTTGTTCGCGATCGCGTATTCGACGGCGGCACGGAACAGCCGCTCCGTGCCTTCCTGCGAGACCGGCTTGATGCCGATGCCGGAGGTGTCCGGGAAGCGGATCTTGGCGTAGGACTTCGGGAAATGCTGCTTGAACAGTTCCTTGAACTTGCGGTTCTCCTCGGAGCCTTGCTCGAACTCGATGCCGGCGTAGATGTCCTCGGTGTTCTCGCGGAAGATCACCATGTCGACCTTCTCCGGCGCCTTCACGGGTGAGGGGACGCCCTTGAACCAGCGCACCGGGCGCAGGCAGACATAAAGGTCGAGGAGTTGGCGCAGCGCGACGTTCAGCGAGCGGATGCCGCCGCCGACAGGCGTCGTGAGCGGGCCCTTGATCGAGACCAGGTAATCCCGGCAAGCGGTGACGGATTCGTCCGGCAGCCAGGTGTTGAAGAGCTTGTTGGCCTTCTCGCCCGCGTAGACCTCGAGCCAGTGGATCTTGCGGCTGCCGCCGTAGGCCTTGGCGACCGCGGCGTCGAGGACGCGCACCGAGGCACGCCAGATGTCCGGACCCGTACCGTCGCCTTCGATGAAGGGGATGATCGGGTTTGCGGGCACCACCAACTTGCCGTTGTCGATGACGATCTTGGCGCCGCCGGCGGGCGGTACGATGTTGACGGGGACAGCCGTGGTCATGGCTAGAGAGTCTCCTGTTGGATGGCAGACAGCCTTGGAACCCCCACGGCCGTCGCGATGGTGAAATGCTAGCACAGCGCCCCCCCTGGCGATTCCGCGAACCGGGTCGCACCCGCGCCAAGCCGCTAGAATACCGGCATGTCCAAGACCCTGACCTCGAAACCCGCCGCCGACGGCTTGCGCATGCCGGGCGAGTTCGAACCGCACCGCGGTTGTTGGATGCTGTGGCCGCGTCGGCCCGACAACTGGCGCCGCGCGGCGCAACCGGCGCAGCAGGCCTTCGCTGCAGTCGCCGCCGCGATCTCGCGTTTCGAGCCGGTGACCGTCGGTGCTGCGGCCGCCGAGTTCGACCGTGCGCGGGCTGCGCTCCCGCCCGCCGTCCGCATCGTGGAGCTCTCGAGCGACGATGCCTGGATGCGTGATGTCGGCCCGACCTGCGTCGTCGACGATCGTGGCGAGGTCCGCGGTGTCGACTGGGTGTTCAACGCCTGGGGTGGGCATCGGGGCGGGCTCTACCACCCTTGGGATCAGGACGATGCCGTCGCGCGCAAGGTGCTCGAGATCGAGCGGCTCGACCGCTACCGCGCGCCCATGGTCTGCGAAGGCGGGGCGATCCATGCGGACGGCGAGGGCACGCTGCTCGTCACCGAGCAGTGCCTGCTCAACCGCAACCGCAACCCGACGCTCGGTCGCCGGCAGATCGAGACCTTGCTCTGTGCCTACACCGGTGCGACGACCGTGCTGTGGTTGGGCGAGGGGGTCTTCAACGACGAGACCGACGGCCACATCGACAACCTCGCCTGCTTCGTCGCCCCGGGCGAGGTGGCGTTGACCTGGACCGACAACGCGCGCGACCCGCAGCATGCGATCTCCCGCGATGCGCTCGAGCGCCTGATGGATGCGCGCGATGCGCGAGGCCGGCGCCTCAAGGTCCACAAGCTGCCGATGCCGGGTCCGCTGCGCACCACGCGGGCCGAAGCCGCCGGTGTCGTCACCGGCACGGGCGCGAAGTCGCGCTCGCCCGGCGAGCGCCTCGCGGCGAGCTACGTCAACTTCTACATCGCCAACGGGGGCGTCGTGGTGCCGCTGCTCGATGCGCGCACCGATCGGGCGGCACTCGCCAAGATCCGCCGCCTGTTCCCGGGGCGTAAGGTCGTCGGCGTACCGGCGCGCGAGATCCTGCTCGGCGGCGGCAACATCCACTGCATCACGCAGCAGATCCCGCTCGGGCGGGGAGGCCGCCGCTGATGGCCCGCTCGGAACGCACTGACCTCCCCGCGAAACTGCGGGTCGCCCCGGGTAAGCCCTACCGCCTGCGCGACCCGGACGCCGCGCGCGTGTTCGGCTGGGAGCGCGCCGCGGCCGAGACCGTCACCGCGGAGAACCTGCGTCGGCTCGGTGAGTTGCAGATGAAGATGTACGCGGATGCGCGCCACGCGCTGCTCGTCGTGCTGCAGGCCATCGACGGCGGCGGCAAAGACAGCACCATCCGTCGCGTGTTCGGGGCCTTCAACCCGCAGGGCTGCAATGTCGTGGCGTTCAAAGCCCCTTCGAGCGAGGAGCTGTCGCGGGATTTCCTCTGGCGGGTGCATCGCCATGTGCCCTCGCGCGGCTCGGTCACCGCGTTCAACCGATCACACTATGAAGATGTGCTGGTGGCGCGGGTCGATTCGCTCGTGCCCAAGACCGTCTGGGAGCGACGCTACGCCCAGATCAACGATTTCGAGCGGATGCTCGCCGAATCCGGCACGCGGGTGGTCAAGATCTTCCTGCACATCAGCCACAAGGAACAGAAGCTGCGCTTCGAGGAACGGCTCGCCTCGCGCGAAAAGCAGTGGAAGTTCGACCCCGCCGATCTCGACAAGCGCAAGCGCTGGGTCGCCTATCGGCAGGCGTTCGAGACGGCACTCGGCCGTTGCAGCACCGCGCATGCGCCGTGGTATGCGATCCCTGCGGACCGCAAGTGGTTCCGCGATCTCGCCGTGTCGCAGATCCTTCGGCAGGAACTCGAATCGCTGCCGCTCGAGTGGCCGAAGCCGTCCTTCGATCCGACGAAGATCCGCGTGGTCTGACACCTGACTTCAGGGCCACGTGACAATCAGACCGGGCGCAAAGAAACGGAGCGGGCTCGACGGCTCGACGTTGGTTATCCAATGCCGAACGATCGGTCAGTCGATCAAGCCGGCTTGCTGCCATCGTTCATTCACTCGCTCTGCCACACCACGTTGACGAACACGCTGCGCTGCCGCGCCGGGAAGTAGCGCCAATCGCCTTGTGCGAAGTCGGCGCGGTCGGCGTAGAGGGTGTCGGCGAGGTTCTCGATCTCGAGCGAGGCGCGCCACTGCGGCGACGCTTGCCAGGCGACGCGCAGGGTGCCGACATCGTGGCCGGGGTAGCGCCGCGCGTTGCCGGCGTCTGCGAAGTACGCGCCGACCTGCCGCCACTCGAGCGTCGCTCGCCAGTCGGGGTGCGGTGTCCAGTTCGCGGACCAGGCATGCAGGCGCCGCGGGGCGGTGTCGATGTCGCGTCCGCGTACGATCGTTTCGCCGCCCTCGATGGCGGCGTCGAAATCATATTCATGGCGGGCGTAGCTGCCGTTGGCGTCGAAGCGCAGGCGCTCGAAGGGCTGCCAGGCGAACTCGTACTCGAGGCCGGCGTGGCGGGTGCGGCCGCCCGTGACATTGAAGCCGTTGGCATCGCGCAGGATCACTTGGCGTTTGCGTTGTGTGAACGCGGCGAACGAGACGGCGTAGCGTCCGCCGACGAGCCGCCAACCGGCTTCGAGTGCGGACATCCGCTCGGAGTCGAGGTCGGCCACCGATTGGTTGCGCTGCAGGCGATAGAGTTCGGTGATCTCCGGCGGTCTGAAGCCGTCGCTTGCGGTCAGGTACACCATCGCGCGCTCGCCGAGGCGGTGTCGCAGTTCGAGGCGCGGCGTGAAGTCCGTGAAGCGATCGCTCCGGTCGGCGGGGCGGCTGTAGAGGCAGGGTCCGGGAACGCAGGGCGTCCCGTCCTCGGCGGTGTTGCCCTCGCGCATGCGGTTGTCGTAGCGGTAGCGGGTCTCATCGAGCCGCGCTGACAACCGCCACTGGAAGGCGGCCTCGCCGGTGCTCGCGAGGCTGCCGTGCAGCGCTGCGCCGGTGACCTCGACCGCGTAGTCGTAGTGCCGTCC
Organism: Proteobacteria bacterium UBA964; assembly: GCA_002292945.1. Taxonomy (GTDB): domain Bacteria; phylum Pseudomonadota; class Gammaproteobacteria; order Steroidobacterales; family Steroidobacteraceae; genus UBA964. Next base: position 2,196 of record DBCG01000120.1, on the reverse strand, counting down.
CGCCGGGCGGATCGCGCGTGCGAACGCACTGCCCTCGAGTGTGGGGCCGTCCTGGATCTCGAGCAGGAAAGTGTCGGCGTACTCCGCATCGACACCGAGCCGCCACTCGATCGGGCGCGCGCCGATCGGGCGAGCGCGTGCGGCGCCGAACGCGATGCTGTCCTGGCCGTTGCGCTCGAGCGGCTTACCGAGCAGGAAATGCTGCAGGAACGCCATGCGCGAGTGGCGCACGATGCCGCGGACTTCGTCGCGGCAGCCGTCGCAGGGTTCGCTCAACCATTCGCCCGACACCCGCGCGCTGTCGGCATCGCGGAACGCCTCGGGGTTCGGGTTGCTCTCGCGTAGCACCGGGTCGCGATACGCGTCGAAGCCACGGATGAAGCCCGCGGTCTCCTGGTCGAGCTGCGTGGCTGCGGCGCGCAGGCGCAGTTCGCCGGCACCGAGCCTGCGCTGGTGCACGGCATTCGCTTTCCACTCGCGCACCGGGGACTCGGCGCGGAACCCGTCCTCGCCGCGCCAGAGGCCATAAGCGGCGGTCGACTCGCCGGCGGCGGCGAACTGCAGCGCGAGATGTTCGTCGGCGCCGCGCGTCACGCCGAGCCGAAGGCCCGGCAGATCATCGGGATCGGGCGAGAGCACATTGACGATGCCGTGTACGGCATTGGCGCCGTAGGGCCCGGTGCCCGGACCGCGGAGCACCTCGATGGCGGCGGCCTGCGAGGTGTTCGCCTCGAACAGCTGGTTCACATTACAGAATCCGGTGGGGCGTAGCGGCATCCCGTCTTCGAGCAGCAGGAAGGCGCCGCAGGCCCCCGCGCCGGTGAGCACCGGCGAGCGGATGGCGAGCAGGCTCTCCTGGCCGCTGCCGCGCTGCATCAACACACCGGGGATGCGGTTGAGGGCTTCGGCGGCGTGGGTGCGGTCGATCACGCCGGTGATGCCGGGCTCGAGGCGCGAGAGGCTCGCCGCGACGCGCCAGCGTGCTTCGTCGCGGCGCTGCGCGGTGACGACGACTTCGGTCAGCAGCGCCGGATCGGGGGGTGGCGACGCGGTGGCGGACTGCGCCAACGCGACGGTCGGCAGCAGCGCGACCGACAACGCCGTGAGGGACAAGGCGCGCGCGGTGAGGCGGTGAAGGAGGGGCATGCCGGCATTATCGGTCATCCGCATCGCCTGATGCAGTCGAGCACTGGTATCCTCACGCTGTGCGCCTGTTCGTCCTGTCTTTGTTGCTCGCCGGCGCCGGCGTCGGCGCCTCTGCCGTGGCTGCCGAGCCTGCGGCAGAGCGTCCTCGTCCCCGCGTCGGGCTGGTGCTCTCCGGGGGTGGCGCGCGTGGCGCCGCCCATGTGGGCGTGCTCAAGTTCCTCGAGGCCGAGCGGATCCCGATCGATGCCATCGCCGGCACCAGCATGGGCGCGGTGGTCGGGGGGCTGTACGCGAGCGGCCTGACCGCAGCGCAGGTCGAGGCGTTGGTGCTCTCGCCTGAATGGCGCGAATCCTTCCGTGAACCCGGGCCGCGTGACCGGCTGAGTTTCCGTCGCAAGAGCGAGGACCTGAAGTTCCTCGTGAACTTCCCGTTGGGGCTCGAATCCGGCGAGTTCCGGTTGCCGAAATCGCTGCTCTCGGGGCAGCGGCTCACGCAGCTGCTGCGCCGGTTGACCGACCCGGTGGCGACGGTCCGCGATTTCGACGAGCTGCCCACCCGCTTCCGTGCGATGGCGACCGATCTCGAGACCGGCGAACCGGTCGAGCTGCGTAACGGGGATCTGGTCACCGCTTTGCGGGCGAGCCTTGCGGCGCCCGCGGTGTTCGCGCCGGTCGAGGTCGATGGGCGATTGTTGGTCGATGGCGGGCTGGCCAACAATCTGCCGGTCGACGCGGCGCGCGCGATGGGTGTCGATGTGCTGATCGTCGTGGATGTCGGGTTCCCGCTGCGCAAGCGGGAGTCCCTGGAATCGGTCGCGACCATCTCCAACCAGATGCTCGCCATCCTGATCCGCCGCGGCAGCGACGCGCAGTTGAAGGCGCTCGCGGCGGAGGATGTGCTGCTGCAGCCGGAACTCGGCGAGGCCTCGAGCTTCGATTTCGAGGTGGTGCCGCGGGCCGCCGCCGCCGGGGAGCAGGCCGCCCGCGCCGCGCAGGACCGGCTCGCGCCGCTGCGGCTCGCGTCGGCGGATTACGCACGCTACGCCGACG
>DBCG01000041.1:268-7714 GCA_002292945.1 Proteobacteria bacterium UBA964 | reverse complement strand
ACCGGCTCCACCAAGGGCATCGGCCGTGCCATCGTCGACCTGCTGGCCGCGGAGGGCTGTGACATCGGTCTCTGCGCGCGAAGCGAGGATGAGGTCGCCGACGCCGTGCGCGATCTCAAGGCTCGCGGGGTCACCGTCTCGGGCGGCGCCGTCAACGTGCGCGACGCCGAGGCCTACAAGGCCTGGCTCGAGCGCACCGTCGCCGAGCTCGGCGGTTGCGACATCTTCGTGCCGAACGTCAGCGCCGGCGGCGGCATGGACTCCGAGAAGAACTGGTGGAAGTGCTTCGAGGTCGACGTGCTGCACACGGTGCGCGGCTGCGAGCAGCTGATGCCGCACCTCGAGAAATCCGGTCACGGCAGCATCGTGATCATCGGCTCGACCAACGCGCTCGAGACCTTCTACGCGCCGATGGCGTACAACGCGATGAAGGCCGCGCTCCTCACCTACTCCAAGCAGCTCTCGCAGTTCATCGGCCGCAAGAACATCCGCGTCAACACCGTGTCGCCGGGACCGATCTACTTCGAGGGCGGCGCTTGGGAGATGATCAAGAGCACCAACCAGAAGATGCACGACGCCACGCTGAAGGCGATGCCGAACGGTCGGTTCGGGACGCCCGATGAGATCGCGCGCGCGGTCGCGTTCCTCGCGAGCCCGGCGGCCTCGATCATCACCGGTGCGAACCTGGTCGCCGACAACGGGTTCACCAAGCGCGTCCAGTACTGACCGCCCATGCTGCCGCCCCGCATCAACGCGGCGCTCGTGGTGGGCGGCCGCTACCACGACATGGACTACGCACGCCTGCAGCTGCTCGAGGCGCTCGGTGTGCACGATCAGATCCGCGTGCGGGTGTTCGAGGACTACCGCGACATCGACGCGATCACCGCGGCGGACCTGCTCGTGACCTATACGGTCGATGTGGTGCCCGAGGAGCCCACGGCGATTCGGCTGCGCGAGTGGCTGGCCGCCGGGCACCGCTGGCTTGCGTTGCACGGCACGAACTCGGTGCTGCGCTGGTCGAAGGCGGCGAAGGCCTGGGAGGCGCCGCGCGACCGCGCCGCGTTCATGCAGACCGTTGGCAGCCAGTTCCTCTCCCATCCGCCGATCGCGCCCTATCTCGTCGAAGTCACTCAGCCTGACCATCCATTGGTGGCGGGGATCGAGCCCTTCCATGCGGAGGATGAACTCTACCTCTCCGAACTGCACGGCCCGCTCGAGGTGCTGCTGCACACGCGCTGGAGCGGGGATACGCCGCTCTTCGTCGATCGTGATTGGACGCGCGACGAGCCGCGCCCCGTGATGTACCTCAAGCGCGAGGGCGACGGCGAACTGCTCTACTTCACGCTCGGACACGCCCGCGGGCGCTACGACATGCAACCCTTGATGGCGGAGTATCCTTCGGTCGAACGCGGCAGCTGGCCCGTGCCGGCGTTCCGCGAACTGCTCGGCCGCGGGATACGCTGGGCCGCCCGACTCGATGTAACGCTGGGATGACCGACCCGAACATGACCGATAAGCCCATGTCCGACCCGCCCGCTGAACTCGACCGCGAAGCCTTGGCGGCTGCGTCGCGTGCGCCCGTCTACCGCAAGGTGCGCCGTGCCGAGGCGATCCCCGGCGGCACACCCACCGAGAAGGCCCCCGACCCCAGCCTGGGCGGCGACCCGATCGCCAAAGAACGCTACACCTCCACGGATTTCATGCGTCTCGAGTGGGAGCGCATGTGGACCAAGGTCTGGTTGCTCGGCGGCCTCGAATCCGATGTCACCGAGCCCGGCGACTACATCTGCACCGAGATCGGCCGCGAGTCGGTGTTGCTGGTGCGGCAGAAGGACGGGGCGATGCGCGCGTTCTACAACGTCTGCCTGCACCGCGGGAACCGCCTGCGCGCCGAGGGCGCCTCGAGCGCCGAATCCTTCAAGTGCCAGTACCACCACTGGGAATACGAGATCGACGGCAGCTTCAAGCGCATCCCCGACCTCGACACTTTCCCGCAGGGCGCACCGCCCTGCCGCGGGCTCGTCGAGCTGCCCTGCGACACCTGGGGCGGGTTCGTCTGGTTCAGCCTCGACAAGTCCGTCGGACCGCTGCGCGAGTTCCTCGAGCCGATGCCGCTGCACCTCGACCCGTACAACTTCCCGAAGATGGCGCTCACGCGCGACATCACGGTCGAGTGGGAATGCAACTGGAAGGCCTCGGTCGATGCCTTCAATGAAAGCTACCATGTGCAGGGCATCCATCCGCAGCTGCTCTATTACCTGCACGATCTCGACATCCAGATCGATTGCTACGAGCGCCACAACCGCTACCTGATCCCGTTCGGCGTGGTCAGCCCGCGCGTCCGCAAGCCGCCCTCGATCCCCGACCCCATCAAGACGATCATGAAGGGCGCGGGGATGGACCCGGCGGACTACGACGAGCCGATCGAGAACATCCGCCGCGATGTCCAGAAGCAGAAGCGCAAGGTCGGCCCGTCGCAGGGCAAAGATTATTCACGTCTCAACGACGATCAACTGACCGACGATTATCACTACCTGATCTTCCCGAACGTCACCCTCAACGTCCATGCCGACGACCTGATGCTGTTCCGGCAGCGTCCGCACCCCACCGACCCGAACCGGATGTTCTACGACATCTGGACCCTCGAACTCGTACCGGACGGCCAAGAGCGGCCACCGCGGCCGCGGCACCAGCGTTTCGCCTACGGCGACAAATCGATCGGCTTGGTGCTCGACCAGGACGCCCAGAACCTGCCCGGCGTGCAGGCCGGGATGCAGTCGAAGGCGTTCGAGGGACTGTGGGTCGGGTCGCAGGAACTGCGGATCCGCCACTTCCACAAGGTTTTGGACGACTATGTACAGGGTCCAGGCGGTGCCTGAGGCCGCGGGACGGCAAAAAAGCAAAGGTGCTCGTAACCGTCACAATTGACCGTTTTTAGGCCAGTCCGTAGACTTCAAGGCGGCGTCACCGCCCATTGCCGAAGACCGAACCCCCAAGGAGACACGCGTGCCGCTGCCCCCTGACCGACTGCTCCGCGCCTACCGGCAGATGAAGACCATCCGCGAGTTCGAGGAGCGCCTGCACGTCGAGATCCAGACCGGCGAGATCCCGGGTTTCACGCACCTCTACTCCGGCCAGGAAGCTGTCGCCGTAGGCATCTGCGAGCATCTCGACGATGCCGACTGGATCGCGAGCACCCATCGTGGCCACGGCCACTGCATCGCCAAGGGCTGCGATGTCACGGGCATGATGCTCGAGATCTACGGACGCCGTGACGGCCTCTGCAAGGGCAAGGGCGGCTCGATGCACATCGCCGACATGTCGAAGGGCATGCTCGGGGCCAACGCCATCGTCGGCGGGGGGCCACCGATCGCGGTCGGCGCCGCCATCGCCTGCAAGGCCCGCCGGGACGGCAAGGTCGCCGTCGCCTTCGGCGGCGACGGCAGTTGCAACCAGGGCACCGTGTTCGAGGCCATGAACCTCGCAGTGGTGCTTAAGGCGCCGGCGATCTTCGTCTTCGAGGACAACGGCTACTCCGAACACACCGGCGCGGACTACGCGGTCGGCTCGCGCGACATCGCCGGCCGGGCACGCGGCTTCGGCATGCCCGCCGAGACCTGCGACGGGTCGGATTTCTTCGCGGTGCACGCGGCCATGGGCCGGGCGCTCGAGCGCGCCCGCAACGGGGGCGGCCCCTCGACCATCGAAGCGAAGACCACGCGCTTCTTCGGCCATTTCGAAGGCGATCCGATGCTGTACCGCGCCAAGGACGAGGTCGCACGGCACCGCGAGACCATGGATTGCCTGCGGATCTTCCGCGCCCGGGTCAGCGAGCGATCGCTGCTCGACAGCGCCGCGCTCGATGCGGTCGATGCCGAAGTGATGGCGCTGATCGACCGCTCGGTCGCTGCAGCGCGCAGCGCGGCGCCGCCCACCGCGGCCGACCTGCTCACAGACGTCTACGTTTCTTACTGACGCCCCCTCGCGGCGCGGAGACCGGAAGCATGCGACAACTTTCCATGCGCGATGCGATCAACGAGGCCTTGCACCTCGAGATGGCGCGCGACCCACGCGTGATCGTCCTCGGCGAGGACGTCTCCGGCGGCGCGGGCGGCACCTCCGGCCAGCGCGACGCGGCAGGCGGTGTGTTCGGTGTCACCAAGGGCCTTCTGCCGAAGTTCGGCGAAGACCGCGTGATCGACACACCCATCTCCGAGTCCGCGATCATCGGTGCCGCCAACGGCGCGGCGCTCGCAGGGATGCGACCGGTGGCCGAGCTCATGTTCGCGGATTTCCTCGGCGTGTGTTTCGATCAGGTCTTCAACCAGGCCGCGAAGTTCCGCTACATGTTCGGCGGCAAGACCGCCTGCCCCATCGTCATCCGCACCGCCACCGGTGCCGGCATGAACATGGGCGCGCAGCACAGCCAATCGATGTACGCGCTCGTCACCGCCGTACCGGGCCTCAAGGTGGTCGTGCCGTCGAACGCCTACGATGCCAAGGGCCTGATGCTCACCGCGATCCGCGACGACGACCCGGTGGTGTTCTTCGAGCACAAGGCGATCTACCCGCGAAAGGGCGCGGTCCCCGAGGGCGACTACACGATCCCGTTCGGCGAGGCGGCCCTCGTGCGCGAGGGCGAGCATGTCACGGTGGTCGCGATCGGCCGCATGGTGTCGTTCGCCGAGAAGGCGCTCGATGCGCTCGCTGCCGAGGGCATCACCGCCGATCTCATCGACCCGCGCACCCTCTCGCCGCTCGATGACGAGACCATCTACGAGAGCCTCGAGAACACCGGGCGGCTCGTCATCGTCGACGAATCACCGCCGCGTTGCTCGGTCGCCTCGGACATCGCCGCTTTGGTGGCGAGCAACGCTTTCCATGCGCTGAAGGCCCCGATCGTACAGATCACCGCACCGCACACACCGGTTCCGTTCGCGCGCGAACTGGAGCGCGCATATGTGCCGAGTCCGCAATCCATCGAGGCCGCGATACGCAGACTGGTCAAGCAATGACAACCGCTTCCGCAGCGCCGGCGGCTCCGGCACTGCGGAAAAGTCCAACGAGGGGGAACCGTCCATGAAGAGATCAGCCATCCGCAGCGCGCTCGGCGCAGGGCTCGCCATCGCACTGTCCACCCTGTTCGGCGCCGCACCCGTCGCGCACGCGCAGACTGAACAGGCCGCGCCGCATCCGGGGGCGGGACCTTACGCCCGCGCCTGCGCCCAATGCCATGAGGGCGGCATCCCCAAGGCGCCCCACAAGACCTTCTTGCAGATGATGCCGGCGGACGGCCTGCTGCACGCGATGGAGAAAGGCATCATGCAGGCGCAGGCGGCCGGCCTTGATGCCGCTGAGCGCCGTGCGGTCGCCGAGTATCTCGCCGGCGTCTCGCTCGATACCGTGGTCGCCCGTGCGGCCGCGCCGATGTGCATGGGTCCAGCCCGCGCCTTCGACCTGCGCCGACCGCCCGCGAAGGCCGGTTGGGGCGTGTCGCGTGAGAATCAACGGCATATCCCGGCGGAGGTCGCCCGGCTCTCCGCGAGCGATCTGCCCAAACTCAAGCTGAAATGGGCGTTCGCCTTCCCGAACGCCCAACGCGCGCGTTCGCAACCGACCGTCGCCATGGGCGCCGTGTTCGTCGGTAGCCAGGACGGCACGGTCTACGCGCTCGACAAGGAAAGCGGCTGCGTGCGTTGGACGTTCCGTGCGAGCGCCGAGGTGCGCTCACCCGTCACCATCGAAGGCTGGGACGCGGGCTCGCCGCCGCAGCGTCCCCTCGCCTACTTCGCCGACCTGATCGCACGCGTCTACGCCGTCGATGCGCAGACCGGCGAACTCGTCTGGTCGGCGAAGGTCGATGACCACCCGAACGCGACCGTCACGGGCGCGCCGGTGCTCTATCAGGGTCGGCTGTTCGTGCCGGTGTCCTCGCTCGAGGTCACCTCGGCCGCCGATCCCAAGTATCCCTGCTGCTCGTTCCGTGGCTCGGTCGTGGCACTCGATGCGCGCGATGGATCGCAAGCGTGGAAGAGCTACTCCATCGACGAGGCGCCGCGCGAAGTCGGCAAGACCCGTGTCGGCACGCCGATCCTCGCGCCCTCGGGCGCCCCGATCTGGAACAGCCCGTCCATCGACACCGCTCGCGGTCTGCTCTATGTGGGCACCGGCGAGAACTACTCCTCGCCCGCCAACGACCGCAGCGACGCGTTGCTCGCCTTCGACCTGCGCACGGGCAAGCTGCTCTGGTCGCGGCAGAAGACCGCCGGCGATGCCTGGAACGTCGCCTGCATGCTGCCGGACAACCCCAACTGCCCGACCGAAGACGGCCCGGATTTCGATTTCGGTGCGAGCACCATCGTCGCACGCGGGGCCGACGGACGATCGTTGCTGCTCGCCGGACAGAAATCCGGCGATGTCTATGCGCTCGATCTCGCCCGCAACGGCGCGAGAGTCTGGGGCACCAAAGTCGGTCGCGGCGGCATCCAGGGCGGCGTGCACTTCGGCATGGCGCTCGACGGCCAGCGGCTGTTCGTGCCGATCACGGACATGTCGAACCCGGAGGCGGAGACCAATCTCCATGCCGTGGCCTCAAAGGCCGGCCTCTATGCGCTCGATGTCACCACCGGAAAATTCCTGTGGTCGACGCCTGCCGACAACGTCTGCAACGGTCGTCAGTTCTGCGAACCCGGCATCTCCGCCGCGATCACTTCCATGCCGGGCGCCGTGCTGGCAGGCCACATGGACGGACGCCTCCGCGCCTACGATTCGGCAACCGGTCGGGTGATCTGGGAGTTCGACGCCACGCAGACCTTCCGCACCACCGATGGCGGTACCGCGCACGGCGGCTCGTTCGGCGGCGGCGCCGGACCGATCGTGCAGGACGGGATGCTGTTCGCGGCCTCGGGCTACGGCGTATATTTCCACATGCCGGGCAATGTGCTGCTCGCGTTCGCACCCGAGGGCCACTGAGATGACCACCGGATCGCGGCAATACAGCGAGGACCTCGCGACACTGCGCATCAACGTCACGACGATGGGCGATCTGCTGCTGAGCGCGGCGGACCGCCATCCTGACAAGCTCGCCCTCGTGTTCCCGGAGAGCCGCTACACCTACGCCGAGCTCGCCGCGCGCGCGATGCGACGGGCCCGCAGCCTGCAGGCGCTCGGCGTGAAGCCGCGCGACCATGTGGGCATCCTGATGCACACCTGCCCGGAGTTCGTCGAGCTCTACTTCGCGATCGCGATGTGCGGCGCCGTCATCGTGCCGATCAATGCGCGCTACAAGGCCTCGGAGATCGGCTATGTCATCGAGAACGCGGATCTCGTCACCGTTCTGACGACGGCCGCGATCGCAGAGCAGGTGAACTTCGTGGAGCGCCTCGAGTCTGCGCTGCCCGGTCTCGCTGCGGCACCCGACCCGAGCCGCCTTGCCCTCGCCGTCGC
>DBCG01000041.1:0-216 GCA_002292945.1 Proteobacteria bacterium UBA964 | reverse complement strand
ACGCTTCGGCGCGGGCGAGCGCCCCGGCTTCGTCAGCGAAGCCGCTTTCGATGCGGCCGCCGATGCCGTCCCCGAGATCGCCGTGCACGAGACCCGTCTCGGTGTGCGGGTGCGCGATGTCGCGCTGATGCTCTACACCTCAGGCACGACCGCCAACCCGAAAGGCTGCCTGATCACGCACGAAGCGCAGGTGCGCAACTCGATCACGCTGGGGCG
>DBCG01000125.1 GCA_002292945.1 Proteobacteria bacterium UBA964 | reverse complement strand
GCTCTACCAACTGAGCTATTCCCGCCCGGGACAGAACGACAATTGTAGGGTCGGACGACCCGAACTTCAAGTTGAGCCGCTGCGAAGGTCCGGCCAAGCGGCGCGCAGGTGTTCCCAGCCCGAGATGAGCGTGAAGATCGCGGCGATCACGGTCAAGGCCACGCCCACCTGATAGGTCGGCAGGAACCAGACATCCCAACGGATGAGCATCATCGAGAGGCCCACGATCTGCAGGATGGTCTTGACCTTGCCGAGGCTGGAAACGGCGACCTTGCGCCGCGCGCCGAGCTCCGCCATCCATTCGCGCAGCGCGGAGATCGCGATCTCACGACCGATGATGACGATGGCCGGCAGCACCACCACCAATCGTGAATCCTTGCTGACCAGCAGCACCAAGGCGGTCGCGACGATGAGTTTGTCGGCCACCGGGTCGAGGAAGGCACCGAGCTTCGACGTCTGGCCGTACTTTCGCGCGAAATAGCCGTCGAGCGTATCGGTGATGCCCGCGATCGCGAACAGCGCCCCAGCCGCCGGATCGGACCAGTGATACGGAAGGTGGAACAACAGCACGACGAGCGGAATAGAGAAGATCCGCATCCAGGTCAGTGTGTTGGGGACATTCCAGAGCATCGTTCACTCGCCGGGGTGAAGCGCATCATAAAGGTTTTGTGCCAGTGCCGGGCCGATCCCCGGCGCCTGCTCGAGATCGGATTTGGCGGCACGCAAGACACCCTGCAAGCCGCCGAACTGCCGCAACAGTGCACGACGCTTGGCCGGACCCAGTCCCGGCACAGTCTCGAGGATCGACTCGTTGAAGCGCCGAGCGCGACGCCGACGGTGGCCGGTGATCGCGAAACGGTGCGCCTCGTCCCGCAGGCGCTGCAGCAGCTTGAGGCCGGCAGATCGCGCGCCGGGGATGATCGGCGGTCCGATACCGGCGGCGGCACCCCCCGGATGCAGCTGCTCCTGGCCCGGCCGACGATCCGGTCCTTTGGAGATGCCGAGCATCGGGAGATCGCCGAAACCGAGCGGACCCAGCACTTCCGCCACCCCAGCGACCTGCGCGGGACCGCCGTCGATGACCAGCAGGTCGGGCGGCGGCATCTCGCCGGCCTGGATACGCGAGTAACGCCGCCCAAGCGCCTGCCGAAGCGCTGCGTAGTCGTCGCCCGGCTCGATCCCGCTGATGTTGAAGCGGCGATACTCTTTTTTGAGCGGCCCCTCCGGACCGAACACGACACAGGACGCAACGGTGCCCTCGCCTTGCGTGTGGCTGATGTCGAAACATTCCATGCGTGTGGGAGGCGATGCTCGGCCGAGCAACAGGGCAAGGTCCGTGTACATGTCCGCCCAACCCTCGGACCGGGCGAGACGCATGCGCAACGCTTGCACCGCGTTGTCGCGGGTCATCTCCGCCCAACGCGCGGCGAGGCCTCGTTGGGCACGGCGCACCCGTACCGCGTGGCCCGCCTGAGCGCTCAGCGCCTCGGAGAGCGAAGCCGCATCCTCGAGCAGCAGGCTGGAGTACACCTCCGGGGGTGGCGCCTGCACCGCGTAGTACTGCATGAGGAACGATGACAGCACTTCATCCGGCTCAGCGAACACGGCGCGCGGAAAATGATGCGTGGTTCCGAGGCTTCGACCACCCCGCACAGGCATGACGCCGATCGCGTACTCGCCCGGCTCGCCGGCGACCGCGAAGATGTCCGCATCTCGCTCGTCGTCGGCGGCGACGACCTGTTGCGCCTGCAATTCTTGGATCGCCGCGATCTGATCGCGCAGCACGGCGGCCTTCTCGAACTCGAGCCGCTGCGATGCCGATTCCATGCTTTCCGCAAGCTCTCGCTGCACATCGGCATTTCGCCCTTCGAGCACGCGCACCGCAGACCCGACATCACGCCCGTAGTCCTCGGCAGCGATGAGACCGACACAGGGCGCGGAGCACCGTCCGATCTGGTGCTGCAGGCAGGGACGGCTGCGGTTCGCGAAATAGCTGTCACGACAGTTACGCAGGCCGAAGACCTTCTGCAGATGGTGCAAGGTCTCCTGTACCGCCCCCGCGTTCGGGTACGGCCCGAAGTAGCGCCCCGGAGCGTTACGGGCGCCCCGATAGACGACCAATCTCGGGAACGGATGGCCGGTCGACAACCAAAGATAGGGGAAGCTCTTGTCATCACGCAGCAGTACGTTGTACCTCGGACGATGCGCCTTGATGAGGTTGTGCTCGAGCAGCAGGGCCTCGGTCTCGGAGCGCGTCACCGTGACTTCCATGGCTGCGATCTGTCCGACCAAGGCCTGTACCTTAGGGATGACATTGGCGGGGGTGAAATAGCTGCCGACACGGTCGCGCAGCGACTTGGCCTTGCCGACATAGAGGATCGCGCCATCGGCAGCGAACATCCGGTACACGCCAGGCCGGCGCGGGAGGCTACCGACGAACGCCCGCGCGTCGAACGGGGTGGCGTGGGGGGGCTCGGTGCTCACCCTTCGATCATCGCACAGCAGACGAGGGGCCCGAGGTCCCGACCAGCGTCTGCGCACGCCCCAGCACCTCGAGGAACATCGTCGGAGTCAAACGCCGTGTCTGGGTGTTGTAGCGGCTGCAGTGGTACGAATCCACCAACGAGAACGCCGACATCGAGGGTCGAGAAGGGACGATCCGATGCTCCGCACCGTGCCCGAAGCGGCAGCTCGAACGGGCGAGCCCGACCGCATCGAGCACGGCATCGTGCGCGATACGCCCCAACGCCACCACGACCCGCGGCGCGAGCGTCTGGATCTCCGCTGCGAGGTAGTCGTTGCAGGCGCGGATCTCGGCGGGAAGGGGCTTGTTGGCCGGCGGCAGACACTTCACCGCGTTCGTGATCCGCACGCCTTTCAGCTGCAAGCCGTCCTCACGGCGCTCCGACACGGCGGCGCTCGAGACACCGAGCGCATGCAGCGTCTCATAGAGCAGGATGCCTGCGTGATCACCGGTGAACGGCCGACCGGTGCGGTTGGCGCCGTGCAATCCCGGCGCCAGCCCGACGATCAGCCACTGCGGCGCAGGATCGCCGAACGCGGGGACGGGTGCACCGTGATAGCCCGGGAACCGCCGGGCCGAGGCCTCGCGACAATCGACGAGGCGCGGGCAACGCCGGCAATCCGCGTCGAAGACCGCCATGCCCGGCCGTCAGTCCGCCATGTGCCGGATGATGGCGTCGCCGAAGCCTGAGCAACTCTTCAGGGTCGCCCCTGGGATCAGCTTCTGCATCGCCTCCTCCACATTGCGCCGCGACGCGAGCTCACGTTTGCTCGCGCGGATCGCCTCGCGCAGACGCGCCAGATCGTAGGTCAGCTCCTTCGCGGCGATGGTGTTCGCGACACCCTTGATGATCAGATCGGCTGCCTCGGTCCATTTGATGTAACGCAGCATCATCTCGGCAGAGAGGATGATCGATCCCGGGTTCACACGATCCTTGCCAGCGAAACCCGGCGCCGTGCCATGGGTCGCCTCGAAGACCGCGAGGCCATGGCCGATGTTGCCGCCGGGGGCGATCCCGATGCCGCCCACCTGAGCCGCCAAGGCATCGGAGATGTAGTCGCCGTTGAGGTTGAGCGTGGCGATGACATCGTACTCTTCAGGGCGCAGCAGCACCTGCTGAAGGAAGTTGTCTGCGATGACATCCTTGATGACGATGTCCTTGCCGGTCACCGGGTTGCGGAAACTCATCCACGGGCCGCCGCCGAACTCTGCGGCACCGAACTCGTCCTTCGCAAGCTGGTAGCCCCAGTTGCGGAAGGCGCCCTCGGTGTACTTCATGATGTTGCCCTTGTGCACGAGCGTCACCGAGACCCGATCGTTCTCGATCGCGTACTGGATCGCCATGCGTATCAGGCGTTGGCTGCCCTCCTTCGATACCGGCTTGATGCCGATGCCGGAGCTCGCGGGGAACCGTATGCCTCGCGCATGCAGTTCCGACTGCAGGAAGTGGATGAGGCGCTGGACCTCCTGCGAGCCGGCGGCGTACTCGATGCCGGCGTAGATGTCCTCGGTGTTCTCGCGGAACACCACCATATCGGTGAGCGAGGCGTCCTGCATCGGCGTCGCGACGCCCGGGAAATAGCGGATCGGCCGCACACAGGCGTAAAGATCGAGCGTCTGGCGCATCACGACATTGAGGGAGCGGATGCCGCCGCCGACCGGCGTCCCGAGCGGCCCCTTGATGGACACCACGAACTCGCGCAGCGCCTGCAGGGTTTCATCCGGGAACCA
>DBCG01000087.1:408-20797 GCA_002292945.1 Proteobacteria bacterium UBA964 | reverse complement strand
GGCCTCGAGATCCTTCAATGGATGGATGCCCGTTCGATCTCCGAGATGATCGCCAGCGAACACCCGCAGATCATCGCGATCGTGCTCTCGTTCCTCGACTACGACGTGGCTGCGGATGTGCTTCGTTTCCTGCCGGACACCGTCCGTCCGGAAGTGATCTCGCGCGTTGCGACGCTGGAGACCATCCAGCCCACCGCGATGCAGGAACTCGAGGTGATCATGCGCAAGCAGTTCTCGTCGAATTCCTCTTTGAAATCCTCGAGTGTCGGCGGCGTCAAGGCGGCGGCGCGGATCATGAACTACGTGAAGTCGGACGTCGAGCAAGGGTTGATGGGCCGCCTGAATTCACAGGACCCCGACCTGGCGCAACGGATCCAGGACAACATGATCGCGTTCGAGAACCTGGCGGGTTGCGACAACCGGAGCATCCAGACCTTGATGCGCGCGGTCCCGGCGGAACTGCTGATGCAGTCGCTCAAGGGTGCGGACGACATCCTCAAGGACAAGTTCCTCTCGAACATGTCGGCGCGTGCCCGCGAGATGTTCGTGGACGAGATGGACGGCAAGGGGCCGATGAGACTCTCGGACGTCGAAGAGGCCCGCAAACAGATGCTGCGCACGGCACGCAAGCTGTCGGACGCCGGCGAGATGATGCTCTCCGGCCGAGGCGCAGACTATGTCTGATGAAGGCTTGAAGTGACGACGGGATCGGACACGGTCGCTAAGCCGGCGCGCGGTGCGTTCGTCCCGACGGACTCGGTCCGTCGGGCAGACGATTCCGCGGTGACGGCTTTCGCTGCGCGGCACTTCGCGGTGCGTCGCGCGGGGTTTTTGTTGCGTGAGTATGCTCGCCAGCAGGAGCCCGAGGCAGAGCTATCCTCAGTAACCGCCGTTGTATCGACGGACAGTTTCGGCGAAGAGTTCGTCGGCGAGACCAGCGATACGCTCGGCACGGCGCGCCCGTCGCAGGACGAGATCGATCAGTGGGTGGCTGAGGCGGAAAGGCGCGGCCGAGACATGGCACAAGCCGAGTTCGCGGCATCGCTCGATCAGGCGATGGCGGCGCTCGAGTCCATCGGGCGCGTGGTGGCCGAGACCCATGCGGATCTCGAGCGCAGGCTCGTGGTCCCGCTGGCGCAGGCAAGCTTCAGGATCGGCAATGAATTGGCCCGGCAGACGCTCAGCGATGCGCCGGGTCTCAGCAGATACCTCGACGCGGTGGTCGCAGCGGTCGATCTCCCTGTCGATGATGCGGTGCTCGAGGTGCGGATGAACCCGCAGGATCTCGAGCTTCTCGGGAGATCGCGGGTCACTTCGCCGTCGCTGCGGCTGATCGCCGACCCTTTGGTGCCACGCGCCGGGGCGATCGCGAGCAGCGCCGACAAAGTGGTGGATGACCGCTTCGAGAACAGGATCCGGGCGACCCAGGAAGCGGTTCTCGCCGCCGCAGCAGATCTGCTGCGCGAGGCCCCGCCTTGAGCGCCGGATTGCTTGAATCCTTGGGCGATCGCCTTTCGGCGGTCTCGGTGCCCGCGCCGAGCATCTGCGGTGTATTGACTCGGGTCACCGGGATGATGCTGAGCGCGCGTGGCGTGCGAGCACCGCTCGGGGCCTACTGCGAGGTGGTGGCGGAGCAGGGTGAAGGGATCACCTGCGAAGTGGTCGGCTTCGATGGCGATGAGGTGATGCTCATGCCGTTCGCGGCGGTCCAAGGGCTGCTACCCGGCACCGGCGTCCGGGTGGTGACGCATACGGCGCGGGTCGGTGTCGGCGATCAGCTGTTGGGTCGGGTCGTCGACGGACTCGGCCTGCCATTGGATGGCGGCGCTCTGATCGATCCCGATGTCTATGTGCCGCTGCGCGGGGAGCGGAAGAATCCGCTGCAACGCGCGCCCATCGACCAAGTGCTCGATGTCGGCGTACGCGCCATCAACTCCCTGCTGACCATCGGTCGCGGGCAACGTATCGGATTGATCGCAGGCAGTGGTGTCGGCAAGAGCATGCTGCTCGGGATGATGACCCGTTTCACTGCTGCGGATATCGTCGTCGTGGGGATGATCGGCGAGCGTGGTCGCGAAGTGCTCGATTTCGTGACGGAGACGCTGGGTCCTGAAGGTCGGCAACGCGCGATCGTGGTCGCGGCGCCGGGAGATTGCTCACCGGTGGTCCGCCTGCGGGCGACCCACTACACCTGTGCGATCGCGGAGTACTTCCGCGATCAAGGCAAGGATGTGCTGCTGCTCATGGATTCCCTGACACGCGTGGCCCATGCGCAGCGGGAGGTCGGGCTCGCCGTGGGTGAACCGCCCACCACCAAAGGGTATACGCCATCAGTCTTCTCGATGATCAACGAGCTCGTCGAGCGCGCCGGCAGCGTCGCGACCGGCGGCAGTATCACCGGGATCTACACGATATTGGCTGAAGGGGACGACGCCAACGATCCGATCGTCGATGGGGCGCGGGCGATCCTCGATGGTCACGTGCTCCTGTCGCGGGATCTGGCGGCGCTGGGCCAGTATCCGGCCATCGATATCAATCTCTCCGTCTCGCGCCTCGCCAACAAGCTGGTGACAGCCGACCAACGGGTACTGGTGCGGAAGTTCCGTCGCTTGATGGCGACATGGGAGGAGAACCGCGACCTGGTCGCTGTGGGCGCGTATCGCCCAGGTACCAATGCGGATCTTGATGAAGCGCTGCAGCGTCGCGGCGCGCTTCGTTCTTTCCTCCAGCAGGACAGTGACGAGAAAGTCGACTTCGACGGCGGATTCGGTCAGCTGGCCGGGGTGCTTGCATGAGCGCTCGCAGCAGTCAGCGTGCCGCTCGGCTCAAGCGCATCGTGCGGATCGGTGACAGCCTGGCGTCGATGGCGGAGGGTGCGGCAGCCGAACGCCGGCGCGCATTGACGTCCGAACAGGACCGCCTGGAGACCGTGAAGCGGTATGTCGGCGACTATGGTTTGTTGGTCGAGAAGCGTGAAACAGCGGTGCAGAGCGCCGGCAGCATACGCATGTACCGCGACTTCTCCGGTTGGTTGACAGGGCTGTCGGAGCAGCAATCCAGCGAGGTTGCCCAAGCCGAGTTCCTGTTGGAGGCTGCCTTGGAGGAGGCCCGCGCGCGGCGCGGATTCGCGGATTCGATCGAGAAGGTGGCCGATCGGGCCACCCAGGCCGCCAAGCGGGAGGCGGCTGTCGAGGAGCAGAAGACGCTGGACGGTCTCTCTCAGCGCGGGCGGCGTGCAGCGGTTGGCATCCAAGTTGCAGAACTGACAGCCAGTCAGTCCAACCGGCAAGAGTAGTCCGCACCCATGGCCGTTCCAGAATCACTTTTCCGAATGCTCGAGAGTCCGGCTCCGACGAGGCAAAGCCTTGCGGACATGCCGGATGACACTTCCGTGCCTGCAGCGGAGGGCATTTCTTTCGCTGCAGTCCTGCAAGCGGTCTTGCCAGCGCCTCCGACCGAGCCATCGCGCGAGGTCGGACGGCACGAAACGACCGGCAACGGATTGCCGCCATTGCCGGGGGCGTCCATGGCGCCGCCGACCGAGCCGACCGTCCGAGAGTCCGATCTCGAGCTCGAGGAGTTCGCGGTCGGCATGGGCATCAACCGCGACCTCGCGCGCTTGCTGCTCAGCGAGACGGCATCGGTCGCAGCCGATGGGACGAAAGCGCCCATCGACCTGAGCGATGTCGATGTCGTCGTCAGCGAACCGGACACCGACCGTCGCGGTGTGACCGAAGAAGAGTCGGCGGTGCCTCTGGCGATGATCGCGGTCGTACCGCCCTCACCAATGGCCCCCCCACCGATCGCCGATGAAGATCTGCTGATGTGGCGGGCTACCGTCAGCCGTTCCGAGCCACCAAGAATGGCCGGTATGGCGCGACCGTCGGAGTTGCCGGCGACCACGGCGACCACGGCGACCCCGGCGACCCCGGTGAGCCCGGCGACGGTGATGACACCCGCGACGCCGAACCTCGTACCGACACCGGCCGATCCGATGACTGACCGGTCGTCCATGAGCCAGCTGCGACTGCGGACATGGGCGCCGGATGAGCGCGACATCTTGCGTACCGCCGCCTCCGCAGCGGTTCCGGCCATGTTGACCGAGCGTCCGCGCCCCGATCGCCTGGCACCGCTGAGCGGCGTCGCCACGGAAGCCGAACTCACGGCAGCCGGATATGTGTCAGAAGCGCCCAATGAAGCACCCTATTTAGAGGGAGTCGTACCAGCACCGAAGGTCGAGCGGGATCTGGCCAGTGCATGGAAACAAGTCGATCCGTCTGTCGGCCGAGACGATACGGCGCCACGGCTGACGACTTCCCTGCCGATGACCACCATCAGCGAGTCCAGCGTTGGAACCGATCGTGGCCTCGCCGCCATGATCACGCTGCCGTCCGTGGGCGCGTCGCCTGTCGAGGCGTCCTTCGCCCGACCATCGGCCACCTTGCCGCCGACGGCTGAAGCCGATCGTGTGCTGGTGATGCCTGATCCAAGGCTGTCGGCCGATGAGCGCGTCCAAGCGTTCGCCGAAGCTGTTGGACAGCGGGTGCTCGCGCAGATCCGCGATGACGACTGGAATGTCCGACTTCAACTTGAACCCGCGAACATGGGAACGGTCGACATCGACCTCACGCTGCGGGGTACTGCAGTAGCAGCCAATGTCAGCGTGGCCAACGGCGAAGTCCGGGCGCTTCTGGAGTCCGGCCTGCCACGGCTGCGAGATTCCCTCGAAACCGCTGGCCTGCAGCTGGCGGGATGGACATTCGGTCAATCCGGCTCTCGGCCCTTCAACGGTTCTGCACAGGGATGGACGGCACAGGCCGTGCGACGCCACCAAGCCGCCACGGGCGATGACGGTGATGCCCTGGCTCCCCTTCACGCGATCGCCGCGAAAGACCCTTCCTCCCGTGCGATCGACCTGTTCGTTTGACACCCACCCCACACATTGACGGTACATAGCGATGGCAGAGAAAAAAGACGATAAGAAGAAAGCCCCTGATGCTGCTGCAGCGCCAGGTGAAGAGGCTGCGCCGAGCAAGAAATCCAAGCTGCTCTTCTTCGTGATGCTCGCCGCTGGTGCGATCGCGCTGATCGGTGGATCGGTCGGGGCGACCCTCTTCATGACGGGGTACTTCAGCGCTCCGCCGGTCGAGGTGAAGGAGGGCGAGAACCACGGTGAAGAACACGGTGAAGAAGCGGCCGGGGAAGAGAAGGCCGGAGAGGAGCCTGCGTCGGGTGAAGTCGCCGAGGGCGAGGAAAAGCCGTCGGCAGAGGTGCCGGAGAGCGAGAAGTTCACCGCGACCTACAAACCGATCGAGCGCGACTTCACCTTGAACGTCCCCAACTCGCGGAAGTTCGTCCAATTCAAGCTCGCCTACAAGACTTTCTACGGCGAGAAGATCGTCGAGCGTGTCACGAAGCACCAGATCGCGATCGAGGCTGCGGTCATCGCCACTGCGGGGCAGTTCGGTGAAGAGGAGATGACCTCTTTAGAGGGCCGGACGAAGCTCGTCGAGGCGTTGCGTGATGCGATGAACGATGTGCTGATCCGGAACGAGGACTTCGGCGGCGTCGATGAGGTCATGTTGACCCACTTCGTGTTCCAGTAATCCGACCGATCCACTTATCCGTAGAGCCGAAAATGCCAACTTCCAGCCCAGTGCTGACCCATGAAGAGGTCGCAGCCCTCGTGGATGCGATGCAGAGCGGCGACCTCGACACTTCGGCGACCGAAGCGTCGAGCGCTGCAGTCCAGCCGTACAGCCTGGTCGCGAACGACACGACGACGCGCGGTCAACTCGCCGCACTCGAGATGATCAACGACCGGTTCTCGCGACAGTTGCGCGGTGGTCTGCTCACCTTGCTCCGTCAGGCCGTCAAGATCACCGTACTGCCGTTCGACGTGATGACCTTCAGCGCTTATCTCAAGACACTGCCCTCGCCGAGCAACGTCAACATCGTGCGCTTCACGCCGCTACGGGGCTACGGACTGGTGACACTCGAACCGTCCGTCATCTACGGTGCCGTTGACAGCTTCTTCGGCGGGCGAGGCGGTGGTGCGATCGAACTGTCGGCATTGCGCGGATTCACGCCCACCGAGGATCGCATCATCCAGCTTCTGATGGAGTCCATCTTCGAGAACCTTCGTGATGCGTGGGCTCCGGTGTATCCGATCAATCCGGAGTTCGTGAGCCGGGAGATCAATCCTGCGTTCGCCCAGGTCGGCGAGGATCGTGAGACGGTCGCTGTGAGCCGGTTCGACCTCGAGCTCGGTTCGTCAGCCCGTGGACAGCTGACGATCATGTACCCGTTCTCGGCCTTGAAGCCGATCCGGCTTCTGCTCCGCGGTAGGGTGCAAGCGGGCGAGCGCGACGAGAAACTCGCGGCCCGATGGTCGGATCAGCTCGGGGCCGCCGTGACGGATGCCGAGCTCGAGTTGGTCGCGCAGCTCGTCACGCTCCGTGTGTCCGCGCTCGATCTTGCCGCGATACGACCAGGAGACACGCTGTGGTTCAAGAATCCGCCAGCGGTGAAGGTACTTGTGCAGTCTTCACATCTTTTTGATGCCGAATACGGGACCGCAGACGGCAATGCGGCAGTGCGGATCGAACGCATCGTGCCGCCGCCGCAGGACGACAAACCTCCGGTGGAGATCCAAAGCATCGGCCAAGAGCATATCGATGACGGGGAGGCCGCGAGTCCAGTGACTCGGCGCAAGCGTCCCGCGTCAAATCCAGACCGGACAACAGGAGCATCGGCAGCATGAACGAATCAGTGATGGGCAGCATCTCGAAGGGTGACGCTGGTGCGGATCCGTCCGTCCAGCTCGAGCTGATCCAGAACGTCGCGGTGAACGTCTCGGTGGAGGTCGGCCGCTCGTCGCTCCGGATCCGTGACCTTCTGCGCCTCGGGCAGGGCAGCGTCGTCGAACTCGACCGGGTGGCCGGAGAGCCGCTTGATGTCTGTGTCAACAACACGGTGATCGCCCGTGGCGAAGTGGTGCTCGTGAACGAGCGTTACGGGATCCGGCTGACCCAGGTCGTCGATCCGGAAGACCGCGTCAAGCATCTCTGACCTAGGGGGACTGTCTAGCCATGGATCCGGTGCGCTACGTGGTGTCTCTGCTGGTCGTCGGTGCCTTGTTGGCGGCGGCGTTCTGGCTGCTTGCCCGATTCCGGCGAGGCGGGCTCGACATGACGCGTAGCGTCGTCGGGATCGTCTCGCAGACCTCGTTGGGGCCGCGTGAAAGGCTCGTGGTCGTCCGTTTCGGCTCGGAGGACATCCTGTTGGGCGTGACGCCGGGTTCGATCACCCGTATCGCCGCGTGTCCGCGTGAGCGCGCAGAGGAGAAGAATCCATGAAGATGTTCCCGAGATGGATCGCTGTCCTGCTGTGCGTCTGTGCGGGTGCGCTGATCCCGGAGGCGATCGCGCAGGATGTGAACGCGATCGAGTTGCTGCGGACCAAGCCGACGGCGGACGGTGGTCAAGCCTACAGTCTGACCCTGCAGGCGCTCGGACTGATGACGTTCCTCACGCTGCTTCCAGCGATCGTCCTCTCGATGACGGCCTTCACGAGGATCGTCATCGTCCTCGGGCTGCTCCGGCAAGCCCTCGGAACGCCACAGACTCCACCGAACCAGGTGATCGTCGGTCTTGCGTTGTTCATGACGTTCTTCGTGATGGGGCCGACCTTGTCCGAGGTGCAACAGGTCGCCCTCAAGCCGTATGTCGATGGAGCCATACCGTTCGAGACCGCATTGGAGCGTGCAGTCGATCCCATGAAGAAGTTCATGCTCGCCCAGACCCGGGAGTCCGATCTGAAGCTGTTCATGGACCTTGCCAAGTCGCCCCCGGTCGCCGCGCCGATGGAGACGCCGTTGAGCGTGCTGCTGCCATCGTTCATCACCAGCGAGCTCCGTACCGCCTTCACCATCGGATTCCTGATCTACATCCCGTTCCTGGTCATCGATCTCGTCGTCGCAAGCGTGCTCATGGCGATGGGCATGATGATGGTCTCGCCGGTGATGATCGCGTTGCCGTTCAAGTTCCTTCTGTTCGTGCTTGTCGACGGTTGGGCGCTGTTGCTCGGGTCCCTTGCCGCCAGCTTTGCAGCACCGCTGCCGTGAACGAAACAGCGGTCATCGACCTCGTACGGGAGGGGATCTGGGTCGGTGGGCTCGTCGCCGGGCCGATCCTCGTCGTCGTCCTCGTCGTCGGTGTGATCGTCGGTATCTTCCAAGCCGCCACTTCGATCAATGAGATGACCCTCAGCTTTCTGCCGAAGCTGGTCGCCGTCACGATCCTGGTGTTGTTGGTCGGCGGATGGCAGCTGCAACTGCTCGTGGATTTCACACGACGGATCCTAGAGCGCGTCGCCGACGTGGGGATGTGACCCCATGCTCGAGCTCGGAGTCCTCACCCTTGATTGGCTGGAGTCGATGATCCTGCCGCTCACACGGCTCACCGCCTTCTTCGCGGCCGCACCGATCTTCAGCCAGTCGGCAGGGACGACGCGCATCCGGGTGTTGTACGCCGCCACGCTCTGCTTCTTGATGGCGCCGATGTTCCCATCCTCGCTCTCGGAGCCCGCACAGGTCTTCGGCAAGCCGGATCTCCTGTCGTTGATGGGTGAGGCGTTGATCGGTGTATCGATGGGGCTCGCACTGCAGTTCGTCGTCGCGGCCGTGGTGACCGCGGGAGAACAGATCTCGATGACCGTCGGGATCAGCTTTGCGCAGTCGTTCGATCCGTCGGTCGGCTCGACCCCGATCCTGTCCCAGTTCCTGAATCTACTGGCGCTGCTCGTGTTCCTGACAGCCGGGGGTCACACCATCGTGATCTCGATGATGGTCGAAAGCATCCGTACGCTGCCTCCAGGCCAGGTGAGCTTGACCGATGTCGAGTCGCTGATCGGCTTCTCCCGGATCATCTTCAAAGGTGCCGCCTTGCTGGCGGCCCCGCTGCTTCTGACGCTGTTGGCGGTGAATCTCGGCGTCGGCGCGCTGTCCCGCGCCACCCCATCGTTGAATGTCTTCGCCGTCGGCTTCGCGGTGAGCCTGCTGGTCGGATTCGGGTTGCTGTTCGTCCTGATGCCGGCGATCACCGAACAGATGGTCGGCCTCTGGCAGGAGGCGGGTTCATACATCCGTCCGCGACTGCAGGGAGGCGCCTGAGCCGTGGCAGAGGAGCAGAGCGCGGAGAAGACCGAGGAGCCGACCCAGCGGAAGCTCACCCAAGCCCGCGAGCGCGGCGAACTGCCGCGTTCGCCCGACTTCGGTGGGGCGATCGTGGTGCTCGCGATCTGCGTGCTGATGTTCCTTTTGGGAGGGCAGATGCTGGAGGGGCTCTCCAGCCTCCTGTCGAGCGGACTGACCTTCACCCGAGCGGAGTTCGAGTCACCGCAGGATCTGCCGACGCTCTTCGGCGAGCGGCTCGCGGAGGGTCTGTGGGCGGTCCGTTGGGTGCTTCTCTGTACGCTCGTCGTGGCGCTCCTCGCCGCGACGATGAACGGTGGCATCAATTTTTCGGGGAAGGCGGCTGCGCCGAAATTCAGCAAATTGAACCCCCTCAGCGGCTTGACGCGGATGTTCGGCGCTCAGGCATGGATCGGACTGCTGCGCAATCTCGTCAAGTTCGTCGCGGTCGCCGTGGTGCTCGGTTGGGTTCTGTGGAGTCGGCGTGACGAGATGCTCGCGATGTCCCGCGTGTTCTTCGAGCCCATGGTGGCGGCAGGGACGGAGCTGGCGCTGATCACCTTCACCTTGGTCAGCATCGTCGTGGCCGTCATCGCCATGCTTGATGTGCCCTATCAGCGCTGGTCCTACCTGCGTCGGATGCGTATGACCTTGCAGGAAGTGCGTGACGAGATGAAGGACATCGAAGGGCGTCCTGAGATCAAACAGCAGATCCGCAAGAGGCAGCGAGAGCTCAGTCGCGGACGTATGCTCGATAAGGTCCGCGATGCCGATGTCGTCATCGTGAACCCGTCCGAGTTCGCGGTGGCGCTCGAGTATGACGAATCGCGAAGCTCGGTTCCCATGGTGCTCGCCAAGGGGCGCGGCGAAGTGGCCGCTGCGATCAAGGAACGCGCGAAAAATGCCGGTGTGCCGCTCGTCTCGGCGCCGCCGCTCGCACGCGCCATCTACTTCACCACCGAGATCGACCAGCCTATCCCCGAGGGTTTGTATCGGGCGGTGGCGGCGATCCTCGCTTATGTCTTCCGTTTGAGCGCTCTGGACTCCAGCTTGGAGACGCCTGAGATCCCGAAGCCACAGCTACCTGACGATTTCCTGTTCGATGAGAACGGCGATCTCATGAAGGGAGGTATCCAGTGAAGATGCGGTTCGCAGATAGACTCCGCGGGGTCGGGCATCGAGGACACGCGGTGAGCGTGGTGATGGCAGGGGTATCGCCCGTGCTGGTGGCCACATCGGCATCGAGCGAGGCTTTGTCCATGTCGTCTCGGGATCTGGTGCGGGACCTGCGCAGTGCGGGAACCCGCGTCGAGTTCCACACGCCAGGCGAAGCAGGTGCGCTTCTCCAAGCCGTGAACCGATTGCTGGCCGACATCCCGCTGGAGTCGCTCGGCAAGAGCGCGGAAGCCGAGCCGCCGCGCCTGCTGATCATCGATGACGCAGAAGGGCTGTCGATCGCCGAGATCGCTTCGCTGAAGCGGATCGCCAACGGGCTGCGCGGTAGCGCGCTGCGGATCCTCTTGCTCGTCAAGACGGATGCCTCTCAGCTGGTGCTGTTGCCGCTCACGGATCTGGCGGAACTGGCAACGCTCTGGGACCTGGATGCGTCGGACGAGGATGCGTCGGACGAGGAGGAGCCGGTTCCCGGCCCGATCTTGGATACAACGGAGAGGCAGCCTGCGCCTGTGGCGGTCAACCCGCCTGCGATCGGGCCAGCATCTGACACCCCGATCCCGGATGTGCTCACCGAGTTGGCGCGGGAACGCGCTGCCGCACTCGGCTTCGACGCCACGAGTCGGACCTCTTCCATGAGATCGATCGTGACGGCGACGCTTGTGGCGATGGGTGTACTGCTCGTCGTCTTCTTCATCTACGACACAATGACTGAGCAACGACAAACATCACCCAAGACGTTCGATTGCGGCCTTCATCCGGACAGAGAGTCGGTGGATGTGCTGTTGGCCCGCATCCCGAGGGCTACGCCGACCCGCGTGGTCACGGAAGGCGAGCGACTTCGTCTCTTGGTCGGTCCTTTCCCGGATGTCGCAGCGGCCGATGTCGTCCGAGCACAACTCTGGCGGATGGGAAGCTGTAGCCCGAAGCCTGTCGCCCCCCCTGTGGCAGTGTCGAATACCCGAAAGATGGGAGGCTGAGACCATGTCAACAAAGCACAATGAACCGGAAGGCGGCGCTCATTCGAGCCCTGAATCCGAGCGTGGAAAATTGTTCAAGTCGAGTGAAGTGGCGGTCCAGCGCCTGAACTCGGCGACCAACTCCGCGGTGTCCGATGTCGCCCTCTCACGCGGGATCGAGGAGGTCCCGACCGGCGAATGGGTCGATAAAGCGGTCCCTGCGGCACGTCCGCCGTTTGCGCAACCGGAAGCCGATCCGTCGACTGCACCGCCGGTGCCGCCCGCAGACGAACCTGAGTCGGTGCTCGAGGCTTCGTTGGCGAAAGTCGAGGAGACTGTGCAATCGATCGAGCAGCGTCGTGCACAGATCGAGGAGACCTACCAGAAAGCGGAGGCGATGCTGGCTGAAGCCCAGCGGATAACCGCATCGCTGCAGGTGGGCGATGCATTGCGGGAGCGGATCGAGGCGACCATCGCACGCACCCGCGGCCTTCGTAAGAAGCAACAGGAATGATGGCTCCGGTCGTGGGCTGCGGTTTCAAGAGGTCAATCTCATGAGTGAAGAGAACAAGAACGACGGGACGCCGGATGCGGAAGTGGCGGGAGAGGCGACGGCCAATCCTATGGAGACACTGACCTCGCTGGTGCTCGATGCTGCCGATGCCGCCAACGACAGCGCTCAGACCACGCAGGAGGCGGTGTCTCGGCTCTCCAAGGTGGTCGAGACGAACGAGCAGACCACCAAAGCGGTCCGTAATGCGCCCGCGATCTTCGGCGCGATCATGCTGAGCGTCGGTATCGTGATGGCTGTGGTCGTCGCCATGGCGTTCTCGCGACTGGATGCAAGGGCGCAAGCGCTGGGTGCAGCGATCGCGACGCAGACGGAAGGTGTCGAGAAGCTGCAGCAAACGATCAAGGAGCTCTCGCTTCTCCGTGCCGATCTCGACAAGTTCAAGGGTGTCGCAGAAGACACCACCCAGCGTGCCGTGATCACATTGCGTGAGCAGGTCAAGGCGGACAGGATCGCATTGCAGGCACTCGAAGCGCGTCGGATCAACGAATTGCTGGCGTCGTTGCGTGGCGGCATCGCAGCGGGATCACAGACCGGCGCGGCCCGCCAGTCCGCCGATCCGGGCAAGCTCGATCGCGCCCTGACTCAGATCGAATCGCGACTTGGGGCCCTCGAGAAATCGGTCACCGCGGTGCAGGGTGGCATCTCGCGCCTCGACGGGTCGGCCGGCAGCCGAGCAGGGAGTTCCGGTGCTGCGGCGAAGCCTGCGGTGGCGGTGCTGTCGGATGCCCAAACGAAGGACATCAAGGCTACCGCTGCTGAGGTCGCCCGGTTGAACATCGAGATCGCCGCGTTGCGCGAGCTCATCGAGCGACGCACCAGCGAGTTGCAGTCCGGGGTCCCGACGATCAAGCGAGCGGGCAGTTAAAGCACCAGGGCTTTGCAACCGGCTTCGCAGCCGGTCGCTGAGCCGCTGATCAACTCGAGTTCTACCGAATCGACGCGCGAAGTGGAACGGATCTTGGCGATGGGCCAGCGTGCTGTCGCGCTGGACTCGACAGGCGGGATGAGCAGGACGGCGCGGCCGCTGTCGAGCCCGCTCGTCCCACGGGTGGAGAGCCGGAATTTGCCCTGTTCCATCACGACATCCAGCCAAGGCGTCTCGCAAGCCAGGGGCTTGAGGACCTCTTGGGATGCCGAGCCGATCGTGGTGGACAGCTGTGTGTACCAGGCATCGCCGGTGGTGATCGCGGCACGACCCCGTATCCCAAGGCCCTGTTCGACGGTGATCACGCGCTCCGCGACCACCGCGCCACCACGCCGCGTATCGACGAGAGAGAGGGTCAGGGTCAATCCGCGCGGCGTACGGACCCATGCGTCGAGATGGCGTTGCAACGACGACCGTCCGTGATAGTCGAGACGGACGCGCAGTGTCTCCGGCGTGCTCAAGGGTGACCGCGCATCGCTTCGGCGCAACTGCGTCGTTCCGGGCGCGCGCAGGAGCGAGGCCGGGATCAGGTCCTCGAGCCGCGCGCGATCGTCAGCCGACCAGGAAGCATGTGGCTCCCCCGCTTCGAACGCCAGGTCGACCACACGGCGAAGTCCATCTGGCGCCGCGCAACGATCGCGGTTGCAGCGTCCGTCCCGTGAGGCACCCCAGTGGGTGACCCGGGTCGCATCGACGACGGCCCCTGCCATCGTGGTCGTCGACTCCAGGCGAGTCGAAGAGGGGGCGGATTCGAGACAGCCCTGCAGGTCATCGGCCGCGCGCTGCAATGCAGGATCGACGGGCGTGCCGGTCAGCTCCTGTGATCGCGATCCGACGGCGGCGAGCGCGACGGACAAGGCAGCGATGGCGACCGATATCCGACGGGTGTTCACGGCGACCGTCGTTGCAGCAAGGCGGCCCGTGCTGCGGGGAGTTTGACGGTCGCTTGATAGGTGTCATTGCCCAGCGGTTCCAGGGCCACGATCTCAGCGCCCGCGATCACGCCTTCGACATGCGAGCGGATGTGGTCCTCGCGGACACGGGCGTCGATGACAACGGAGTCGCTCGCGAACCGGACGCCGTAGAGTTGCTCGGCCAGGTTCCGGTACGCGTCGAGCTTCGCTGCGCGGGCGGCTTGCAACCGCCGCTGAGCCGGGTCGGTGGCGGATTGCGCGGTGATCGATGCAAAGCCGAAAGCCGTCAGGTCGGTCGTCACCGGGACCGTTTCCGGGGACGGGATCATGGGTGCTTGCTGAAGCTGCTGGACGGTCACCTTCGTAGGAGGTTGAGCTCTCCGGGACACGATCCAAGGCGGGCCTCCGCGGGGCGCCGTGGGGGGCGCTTTAACGGGCGCTTCCAGAGGCTCGCGAGGCGCTTGCGCCATCGGGTCCATGACGGAGACGGAGCTGCAGCCGGCGAGCAGCAAGCCGCTGATCACGGTTAGTACGGGAGCGATACGAGCACTCATGCCCCGTCAGTCGGCCTGTCGGGCTGCGGCTTGAGCGCGCTCGGAGTGCCGCCGGGATTCCGCATGGCACGCAGGTTGCAGAATACAGGGGGGTGGCATCGGATTGCCGCCATCTCTATAGCGTATGGAACCTGTAACCCGTTGATCTTGATGAACTACTGATGTCCACTGCCTCTCTCGGTTTGATGTCGAACATCCGTCAACTCGGCAAGACTTTGCCGCTGCAGGCGATCGCCATCCCGTTCGGGTTCCTGTTGTTGCTGGGCATGCTGTTGCTGCCGGTCCCGCCGTTGCTCTTGGACCTGTTCTTCACCTTCAACATCGCGCTGTCGCTCGTGATCCTGTTCCTCGCGATCGCCGCAGCGCGACCGTTCTCGTTCTCGGTCTTCCCCACGGTACTGCTGTTCGCGACCTTGCTGCGGCTTGCGCTCAACGTCGCCTCGACACGGGTGGTGCTCAGCGCAGGACACGAGGGGACGGACGCAGCCGGTCACGTGATCGAGGCCTTCGGATCGGTGCTCGTGGGTGGCGACTACATCGTCGGCCTCGTGGTGTTCGCGATCCTCGTGATCATCAACTTCATCGTGGTCACCAAGGGCGCAGGTCGAGTCTCGGAGGTCACCGCGCGCTTCACCCTCGACGCCATGCCGGGCAAGCAGATGGCCGTCGATGCCGATCTCGCAGCCGGGCTGATCAACCAGGAGCAGGCCCGCGCCCGTCGACGGGAGATAACGACGGAAGCCGACTTCTACGGTTCGATGGATGGTGCGAGCAAGTTCGTACGCGGTGACGCCGTCGCCGGCATCCTGATCCTCTTCATCAACATCTTCGGCGGTGTGCTCGTCGGGGCACTCCAGCACGATATGGACATCGGCACCGCGATGGAGCGGTACACGACGCTCGCCGTGGGCGATGGCCTCGTCGCGCAGGTCCCGGCTTTGCTGTTGTCCATCGCCACCGCGATCATCGTCACCCGGGTCTCCGGTGAGGCGTCGCTGCACGAGCAGACCTCCGACCAGTTCAACAATGTCGAAGCCTGGTGGCTCACGGCATGCATCTTGGCGTTGCTCGGCGTCATCCCCGGTATGCCGCATGTCGCGTTCCTCTCCTTGGGCGCCCTCACCGCCGCCGCGGCGTGGATGCTCGGCCGAAGCCGTAAGATGAAACGCGAGGCGGAGGTCAGCTCGGAGGCGGCGCCGGCTGCACCGCGCGAGTTGTCGTGGTCCGATGTGCAGCAGGCCGATTCGATCGGTCTCGAGGTGGGGTATGCCCTCGTCGCCTTGATCGATGCACAGCAAGGCGGTTCGCTGGTCACCCGTATCCGCGGGATCCGCAAGAAACTGACCTATGAGCTCGGATTCCTGATCCCCCAGGTGCACATCCGGGACAACCTCGACCTGCGTCCCGAGGCCTACCAGAT
The DNA here is from genome assembly GCA_002292945.1 of Proteobacteria bacterium UBA964. Taxonomy (GTDB): domain Bacteria; phylum Pseudomonadota; class Gammaproteobacteria; order Steroidobacterales; family Steroidobacteraceae; genus UBA964. The sequence continues at coordinate 5,085 of DBCG01000087.1, read as the reverse complement.
CATGGTGAACGGGGTGGTGATCGGCCGCGGCGAAGTGAAGCCGACGCGTGAGCTCGCGATCCACTCCGGTGTGGTGCACGGCGAACTGCAGGGTTTGCGCACGAAGGATCCGACTTTCGGGCTCGCCGCGGTGTGGATCGATCCCGCTCAGCGTGACTTCGCGAGATCCCTTGGATACACGGTCGTCGATGCGAGCACGACCATCGCGACGCATCTCAACAAGATCCTCCAAGAGAACTGCAACCTGTTGCTCGGTCACGATGAGACCCAGCAACTGATCGACAAGCTGGCTGCATCCGCGCCGAAACTGGTCGAAGAGCTGATCCCGAAGAAGCTCTCGGTCAGCGTCCTGACGCAGGTCCTGCAGAACCTTCTCGCCGAGAGCGTCTCGATACGCGATCTGCGCGGTGTGCTGCTTGCGATCGCGCCGGTGGCAGAGAAAGTGCAGGACATCGACGAGTTGACCGGTGTCGCTCGTATCGCCCTCGGCAGGATGATCATCCAGCAGTACGCGCTGCACGGTGATGAGCTGGCGGTGATGACGCTGAACCCGGAACTCGAGCAGGTGCTCCATGCCACCGTGCGTCGTGGTCAAGGCGGCAACATCCCGGTCGAGCCCGAGCTCGCCGAGGGCTTGCTCCGTTCGGTGGGAAGGGCGGCACAGGATGAGATGAACTCGGATCGGCCAGCGATCCTCGTCACCTCGCCGACCTTGCGGCCGTGGTTGTCGCGGATCCTTCGGCCGCGCATCCCGGGTCTGTCCGTCCTCTCCTATTCGGAGCTCCCGGAAGACACGAACCTGCGGGTCACCACCAGCATCACAGTGCAGGCGCGTCAAAGCGCAGCAGCATAACGGAGAGATCTCATGCGTATCGAACGGGTGGTTGCAGGGACATTCAGTGAGGCCAGCGAGCGTTCGCGCAAGCTGTATGGTCCGGATGTCCTGCTGATCTCCTCCAGCCGCGTCGGAAATGTCCATGAACTGCTGTTGTGCACGGATGCGACGGACCGCGACGATGAGAATGCCTCGGTCGATACCGCGGCGGACACGGGATTCGTGTCTGCGCTGCAAGAGCAGATGCAGCAGCGTCCCGTCAGCGCACGGGCGGACCGCCAACGTGAGCCGACGTCTTCCCGACCCGAAGCGAAGCCCGCTGAAAGCGGTGCGGATGGCGCTTCGCTGGTCGGCCTGATACGCAAGGAGTTCCTGGCGCTCGAGAGACTGCTCGCGACGGGCGGCGTCATCCCTCGCGGCGCCGACCAGAGGATGGCGCTCCTCGAGCAAGGGGTCTCCGCAGCTTATTCAGGCCGCTTGATCGACGCCGGTGTCGATGCGTCGTCCATGGCCACCCGTCTGCTCGCAGACCTTTCGCCGGACGCTGCAGGCGCCAGGCTCGGCGCACGCCCAGCGGTGCTGGTCGGTCCGGCGGCGGTCGGCAAGACGACGGTTGCGATGCAGACGGCATTGTTGATCGCTTCGACGGGTGGCGTGCCGCCTGTGGTCAGCGCTGCACGCGATACTCGCATCGGTGCACGGGACAGGTTCTTCGCGATGGCCGATGCTGCGAAGATCGAATCGAACTGGGGTGTCGTCGCGCCGGGATCTCTCGTGATAGACGCCGGTGGAGATCTGCGGGATGGGGTGCCGCCGATGCCAGCAGGGCTGTCGGAGCACGACCTGTACTTGTGCATCCCCGCCTACAGCAACCGCAATGCTGCGTTGCGTTGGTTCGACGATATCGGATCGGTCGCGGGTGTCATCCTCACGCATTGGTCGTCCACCGAAGTACCGATCGGTCTGTTGGCTGCGATGGCCGAGCGCGGGCTGCCCCTTGCGGGACTGTCTGACTCGGATGATGTCACCCGTCCCTTGATGCGTGCGGTGATGTCGGCGGTCCACCAGCCGTTGCGTAACGCTTTCGAACTGGCCTTGAATGTGCCGACGTCGGGTGTTGAATGAGCGTCGCCTCCGCACCGCCGACCCGCCTGATCGCGTTCTCCAGCGGCAAGGGAGGCGTTGGAAAGACGTTCCTGAGCTTGAACGTCGCTGCAGCGCTTGCGATGAGCGGTCGTTCGGTGCTGCTGTTCGACGGCGATCTCGGGCTCGCCAACGTCCATGTGCTGTTGGGGATGCAGCCGAAGCTCGATCTTTCGGATGCGCTCGCCGGTCGTTGCACGATCGGCCAGACGCTGCTCGACGGACCGTCCGGCGTGAAGGTGCTCCCGGGTGCCTCCGGCAACCGCGGGATGGCTGAGCTCACGACCTCGGAGATGACCCAGGTCATCCAGGCCATCGACGGACTGACGCCCGCGCCGGATTACATGCTGATCGATACCGGCGCAGGCATCGGCACCCAGGTCACGACGCTTGCACGGTTGGCCGATAGCATCGTCGTCGTGGTGCGCGATGAGCCGGCGTCGCTCGCAGATGCATACGGATTGATCAAGGTGATGCACCAGGACTTCGGCAGCCGGAACATCGACATCGTCGTCAATGATGCGGCGGACGTGAAGCGTGGCGAGGCGGTCTACCATCGTCTGTCGCAGGTCGCTACACAGTTCCTCGGTTTGCCGTTGACGCTGGCCGGTGTAGTGCCTCATGAGAACGCGACGGTCACGGCGACGCGTCGCCGTGAGACGTTGTTGACGGCAGCGCCGCATAGCGCCGCGGCAATCGCGATCCGTCAGATCGCGGCCCGTCTGGAGACCTCCCGCGCCGGCAGTTCAGGGCCGCGTTTCCTCGTAGACCGGTTGGGTCCGGCTGAGCGGACGGACGCGACATGAAACGGCTGGGCGACGCGTATGCTGATGTAGCAGGATCGACCGCGCCGCCGCCGGCCGCCGAGTTCGCTGCGCACTTCAAGCTCGTCAAGCGGGTCGCTGCGCATTTCCGTGGACGCTTGCCCGCCGCGATCGAGCATTCCGATCTCGTCCAAGCCGGACTCGTGGGATTGATGGAAGCCATCGCGGCCTTCGATCCCGAACGAGGCAACGATTTCGAGACCTTCGCCAAACTGCGGGTGCGCGGGGCGATGCTCGATGAGATACGCCGTGCTGCGTGGGCACCGCGGAGCACGGTCAAAGTGGCTGTCGAGGCGCGTGCTGCCGCCACCCGCCTTGCGAACACGAACGGTGTCGCTGCCACACACCGACAGATAGCCGATGAACTCGGCATCGACGTCGGGCGCTATCACGAGCTGCGCGGCCGTAACCAAGGGCTGGCCGGTTCGGTGACGCTCGAGGAGATCAATTTCGCGAGCGAGGAACCGACGCCCGAGCAGGTCGCTGATGAAAGAAGCATCCACGCTGCATTGAAGCAGGGCATAGCGAACTTGTCGGAGCGCGAGAGGATCGTCGTCGCGCTCTACTACGATCGGGAACTCACGCTCCGAGAGATCGGTGCGGTGCTCGAGGTCAGCGAGTCGCGTATCAGCCAGATGCTGACCGCCATCGCCAAGAAGTTGAGATCGCTGATCGAAGAAGACACTACTTTGAAAGGCGATAAATCCCCTAGAACGCTGCGGATCGATCGTCGGTCTGAAACATAATCAAAGGTCAGGGCGAGTCCCACCGGAGAATCAAAGATGTTCGTCATAATCGGTCTCGTCGTGCTGTTCGGCTGTGTCTTCGGGTTCTACATCCTGCACCACGGTCCCATGGCTCCGATCATCGAGGCTGCACCGACCGAGATGGGGATCATCCTCGGCGCCGGGATCGGCGCCATGATCATCGGTAACAGCATGGCGATCCTGAAGGGGGTCGGTGCAGGCATCGGCAAGTGCATGAGCGGCCCCGCTTATCACAAGCAGGAATTCCAGGACACGATCACGCTCATCACGAAGCTGTTCAAGTTGCTGAAAGCAGAGGGAGCGGTGGCGCTGGAGCCGCATATCGAGAATCCGGAATCGAGCTCCATCTTCGGTGAATATCCGAAGTTGCTGAAAGATCACGCGCTGATCGGGATGATCTGCGACACCATCCGCTTGTTGGTGACATCGAACCAACCGCCCAACCCTGAGACGGTCGCAGACAACCTGACGGTCGCCATCAAGACGCATCATCACTCTGCCCTGAAGCCGGCGACCGCGCTCGCCAACCTCGAGGGTGCATTGCCTGCGCTCGGGATCGTGGCGTGCGTCCTCGGCGTCGTGAAGACGATGGCGGCGATCGACCAGCCGCCCGCCATCTTGGGTGCGCTGATCGGCAGCGCCCTGGTCGGCACATTCCTCGGGGTGTTCATGGCGTACGGGATCGTCGGTCCCTTGGCTGCCCGCCTCGCGCAGATCATCGACGAGGAAGGCCAGATCTATGCGGTGGCGAAGTTCACCTTGATCGGGCATGTCCGTGGCGACCCTGTGCCGTTGATCATCGAGTCCGCCCGCGCTGCCATCGATCATCATTCCGCACCGACTTTTGCCGAGGTCTTCGACGGTCTCCGAGGCAAGTGACGTGTCAACCGACGACAAAGACACTGCCGTGAGCGCAGCGGATGATCCGCTCGCCGCAGCGACGGAAGCCGAGCCGACGCCGTCGCCACAAGCGGAGGCTGCTGCGTCGACGCCTGCACCGCCTCCGCTGCAGCCGATCATCATCAAGAAGATCATCGATGATGGTCACGCCGGCGGACATGGCGGCGCTTGGAAGATCGCCCTCGCCGACATGATGACCGCCATGATG
>DBCG01000087.1:0-387 GCA_002292945.1 Proteobacteria bacterium UBA964 | reverse complement strand
CTTTCTGCTCATGTGGCTGCTCGGCGCCACCAATGCGGATCAGCGCAAGAGCATCGCCGAGTACTTCCAGCCGACGAACGCACCGAGAGCCGATATGTCCGGTGGTTCCACCGGATTCTTCGGTGGCATGTCATTGATCGATCCCAAGGCGCTGCCTCTCACGCTGACGCAGACCGGGATCATGCAGTTGACAGCCCCCGGCACGGAAGAAGAAGAGGTCACCTCAGAGGATCAAGCGTTGCCACAGGGTCTGAGCGACGAAGAGCGCCGCAAGATCGCTGCAGAGCAGGACGATTCGAACTTCGAGAGCCTGCAAGACAAGCTCGAGAAGCAGATCGGTGCCGATGAGCAGCTTGCGGAACTGCTGTCCGTCGTGACTTTCGTGCG
>DBCG01000113.1:358-2979 GCA_002292945.1 Proteobacteria bacterium UBA964 | reverse complement strand
AGGCGAGCCATGGCTTCGGACGCCGGAGCCAATGGCTCGCCGCGATCTTGGGCACGATCGGGTGGTACGACCGGCATGTGAAGCCGGGGGTGGGGGGCACGCCGGCAGGATCTTTGCGCCGACGGTGACGTCGAGGGCGCTTCAGCCGCCCGCATCGATCAGCGCGCGCACCTGCGCATAGAACGCTTCTCGGGCCTTGGATTCCGGGCCGAGCGAGGCGCGGGTCCAGTTGGAGTTGCTGGCGATCACCAGCCGGCGCTGCAGGTCGATGTAGATGCCCTGGCCGAAGATACCTTGGGCTGCGACCGAGCCGTCGTCGTAGGTCCACCACTGGAAGCCGTAGCCGCGACCTGGATCGCCGATGTCCTTCTGTTTGCGCGTCGCTTGCGCGAACCAGTCGGGCGGGACGATCTGCTGGCCGCCCACGGCACCATTGGCTAGCACGAAGAGACCGAAGCGCGAGAAATCGCGCGTCGCAGCCTGCAAACAGCAACCGGCGATCTCGTGACCGGTGCGACCGAGCAGCCAGGTGGCGGTCGCCTCCATGCCCGCTGGATGCCAGATCTTCTCCTGCAGGTACTGTGTGAGCGGCTTGCCGGTGGCGGAGGACACGAGCACGCCGATGAGGTTGGTCTCGCCGGTGTTGTAGTTCCAGACCTCGCCAGGGGGATGTGCGCGCGGGAGCTCGCGCAGGTAGCTCACCGTGGCGTCCACACCCGCATCCGGCGTGGCGTTATTGAACTGCGCGACATCGGCGTTCGGATCCTCGTAATCCTCGTTCCACCTCACGCCCGAGCTCATGGTCAGCAATTGGCGGATGGTCACATCGTCGTAAGCCGAGCCGCGCAGTCCCGGGATGTACTGGCTGACTTTATCCTCGAGGCTCTTGATGTAGCCATCCTGGATGGCTGCGCCGACCAGTGTCGAGGTGAAGGACTTGGCGACCGAGAAGCTGGTCCACCGACCCGCCGCGTCGAAACCGAGCCCGTAACGTTCGAAGCGGACCCGGCCATCCTGCAGGATGACGAGCCCGGCGGTGTTCTGCGTGCGCAGGTAGTCGTCGATGCCCGGGATCTCGAGGGTTTTACCGGCAGGCAACGGCAGCGGCGTCGGCGAAGGCGTGACCGTGGCGGCTTTGGCGAGCAGCGGGATCCGGTCCATCGCACGGAAAGCGGCCTCGCGTTGAGTCTGCTTCCAGCTCAAGACATCGCGATCGGTGGGGAGCGCTGTCAGAAGTCCGCGGGTCTCCTTATCGAGGCTCGCGAACCAGAGGCCGCCGGCGATGATCAGTGCGCCCAGGGCGCTGAGGACGAGGGTGCGAAGGCGCATGTCAGCTCTTTCCGGTCAGCGTGAAGTGTTCGACCACCGGCGGCGCGGCGAAGAACGGCCCGACGATCGCGCGCCATTCCGGGAACAGCGGCCCTTCACGGAAGTGCACCGTATGATCTTCGAGCGTCTCCCAAAATATCATCAGCAGATAGCGCTCGGGGCTCTCGATGCCTTGGTTGACCTTCCAGCCCTTGCAGCCCTGCGCTTTGGCGATCACGGTCTGCAGTCCGTGCAGGATGGCGGCATCGAACTCGGCCTGTCGGCCGGGTTGGATGCGCAGGTCGGCGACTTCCAGGATCATCGGCGGCACCTCTGCGGGGTGGTTGGCGGACGGTGGTTGGCAACCGGTCGAAGTATCGGCGACTATCCGGCGGGTTGCACCTGTCATCGATCACGCCGCCGTCGGGACGGCCTGCGCTCTGGAACTTCTTGGCGTTCGGAGCGTCAATGCTGTCGTCCCGGATCAATCTTTCCGCCCTGTCCAACCCCCTCAGGAGTCCGACGATGAACACCGCCGAGCAGCGCGCCGTCCTCAACATCATGGTGCATGCGGCCCTGGCCGACGGCCGCAAGTCCGATGTCGAACGCACGGCGGTGCGCGATGCCGCCGAGTCGCTGGCGGGCGAGGGTGGTGCGGCCTTGGCGGGCGTCTATCAGGACGTGCTGCTCAAGCGGGTGACCGTCGCCGATGCGGCGGCGGCGCTGCCGTCGATCGAGCACCGACAGCTCGCCTATGAGATGGCCGTGTGCGTCTGCGATGCCGACGGGGTGCAGGATGCGCCGGAGCAAGCCTTCCTCGCCGAGCTGCGTCGCACGCTGGGGCTGGAGGGGGACGCCACGGCCGCCGCCGCCGCGGCGCAAGCCGATGCGATCGCCGAGGCGGCCTATCGGCCCTCTGGGGCGTCTGCTGCTGCCGCTGCGACGGTCGCGGTCGTCGCCACCCACGCAGCGACCCCGGTGCCCGCCCACGGCGTGCGGGTGCCGAGCCGCGTGCCCGAGGCCGAGCTCGACAAGTCCATCCTCAACTATTCCATCCTCAACGGCGCGCTCGAGCTGCTGCCGCAGTCCTGGGCATCGATGGCGATCATCCCGCTGCAGGTGCGCATGGTGTACAAGATCGGCCAGGCCCATGGCGTGGAGCTCGACCAAGGCCACGTCAAAGAATTCATCGCGACGGTCGGCGTCGGTCTCACCTCGCAGTATGTCGAGCAGATCGGACGCAAGCTCATCGGCGGCCTGCTCGGCAAGGTGGCAGGCCGGGCCATCGGCGGCCTCGGCCGCGCCGCGACCGG
>DBCG01000113.1:0-259 GCA_002292945.1 Proteobacteria bacterium UBA964 | reverse complement strand
CGGGTGATGTCGACGGATCTGCTGCGCAGCACCTTCCAGGAGTTGCTGGCGTCGGCCAAGAGCAAAGAACAGCAGTATCTGCCTGCGATCCGCGAGCGCTCGACCACGCTCACTCCGACCGAGGTGATCGATCTCGTGCGACGCTAGGTCGTGCCGGGCCGATCAGTGGTGGTGATGCGGCGCTGAGCCTTGCTTCGGCGCCGCGGACTGCTGTCCGGTGGCCGTGGGCGCTGATGCGCCCATCGCCTCGACGCGGAAC
>DBCG01000128.1:22222-23946 GCA_002292945.1 Proteobacteria bacterium UBA964 | reverse complement strand
ACGAGTAGCTGCCATCGGCGCCGGTCGTCGTCGTGCCGAGCACCGTGCCCGCGCTGCAGCTGGTGCCGTCGCGCAGCGTCAGCGTGACACCCGCGATGCGACCGTCGGTCGGCGTCGGGTCGAGGGTGTCGTTGCGGTTGCGGTCGAGGTAGACCGTACCGCTGATCGCCGTGCTCGGCAGTTCGCCAAAGATATAGCCCGTGGTCTGCACGCCCGCGCCGAGCGCGATGTTGCTGATCGCGCTGTCCAGCGTGCTGACGGGCGTCGCGGTGCCGCCGGCGCCGCCGGCGGTGGTCTTGCCGTTGAGGAAGGTGCCGGCGGAGGGCGGGATCGCGCCTTCGGTGACGGTGTAGCCGCCGGCGCCTGCGGTGAGCAGGTCGTCGAACGTGTAATTGCCGCTGGCGTCGGTGGTGGCAGTGCGGTTGACCGCGCCGCCCGCAGCATCAGTGCCGGTGAGCGTGACCACGACACCGGCGATGCCGGCCTCACCGGCATCACGCACGCCGTTGTTGAAGTTGGCGAGGGTGCCCGCGCCCGTGTCCTGATAGACCGAGCCGGTGAGCGAGCCGACCAGCGCGCCGAAGTTATTGTTGGCAGAGCCGGAGCCCGGAAGGTTAGAAACAGCAATCGCGTTCGCGGCGTTGCTCGTGCCGTTGGTGCCGGCGTTGACGGTACCGTCGGCGTAGCCGGTCGGCTGCGCTTCGCAGACCGCGTAGTCGAGACCGGCGGACAGGTCGTTGAACGCGTACTGGCCATTCGCATCGGTGGTGGTCGTGCTGAGTACCGTGCCCGCGCTGCAGCTCGGCCCCTGGCGCAGCGTGAGCGTCGCGCCCGCGATGCGACCGTCGGTCGGCGTCGCATCCATCGTGTCGTTGCGATTGCGATCGATGTAGGCCGTGCCGGTGATGCCGGCCCGCGGCAGCTCACCAAAGATGTAATTCGCCGTCTGCACGCCCGCACCGAGCGCGATGCCGCTGATCGCCGAGGGGAGCGTATCGACGGCGGTCGCCGTTCCGCCCGCGCCGCCCACAGTGGTCTTGCCGTCGTTGAAGCTGCCGGCAGACGGCGGAATCGCGCCTTCGGTGACGGTGTAGCCGCCCGCACCCGCGGCGAGCAGATCGTCGAAGCTGTAGTTGCCCGAGGCATCGGTCGTCGCCGTGCGGTTGACGGCGCCGCCCGCAGCATCGGTGCCGGTGAGCGTGACGACGACCCCCGCGATACCGGCCTCACCCGCATCGCGCACGCCGTTATTGGTGTTGGCTTGGGTCGCCGTCGAGAAGTCCACATACACTGAGCCGCTGAGTCGCCCGACGCGCTCGCCGAAGTGGTTGCCCGCGGAGCCGGTGCCCGCCAGGTTGGTCACGGTGATGCTATTCGCCGCGCTGCTCGTACCGTTGGTGCCGGGGTTGACGGTGCCGTCGGCGTAGCCGGTGGGCTGCGTCTCGCAGATCGTGTAGGTGCCGCCGCTCGCGATGCCGCTGAACGAGTAGCTGCCATCGGCGCCGGCCGTCGCGGTGCCGAGCACCGTGCCCGCGCTGCAGCTGGTGCCTTCGCGCAGCGTGAGCGTCACGCCCGCGATGCGGCCGTCGGTCGGCGTCGGGTCGAGGGTATCGTTGCGGTTGCGGTCGAGGTAGACCGTACCGCTGATCGATCCATTCGGCAGCTCGCCGAAGATATAGCCCGTGGTCTGCACGCCCGCCCCGAGCGCGATGCCGCTGATCGCC
>DBCG01000128.1:22068-22210 GCA_002292945.1 Proteobacteria bacterium UBA964 | reverse complement strand
GAGCGTATCGACGGCGGTCGCCGTGCCACCCGCCGCGCCCGCGGTGGTCTTGCCGTCAAGGAAGGTACCGGCGGAGGGCGAGATCGCGCCTTCGGTGATGGTGTAGCCGCCGGCGCCCGCGGTGAGCAGGTCGTCGAACGTG
>DBCG01000128.1:18794-21988 GCA_002292945.1 Proteobacteria bacterium UBA964 | reverse complement strand
GTGAGCGTGACCACGACACCGGCGATGCCGGGCTCGCCCGCATCGCGCACGCCGTTGTTGAAATTCGCCGCGGTGCTGGCACCCGTGTCCTGATAGACCGAGCCGGTGAGCGAGCCGACCAGCGCGCCGAAGTTATTGTTGGCCGAGCCGCCGGCCGCGAGGTTGGTCAGCGTGATCTGGTTGCTGCCAGCGGTGCCGTTGGCGTTGCCGACGGCATAGCCCACAGGCTGCGTCTCGCAGATGAGGTAGTTCTGGAAGGCGAGCACGCCGCTGAACGCGTAGCTGCCATCGGCTGCGGTGGTGGTGCTCTGCAGTTCGGTGCCCGCAGCGCAGCTCGCGCCCTGCACGAGGCGCACGGTGACACCGGCGAGGCGACCTGTGTCGCTGCCGTCGAGCGCGTTGTTGCGGTTCTTGTCGACATAGACGATCCCGCTGACGCCCGCAAGCTGACGCTCGCCGAAGTTCCACAAGGTGCCGTCGGCGCCGTTGGTCAGATCGATACCGGCGATGCGGTCGGTGTCCGCCACCGGTGTGTTGGGCTGCGGGGTCGCGGTCGTGAAGTCGGAGTCGCCGTTCCTGCCCGGGTTGACCGCGCCGTTACGCAGGTTCGCGGGCGTGGTCGGCAGCGGCTGCTCCAGCGTGTAGACGACGAGCGGGTCGAGACCGGTGAAGGAATACGCGCCGTCCGCGCCGGTGGTGGTGGTGGCGATCTGCGCAAGCGTCGTCGCGTTCAGCAGGCGCACCGTCGCGCCGCTGATGCCGGTGTCGGTGGCCGGGTCGCGGACATCGTTGGCGTTGACATCGAGGTAGACGAAGCCCGACAGCGTCGGCTGGCGGATCTCGGGGAAGTTGTAGCGGATCGCGGTGTCGTCGCCGTCGACCACGATGCCGGCGAATGAGGAATTGCCGCTGGTGCTGCCGCGCGCGTAGGTGCCGCCGTTGGACGGCGCGCTGCCGCCGCTGGCCGGCGGATCGTCCGTGCCGTTGATGAAGCCCGTGGGCTGGGTCTGCGTGATGGTGTAGCCGGTCGCGTCGACCGGCGAGAGGTTAGCGAACGTGAAGTTGCCGCTTGCGTCGCTGGTTGCGGTGGTATCGACTGCGTTGCCGTAGAGGTCGGTGCCGGTGATGCGCAGCGAGACACCCGAGATGCGCGGCTCCTGCGCCGCGGCCTGCGGCGTGCCAGCGTTCGCGCCATCGCGCACGCGGTCCTGGAACACCGTGCCCGCGATCGAAGAGCGCGTGATATTGACGCTGGCGTTGGCGGTGTTGTCGAGCGGTGTGGTGTCGATGCCGCCGGTGTTCACCGGGTCGACGTTCACCGATGCGCTGTTGTTCTGCACACCGCCCGCGGGATAGCTGACGAGCCGTACCGGCACGCTGATCGTGATCTGGCCGCCGGAGTTCAGCTGGCCCATGGTGCAGGTGATGGCGAGGCCCGCGGCGCTGCAGGTCCCGTTCTCATCCGCGACGGCGGGCTGCGTCTTGGTCCAAGTGATCGCCCCTGCGCCGCCGACGATCTCAGTGCCCGCGGCCAACGTGTCGGTGACGAGGGTCTGCAGCGAGTCGCCGGGGCCGGCGTTGTTGACCACCATCTCCCAGTTGAACGGTTCGCGCAGGTTGACCGTCGACACCACGACGACGCCCTTCTTGGCCTGCTTGGTGATCGAGAGGTTGACGCGGCGGCGGACGGTGGTCGGCTCGGTCGCTGTGTTGTTGCCGGGCACGGTGTCCGGCTCGTTCGAGGAGACGGAAGCCTGGTTCTCGAAACGGTCGCCGGTCGACTCGGGGTTGTCGAGCGCCTCGAAGCGCAGGAACACGCTCTTGGTCTGGCTGATGCCGAGGTCGGAGCGGTTGAGTCCGGTGGCGAACACGCCCTCGGGCAGATCGCAGCTGAAGGTCAGCGCGACGCCAGGTGCGGAAGTAGTGCCCGCGCTGGTGCAGAGCGGCGTGGTGTTGCAGGTGTCGCCGCCATAGGTGGTGGTGTCGCAGATGAACCTGATGCGCTTGCCGGCGGGCGGCGTGATGGTCTCGCTGATGGTGACGCCGGTGGCGAAGGAGCCGGCGTTGTTGGTGACGTTGACGCGGTAGCTCAGCACCGCCTTGCCGGATTCATAGACCGTCGGGTCGAAGCCCACATCGGTCTTGGTGAGCAGAAGGTCGAGCTCCGCCGGGCCGACGCTCAGCGTGACCGGACCCTGCGCGTTGTTGCCGCCGTCGGTGCCGTCCGCCTTCTCCGCGGTGGTGGTGGTGACATCAGCGATATTGGTGAAGATGCGCGAGGGATTGCCGGTCTGGTAGTTCGGCCGGCCCTCGAGCGTGACGGTCTGCGTCTCGTTGTTCGACATGCTGCCGATCTGGCAGGTGAAGCGGTTGCGCGCGCCGTTGAGCACGACGCCCGCATCGACACCGTTCGGGTTGGTGCCGGCATTGAAGGCGCAGCTGCCCTTGCTCGCCGTGATCTGCGTGACGGTGAAGCCCGGATCGCCGCCCGGGAAAGTGAAGGTATCGGTGACGACCACGTTCTGCGCGGTCGAAGGGCCGTTGTTGCGGAACGAGAGTACATAGGTCGCGACCTGGCCGGCCTTGGTGCTCGCGGGCTCGATGGTCTTGCCCGTCATCTGCATGTCGGCCATCGGCACGATGGTCACGGTATCCGACGCCGAGTTGTTGTTCGGGTTCGGGTCGCCCTGCACCGTGTTGGTGACGTTCGCGGTGTTGGTGTAGGCGCCCTCGGTCATGCCGCGGTTGACGGTGATCGGGATGGTGACCGTGCCGTCCTTGGCGAGCACGCCGCCCGTCTGGTTGCAGGTGACGGCAGCGCCGCTCGTCGAGCAGCTGAAGGTAGCGTCGCTGCCGGCGCCGGCGACCGTCGGGGTGATGGGGTTGATCGAACTCGCGTTGACGCCGCTGCCGATCCAGGCCGGCACTGTGTCGGTGACGCGCACGCCGGTGGCGTTCTGCGGTGTGGTAGAGACGTTGGTCACCACCAGCGTATAGGTCACCGAGTTCTCGGTGCCCGATACGGTCTTGTCGCCGCCGATCAGCGTGGTGGTGGTCTTGGCGATCGCGAGGTCGGGCTGCACGAACGTCGAGCTCGTGCTCTGCGAGGTGCAGTCGTTGGTCGGATTGGGGTCTCCCTCGATCGGCTGGCTCGCTGTGGCACCGTTGGCGGCGGCGCCGGCGGGCAGCGAGCT
>DBCG01000128.1:0-18764 GCA_002292945.1 Proteobacteria bacterium UBA964 | reverse complement strand
CTGCCGGTACAAGCGGTGTTGATGGCGGAGCCGTCGACGGTCGCACGGGTGACGATGATGACCGTCCGCGACGCATTGACCGCGAGGCCGCCCGCATTGAGGTGTTCGCAGTCGACCGTGGTGGTGCCGAGCAGCGTGCAGCTCCATCCGGCGCCGGAGAACGATTCGAAGGTCTCGCCGCTCAGCTGGTCGATCACCTTCACTTTGCCGGTGGCGGCGCGCGGACCGTTGTTGGTGATGGTGATGGTCGAGGTGACCAGAGAGCCTTGCGCGACCGGATTCGGGGATTTCGACTTCGCGATGCGCAGGTCGGCGCCGTCGGGCAGCGTGTTGTAGGTGATGCTGGCGCTGTTGTTTGTCGGGTTCGGGTCGTTGTCGCTGGTGGAGATGGTCGCGGTGTTGGTGTAGGAGGTACCGGTCGGGCCGATCAACGCATTGCTCGGTGCCTTGGCGATGATCGTGATGTCGTTGGCGGCGCCGACTGCGTAGGCCGCTCGCGAACAGGTGACCGTGCCGGCCGCATGTGAGCAGCTCCAGCCCGTGCCCGTCGCGGAGACGAAGGTCCAGCCCGCCGGCAGCGGGTCGGTGACGACGACGTTGGTCGCGGGGGCCGGGCCGCCGTTGCGCGGCGTGATGACGAAAGTGGCGTTCGCGTCGGCGATGACCGGGTTGGGCGACACCGATTTGCTGTTGACGCGCACATCGGCGCCCGGCAACACCGAGGTGGTCGCGGTCGCGGTGTTGTTGTCGGTGTTCGGATCAGGCGTCACGCCCACGGCTGGGTTGATGCTGGCGCTGTTGGTGATGTTGCCGCCCGACGCGTTGACGGTCGCGACCACTGTGACCGGCGGCGCGCTCGCCCCGACGGCGAGCGGACCGTTGCGGGTGCAGGTGACGACACCCGCAGTATGCGAGCAACTCCAGCCGTCACCCGACGCCGAGATGAAAGTGGACGAGCCCGGCAGGCTGTCGGAGAGCACGAGATTGCCCGCTGCGTTCGGGCCGTCGTTGAAGGCGGTGAGCGTGTAGGTGATGTTCGCGCCGCCGATCACCGGATCGGGCGCATCGGTCTTGGTGAGGCGCAGGTCGGCGCCGCTGTTCACCGTCGTGTTGACGCTCTGGGTGTTGTTGGTGAGGTTGGTGTCGTTGTCCGAGGTCACCGTCGCCGTACCGGCGATGACGGCACCGCCGCCGCCGGCCACCAGCGCGCGCCAGGTGAGGTTGATGGTTCTGCGCAGCGCGGGGTCGCTCGACGGATTGGAGACCAGCGTGCCGATGGAGCAGGTGACGAGCGTGGCGCTGGTGGCGACGCAGTTGGGGTTCGGCGTCCCCGAGGCGGTGACGAAGCTCGCGCCGCTCGGCACGGTGAACGTGAGGACGGTGTTGGTGGCGGCTTCGAGCGCGGAGTTGTCGATGCCGACCGCGTAGGTATAGAGGCCGCCCGCCGTGACCGGGTTCGGGTTGGCATTTAGGTCGGTGATCTGCGGATCCGCCGCCCAGGCCCCCAAGGGCAACAAGGCAAACAGGGCGCCCGCCAAGCGACGACGGACGACGGAACGAGTACCCCTCATAAGACTCCGGACGCTGGATCGGATGTCGAATGCTATTTCGACACACTATTATTAGTTGCATATTGTAATCCATTAACAGTTGCAAAAAACCTGTCTTTTGACAGGGTGTGTATATGGTCAAATATTTAGCGGCAGGCGCGATCCATCGTCCACCCGCTGGCGTTGCGACCGCGCTGGCGGGGATCTTCGGTGCGGACGCCCTCGCTGCCGTGCAGGTCCGCGAACGGGTGTGGTGGCTGAAACCCATGCCTTGGATCCGGGCGATCACCGGCCCGGGGCGTATCTGGTTACGCGGTTCGGGGGACGATTTCTTCGCCGACCCCGAGCTGGTGCTGCACGAGTACTGCCATGTGCTCGAGCAATGGGACCCGCGCCGCTTATCCGTGTTGCGCTATCTCGGCGAATCATTGCGCCGCGGTTACTGGCAGAACCGCTTCGAGGTCGAGGCCCGCCGCTTCGCCGCGCGTGAACTGCCGGGCTTCGAGCGGCGCTTGGCCGAGGCGCGGCGTCTAGCCGAGGATCGCCTCGCGCTCGTAGAGCTTGCCCGCGATCCAGGCGAGCAGCACACCGAGCGCCAGACTCACACCGGCTGACAGCAGGATCTCCCAGACGAACGGCGCCTCGCCGCGCAGCACGCGGGTCATCAAAAAATGCTGGCTGAGCGACGGCGTCGCCATCGCGGCGACCGTCGGCTTGAGATCGAGCAGCCCGACCAACGCGAGCGGCAACGTCGGCACCATGATGACGACGCTGAGATAGGTCTGCGCCTCGCGGAAGCTGCGCGTGAACGAGGCGACGATGGTCATCAGCCCCGCCCCAGCGAGCGCGAGCGGTGCGGTGAGCAGCGCCATGGCAAGCGCCTGCGGCGCGCCGAGGTTGACGCTCATGCCCCAGTCCTCGAGCCGCGTGAAGCGCAACGCGATCGCGAGCGCCGACAGCGTCACCACCAGCGAGATCAGCATATAGACGGTGGTCGCGAGGATCTTGCCGTAGATGATATGCGCGCGCGGCAAAGGCGTGGTCAGCAGCGCCTCGAGCGAACCGCGTTCGCGTTCGCCTGCGGTCGAGTCGATCGCGAGATAGAGACCGCCGGTGAACATCGCGAGGATCACGAGGAAGCTCAAGGTGCTGAGCGCGAGCACCGCGCGCGCCATCGGCGTCGAGACATCGACCGAACGCACCACCGCGGGCCGCATGATCGAGGGGTCGACGCCGCGCAACATCAACCGCGACTGCGCGATGCGCTGGCTGTATTCATTGACGGTGGCGCGCACACGACCGACCGCATCGCTCCCGCCGACCTCGCTCGAGCCGTCGAAGAACACGCTGACCTGCGCCGGACGGCTCTGCGCGAGCCGCGTCGGGAACTCCGCCGGGATGATCACCACGGCCTTGTGGTCGCGCGCCGCGATCGCCCGCCGCGCACCCGCTTCGTCGAGCTGCACCGGCTGTACCACGATGCCGCGCTCGACGAACAGCGCGAGCAGCGTCGGTGCGCGCTCACCGCCCGCGACGGCGACCTTCACCGACTGCTCGTCGCGCGATTCAGCCTGCTGCTGCACGATGTTGAGCATCAGCGTGAACACCAAGGGACCGAGCAGCGGGCCGAGCAGCAGCGCGGTCAGGATGGTGCGCCGGTCGCGCAGGTTCTCGAAGAATTCCTTTCGGAAGACGGTGAAGATGCCGCGCATGTCAGCCGAGCCCTTCGCCAGAGCCGATCAGCTTCACGAACGCATCCTCGAGGCCGGGCTCGCCGGCACGCTCGCGCAGCCCATCGGGGGTGCCCTGCGCGACCACGGTTCCGTGCGCGATCACCACGACATCGTCGCAGAGCATCGCGACCTCCTGCATCACATGGCTCGAGAACAGGATGCATTGACCGGCGTCGCGCAGTTTGTCGAGCAGGCTGCGAAGACCCCGTACCGCCATCACATCGAGTCCGTTCGTCGGCTCATCGAGGACGAGGTTGCGCGGCGCATGCACCAACGCGCGCGCCAGCGCGGTCTTCAGGCGTTGACCCTGTGAGAAACCTTTGGCGCGGCGACCCGCACAGTCGGCGAGCTCGAGCAGCGCCACCAGTTCATCGGCGCGGCGACGGCTCTCGACGCGGCTGAGCCCATGCAGTTCGCCGAAATAGGCGATGTTCTCGGCACCGGTGAGATGCGGATAAAGACCCGATGCATGTGAGAGCACGCCGATCAGGCGCCGCGCGGCGACCGGTTCGCGTTCGACCACATGACCATCGATCAGCGCCTCGCCGGAGTCCGGATGCAGCACGGTGCAGAGCATGCGCAGCGTGGTGCTCTTGCCGGCGCCGTTCGGGCCGAGCAGCCCGGTGATCCGTCCATCACGCGCGAGGAAACTCACCTCGCGCACGGCTTGCACCTTGCCGAAGGACTTGCTGAGGCCGCGGGCTTCCATCATGGCGCAGGCCCTGCCAGCGAGGTGAAGAACGGCGACGCGCTGCGCTTCTCGAGGCACTTCAGCTCGAGCTTCCCTGGTACCGGTGTCGCGATGAAATCCCGCAGCACACGGTCCATACAGGTCGCGCCGAGCTGGCCGTGGCCTTCGTCCTGCAGCACCACATGGCGCGCGACGGTGAGGCCACGCATCGCGGTCTCGGCGTAGGCGGGCGGCGTCACCGGGTCGGCGCTGCCCGACAGCAGCAACACCGGCACCGCGCTCTTGAGCGGCTCGCGGAGGTCCGCATCGACCGGACCGCGCGGCCAGATCGCGCAGATACGCCGCAGCGGGTCGATCAGGTCCGCACCCATGAAGGTGGCGGCGAGGCGCGCGCGGTCGACCTCGCCGACGAACGGCAGATCCTCGGCGCAGACCACGCTGTGGTGCATGCCGGCGGCGATGCTGTCCGGTACGGTGTCGAGCTGCATCAGCAGCGTGCTGGCGAGCGGGATGTAGTTGTCCTTCACGACCGCCTCGTGCATCGCGAGCGGCAGCAGCGCCGCGGTCGGCGTGCTATAGCTCGACAGGCGCAACACGCCCGCGAGGTGGGACGGACCGAACACCACGGTGCGCAATTCGCCGCTGCGCGGGTCGGCCAAACGCAGCGTACGCGGCGAGGCGGCGAGGCGGGCGCGCAGTGTCTGGTAGGTGTCCGCCGGGTTGCCGAACGCCTTGCGGCAGGCCGGCTGCGCGGCGCAGCGGCGCAGGATCATGCCGAGCGCGGCCTCGGCGTCCAAGGCGATCGCCGGGCCGAGCGCGAGGCCGGGCGGCACGACGCCATCGAGGATCACGCTGCGCACGCGATCGGGATAGCGCCGCAGGTAGTGCTGCGCGACCCGCGACCCGTAGGACACCCCGTAGAGATTCACCTGCGCAGCGCCGAGCGCCTCGCGCACAGCCTCGAGGTCGCGGACCGCGACGCTGGTGGTGTACTGCGCCACATCATGCTTCGCGCGCAGGGTGTCGAGGCATTCCCGGGTCGCGGCGTCGATGATCCCGTCGCGGATCGCCGTGGCCGGCTCCGGACGGTCGAGGCTGTGCAGCAACGGGTCGACCTTGCACGCTAGCGGCGTCGAGCGCCCCGTGCCGCGCTGATCCACGAGGATGATGTCGCGGTCGCGGTTGATGCGGGCGAAGGCTCCCGTCGCCGCCGTGTACATCTCCTGCGCGCCCATCCCGGGGCCGCCCGCGAGCACGAACAACGGGTCGGCCGCCTTGCGCTCACTGATGGCGGGGTGGCGGGCGATCGAGAGGGTGATGCGTCGGCCCTGTCCGGACAGGTTCTCCGGAACCTCCAGGGTCGCGCACTCGGCCTTGACCCCGGACAGTCCGGAGGGGTGCTCGAGCATGCAGGGCGTGAACGTGAGGGCGGAGTCCGCCGGCTGGGACGGCGCGGCCGCGTTCGGCGCGGGGCTGCAGGCGGTGAGCAGTCCGAGGACGCCGGCCAGCGTGAGGGCCTGGGCGAGACCCGTGGGTATCCGAAGCGGGGGCGTCATTTAGACCGGGAGTCTACAATACGATCCTATGCGTTCCGCATCATGCTTTGAGGTCATTGTGGTGGGTGGCGGCCATGCCGGCACCGAGGCCGCCCTGGCGGCCGCCCGCATGGGCCGCAAGACTTTGTTACTGACCCAGAGCATCGAGACCCTCGGCCAGATGAGCTGCAACCCGGCCTTCGGCGGTATCGGCAAGGGGCACCTCGTACGCGAGATCGACGCCCTGGGGGGCGCGATGGCGCGGGCGGTCGACCGGGCCGGCATCCAGTTCCGGATGCTCAACGCGAGCAAGGGCCCCGCCGTCCGCGCGACCCGAGCCCAGGCCGACCGTCGGCTGTATCGGCAGGCCATCCGTCACCTCATCGAGAACCAACCGAACCTCTCAGTCTTCCAGCAAGAGGCCGCCGACCTGCGCGTCGAGGGCGGGCGGGTGACGGGGGTCGTGACGGTCAGCGGCATCGTGTTCGAAGCCCCCGCCGTGGTGCTCACCGTCGGCACCTTCTTGGGTGGTCGGATGCATGTCGGCCTCGAGCAGCATGCGGGGGGTCGCGCGGGCGATCCGCCATCCAATCGGCTGGCCGCCCGGCTCCGTGAACTACCCCTTCGGGTGGGTCGCCTGAAGACCGGCACACCCCCTCGTTTGGATGGTCGGACACTTGATTACAGCGTCATGGCGCCTCAGAGTTCGGACACGCCCTTGCCGGTCTTTTCGTTCCTCGGGCGAGCCGAAGAACACCCTAAACAGGTTGATTGTTTCATTACAAGCACTAATGAGCGCACTCACGACCTGATCCGTCAGGGCAGCGATCGCTCGCCGATGTACACCGGCAAGATCGAAGGCGTGGGCCCCCGCTACTGCCCGTCGGTCGAGGACAAAGTCCAACGCTTCGCCGACCGGACCTCCCACCAGATCTTCGTCGAGCCCGAGGGCCTCGACACCCACGAGGTCTACCCGAACGGCATCTCGACCAGCCTGCCCTATGACGTGCAGGTCGAGTTCGTCCGCAGCATCCGCGGCTTCGAGCAGGCGCACCTGACCCGCCCCGGCTACGCCATCGAGTACGACTACTTCGACCCCCGCGACCTGCGGCCGACCCTCGAGACCCGTGCCATCGGCGGCCTCTACTTCGCCGGCCAGATCAACGGCACGACCGGGTATGAGGAGGCCGGCGCCCAAGGTCTGATCGCCGGTCTGAACGCCGCCCGCCAGGTGCGGGACGAGACCCCCTGGGTGCCGACCCGCAGCGAGGGCTACCTCGGCGTGCTGGTCGATGACCTCGTGACCCGCGGGGTCACCGAGCCTTACCGGATGTTCACCAGTCGTGCCGAGTACCGCTTGCTGCTCCGGGAGGACAACGCCGACCTGCGCCTGACCGAGCGCGGGCGCGAACTCGGTCTGGTGGATGACGAACGCTGGACGTTCTTCTGCCACAAGCGCGATGCCACCGAGGCCGAGGTCACGCGGCTGCAGTCGCGGCGCGTGCAGGGGGTCAGCGCCTTCGACCTGCTGCGTCGACCCGAGACGCGCTTCGAAGACCCGCTGCCCGAACTCGCCGCCCTCGACGACCGCCTCCCCGAGGCCGTGCGCCTGCAGGTCGAAGTGCGCGCCAAGTACGCCGGTTACATCGAACGCCAGCAGGACGAGATCACCCGCCAACAGGCCCACGAGTCACTGACGGTGCCGGACGACCTCGACTACACTGCGGTCGTCGGCCTGTCGACCGAAGCGCGCCAACGCTTCGCGGCCGCCCGCCCCGTCACCCTCGGTCAGGCCGCCCGCCTACCCGGCATCACCCCGGCCGCCGTGTCGGTACTGTTCATCCACCTGAAGCGCCGGGCCACCGGCTGAGAAACCCCCATGAACGCCTCCCCGACCACCACCACCCAGGTCCTGCTCGTCCGCCGCCCGACCGGAGCGCCCGTGCTCGAGGACTTCCGCGTCGCCGAAGCGCCGCTCGCACCGCTCGCCGACGGCCAGCTGCGCATCCGCGGCCACTGGCTCTCGCTCGACCCCTACATGCGCGGTCGCATGAGCGACGCCAAGTCTTATGTCAAACCTGTCGAGATCGGCGGCGTGATGTGCGGCGAAGTCGTCGGCGAGGTCATCGAGTCCCGCCACCCGGGCTTCGCGGTCGGCGATCTGGTCGCGGGCGATCTCGGCTGGCAGACCGTCGCCACCAGCGACGGCAAGGGCCTGCGCAAGATCCTCAAGGATGTCCCCGCCGCGGCGCAGCTCTCGGTCTGCGGCATGCCGGGCGTCACCGCCTGGTGCGGCCTGCTCCTCATCGGCGAACCCAAGCCCGGCGAGACGGTCGTCGTCTCGGGCGCCGCGGGCGCGGTCGGCAGCATCGTCGGCCAGATCGCCAAGATCAAAGGCTGCCGCGTGGTCGGCATCGCCGGCGGCGCCGACAAATGCCGCCATGCCGTCGAGGATCTCGGCTTCGATGCCTGCATCGACTACAAAGCGGGCCGCCTGCGCGAGGACCTCAAGGCCGCGACCCCGGATGGCGTCGATGTCTACTTCGACAACGTCGGCGGCGAGATCCTCGACACCGTGCTCGCCCGCATGAACCCGTTCTCGCGCCTGCCGGTCTGCGGCCTGATCTCGCAGTACAACGTCACCGAACCCTACGGCCTGCGCAACTTCCGCAGCGTGCTGGTCAACCGCATCAAGATGCAGGGCTTCATCGTGTTCGACTTCGCCGCCCGCCATCCCGAGGCGGTCAAAGACCTCGCCGGCTGGCTGGCCGCCGGCAAACTCAAGTACCGCGAGACGATCGCCCAAGGCGTCGGATCGGCGCCGGGCGCCTTCATCGGCCTGCTCGCTGGTGCCAACACCGGCAAACAGTTGGTGAAACTAATCTAAGGTGTCTTTGTCCAAGACCGGTTCGGGCTCTGCCGTTCAATCAGGGGGTGTGTGATGGAAGGTCTGTCAGTCGTATTGGTCCTGGTCTTCGCGATCATCGTCATCGCGACGCGAGCGTTCCTCACCGTGCCGCAGGGCTTCGAGTACACGCTTGAGCGCTTCGGCAAGTTCCGCAAGGTCATGGGGCCGGGCTTCCACGTCATCATCCCCTTCGTCGAGCAGATCGGCCAAAAGATCAACATGATGGAGCAGGTGCTCGATGTACCGCGCCAGGAGGTCATCACCAAGGACAACGCCATGGTGTCGATCGACGCCGTCGTGTTCTACCAGGTGCTCGATGCCGCCAAGGCCGCCTACGAGGTCGACAACCTGCGCCTCGCCATCATCAACCTCACGATGACCAACATCCGCACGGTCGTCGGCTCGATGGACCTCGACGAGACGCTCTCCAAGCGTGACGAGATCAACCACCGTCTGCTGAAGGTCGTCGACGACGCCACCACGCCCTGGGGCGTGAAGTGCACCCGCATCGAGATCAAGGACATCAGCCCGCCATCCGACCTCGTCGAGTCGATGGGCCGCCAGATGAAGGCCGAGCGCGACAAGCGCGCGAACATCCTCGACGCAGAGGGCTTCCGCGCCGCCGCCATCCTCAAGGCCGAGGGCGAGAAGCAGTCCGCCGTGCTCAAAGCCGAGGGCGAGAAAGAAGCCGCGTTCCGCACCGCCGAGGCCCGCGAACGCCTCGCCGAGGCCGAGGCCCGCGCCACCGAGATGGTGTCGCAGGCCATCGCCAAGGGCGACATCCAGGCCATCAACTACTTCGTCGCCCAGAAATACGTCGAAGCGCTCAAAGATATCGCAACCTCCCCCAACCAGAAGGTGTTCATGATGCCCGTCGAGGCGACCGGCATCCTGGGCGCCATCGCCGGCGTCGCCGAACTCACCAAGGACAGCGTCAGCCGCGCCGCCAGCAACGCGCAGCCGCGCGGCGGACTGCCGAGCGGCGACCGCCGATGAGCGAGTTCCTCACCTCGCTCACCTGGTGGCAGTGGCTCGTGTTCGCGGTCGCACTCGGCGCGCTCGAGACCCTGATCCCCGGCGCCGTGATGGTCTGGTTCGCTGCTGCCGCCGCGATCATCGGCCTCTTGATGGTCGTCCTCCCGCTGCCCTGGCAGTGGCAGTGGGTGCTGTGGGCGGTGCTCGGCCTCGCCGCGATGATCGTGTACCGCCGCTACAAGGACACCCGCCCCGACTACACCGAGCAGCCCGTGCTCAACCAGCGCGGTCTGCAGTACGTCGGTCAGGTGTTCGAGCTCGTCGAGCCGATCGAGAACGGCGTCGGCAAGGTGCGCATCGGTGACGGCGTCTGGAAGGTGAGCGGCCCCGCGCTCGCTGCAGGCACCACCGTGCGGGTCACCGGCGTCGACGGCGCCGTGCTGACGGTGCAGCAGACGGGCTAGGGCGGACGCACCGTCTTCCGATCGAGCTGCACCAGGATCCGCGAAAAGCGCGCCCGATCGAACGCATTGTCGTCCCGAAGCATCGCGAACAACTGATCGATCTGCGCCTTACGGGCGCGATCGAGGTCGAGCTCGGCGAGCAGCATCACGAGACCCATCGCCGCCTGTTCGGCGGCCGCCGGATCAGGGAACAGATCGCTGCGGGCGGCGCGTACCAAGCCGTCGAACACGCGCTGCTTCTCGGCGGTCTGCCAACGCTGCAGCCCGAGCGCAGCGTGGAGCCGGACGAGTGCGGCGCGCGCGCCCGCCACCGCAGCAGCGGCCCGGGCCGGCTCGCGGTTCAAGGCTGACTGCGCGCGGGTCCACGCGTTGGTGAAATCCCGGGTCGCGACACCGAGCGACTGCGCGACCACGATCAACAACCGTGCGTTCCCGTCCTGAAGACGCAGTTCGCCGGGCGCACCGGCCAACGGATCCGCGACCGGCGTATCGCCGCCGAACGCCGCGACGCGCAGGTCTCGGTGGCAGGAATGACAGGCGTACACGCCGAAGTCGGCCATGCCGCCTCGAGCCGCCTGCTGGCTGATGAGATCGAGCTGGCGCTGGGTCGCCGTGACGAGACCGGCGATCCAGATCTCGGGTGCGTCCGCTCCATTGCCCGGCGCTCTGCGGTAGTGCTGCCGCCCGCCGCTGGTGCGCCACAGCTCGCCATAGGTTTCGAGATCGAACACCAGCCGCGGATGACCGGCCGCCATCATCGCGTGGCTGGCGTAGCGCGTCGCGTCACCGACATGGCAGGCGGTGCAGGTCTCGGCTCGTACCGCCGGACGCTCGAGCGCCGCCAAGCCGCGCGCGAGGTTATCGGCATGCGTCACGGCCGGCGACTGATGATGCGTCGGCAGCCACTTGCTCGATGGACCGTGGCAGGACTCGCAGGCAACGCCGTCGGACACCTGATGCCGCGGGCTGCGCTGCGCGGCCGGTACCACCTCGGCGTGGCAGGCGAGGCACTGCGGCGCCTTCTCGGCAGGACCGATACGGAGACGCGCCGCCATCTGACGGCTACGCGCATTCAGCAGCACACGGTAGGCGCTCGAGTGCGGATCGAACTGCGACCAGGTGACATACTCGTTCTGCAGCACGCCGTGCGCATCGAGCGGCCGAGACGAGCCGTGACAAAGCGAGGAGGCGCACGACGCCGCCCCTTCATGCTTGGCGTCCTTCGGGACATCGGCGGCGAACGCCGCCATCGGCAAGCAGAGCAACAGCGACTGCACCGATCGCCGGGCCAGCCTCATCCACATACCCTCGCGCATCATCGCCCCCCCTGCGCCCGCGCCTGCCGCGACGGGATCGTCGGCGGCATCGACGGCACATCGTCCACGAACCACGGCTGACCATCCCCATCGAGGAACAGCCGTCGCATCTCGGCGAGATTGAACGGCCGCGAACCGCGACGCCCGAACACCGCGACCTGGCCGCCGCTCTCATCGACCGCCCTGTCACGCTCCAGCGGCCGCGACAAGGACAGCGCCGGTGAGCGGGTGGCATACGAAGCGATGAGCTGCGGGCGCGGCTCAGGACTGAAGCCGTAGAAGTTCGGCTGCGACGCCGGGCTCGTCAGCTGGACCACCTTGAGGCCGCCCTTGCCGTCGGCCACATACGCGAACAGCGACGCGTTGGTCGAGGCGACCATGACATCGCGCGCGTCGACGAGGCCGCCCTCCGCGTTCCACGACTGCACGAGCACGGGGCGCTCGGCTCGCTCGATGTCGATGATCGCGATACCCCCTGCGCCGTCCGCCACATATGCGTAGGTGCGCGCCACGGTGAGCCCCGCTGCCTGCGCGAGCGGGACCACGGCACCGGGGACGCGACGCGGTGCGGCAGGCTGCGTCACATCCAGCACCTCGAGCCCGCGCGCGGTGGTGACGAAAAGATATCGGAACTGCAGCGCAAGCGCGCGCGGGTCCTCGAGCGCCACCTCCGCCAGCACGCTCGGACGCATCGGTGCCATCATGTCGACCACCACCAGCGAACGCGTCGTGACGATGTAGACGAGGTTGCCCGCGATCACCAGCCGACGCGCACCCGTAAGCCGCCCGTCAGGGTTCCAGGTCAGCGCCCGCTTGAGGAAATTGTTACGGAACTCGCCGTCAGCCAGCGTGTTCACATCGACCACGATCAGCCCTTCGACCGAGTCGGTGACCAGCGCATAGTTGTAGATCGGCAGGAAGGGTTGTTCGAGATTGGCCTTGCGCATGAGCTCGCCCTCGTTGCGCGGCGGATGCACGGGCTGCGTGGTCGGCAGCGCGACACAGGTGGCGTCACGGCTGACGACCTGCGTGCGATGGCCGAGCGACGAGAACGGTGCACTCACGATCTTCTGGCTGAAGCCTTTGTTGGCGACGCTCGCCACATCGACCACTCGCAGCCCTCGCCGCCCCTCGGCCGAGAACAGGTATTCACCGCGCAGCTGCACACAGCCTGCAGCCTCGCCCGCGAGCGCGGCCGAGTGCTGCAACCGACGGTCCCGGGCGAGGTGCTCCCCGTACCACTTGGGGTAGGCATAGCGGTGCAGATAGCTGCCGATCACCGCCTGCGGTTCTTCGTACTCGGTGACCTCGACCGCCATGACGCCCTTGCCGGTGCCGACATAGGCGTTGAGGCCCGTGAAGTTGATGAACTGCGTGCCGTACCCCAGCGTCTGCGCCACGATCGCGTTGTTGTCACCGTCGCGAGCGAGATGGCAGTCGCTGCAACCCTTGGTCTCGGTCTTGCGCTCGGTGTGCGGATAGTGCGGATTCATGGCCTGCGAGCTGTAGCCCGACGCCGAGATCGGCGGCTGCTGCACATAGATCCGCTCGCGGTTGGAGTTCTTCGACGACAGCACCAGCGCCGAGGTCGAGCGCACCGGCGCGATCTTCCCGCCCTCGGACGGTCCGCGCAGCCCGAGCATGAAGATGTCCTCGCGCGCCACCTGCGGGTTGTAGGTGGCGTAGTTGCGGGTCTCGCCGCCCTCGTAGCGGTGCCGTGCGGTCTTCGAGTTGGCCTCGATCGGCATATGGCAGCCGCCGCAACTCGTGGTCCACGAGGTGTGGCAGGCATAGCACTCCATCTTGTCATCGTTGTGCGCCAGCATCTCCCAGGGGATGTCCGGGCCCCATCGCTGGGTCTTCGTATCGCGCGACATCGTGTGGGCGCGCGCCGCCTTGTCGTCGTAGTGCTTGTTGCCGGGTGTCGCCGAATCCTTGACCTGCGACACCTCCCACTCGAGGCCAGGCGTGACCGCCGAGCGCTGCACCAGCGTGTCGCCGCGCCACTCGAAGCGCCGCGAGCCATCGGGGTTGCGGATCAGCGAAAGATCGGTCGCGCTCGCCGAGGCCGCCGGACCCGAGGTGCGCAGCGTGGTACGCGCGCGCGTCGTGCCATGGCAGTCCTTGCAGTCGATCTCGACCGCAGCGGCCACGGAACCGTATAGATGCCCGTTGCCATGCGAATCCTGCGCGAAGTGGCAGTCGACGCAATGCATGCCGACATCGACGTGGATCGACGACATTTGCACGGTCTTGTTCCATTTCTGCGGATCGTCCGCCGCGATCGACCGACCTTCCGCATCGAGCAGGTTGCCCTTGCGGTCGCGCTTGTGGACAGCACGGAAGTTCCAGCCGTGACCGTGATAATCCGCGAACTGCGTGTCTTTCAGCGTCGGGTTGAGCGTGCTCACCTGCGAGAGGAACTCGGGGTCGGCCCACTTGCCGCGAGGCGCGGCGCCCTCGGGGTTGCGATCGAGGACCTTGCGCATCTCCTCGACGGTCGGGAAAACCTGCTCGGCAGGCCACATCGCCGGCGCATCGGACTCGTAGTCCCACATCGTGTAGCCGAGGAAGCTGTTCATGAACATGTTCGGCTGGTGCATGTGGCAGATCATGCATTGGCTGGTCGGTATCGCCCGCGAGAAGGCGTGCTTCAAAGGATGCCCGCTGCGATCCTTCGGGATCGTCGGGTCGACGGTCTGGGACCGACCGGCATGACCGTACGCCGCATAGGGCCCGGAGTGCCGCGGATCGCGGTCGTTGGCGTACACCACATGACAGGCACTGCAACCGGAGGAACGGTAATCGCCTGGGTTGTCGTTGGTACCCATGAACCACATCAAAGGGTCGTTGAGGCGCGTCTTGTGGATGTTGAGCACCGGTACCGCGATGCGCGCGCCGGTGCCCGGCCCTCGATTCGACTGCTTGATGTCGGGACGGCCCGGCTCCTCGAGGCGCTGGGTCGCGCCCACGACGTTCGGCAGACCGGTTTCGGGGAAGAGGTTCGAGATGTTGCGGCCGCCGCGCTCGAACACGCGGAAGATGTCGGCGGGGGGCAGGTTCTCCCAACGCGGCAGCGGATACAAGCGATCGATGATCTCGTGGCGGTCGCGTTCCTCGGGCGTCGACCTCGCGCCCTCGATGATGGCGGCCTTGCCATCACGCGTGTAGCCCTCGCCGAGGATGTAATTCTTGAACGGCAGCAGACCGTTGTTGTAGGCGGCGCCGCCCCAGAACATGGCGGAGGTCGCCATCAGGCTGCGCTTCGCGTCGGCGATCGTCTTGGCGTGGCAGGCGCCGCAGGACTCCTCCACGATCCGGTAATCGCCGGGGTTCACGAAGCGGATGAACTCGGGCGCCTCCTGGTTGAGCAGCGCGTAGGTACGCTCAGGCGTGGCGCTCGACGGGAACCCCCAGGCGTCCGGGAGGCGCGGCAGCACATGCGCATCGTCGCGGACCCGGGCGTACGCCGGGTCGCTGTGCGCGGCCGCTGTGGCATCCGGGGTCTTCGCACCCCTCATGAAGCGCACACCCGCATCGCCACCATGACAGTCCGTGCAGCCGAGGATCACGCCAGGGTTGGCGTGCATGGTCGGCAGGTCGGTCGCGGTGTGGCAATCGAGACAGCCCTCGCTTTTCGCCGCAGCCTCCGCCGGCGTCTGGCGCGCGGGCGCCGCCGGATACACCGGATAGCTGCGCTCCACCGCGTGGTATGTCTCGCTCGACCAGACGGCGAGCGGCGACACGGCGAGCAGCAATGCGATCAGGCCGGCGGTCCGGGCGCGGCGGGGATAGCGCGTATTCATAGGTCGTCTCGAGGGCCCATCAGTAGGTCAGCACCAGATTACCGAGCACCCCCCATGAGGTGCGGTCGCCGAACAGCGCGCGGTACCCGTCACCCGGCAGCAGCGCCGAGGCCGATACCCGCGCCACCACGTTCTGTATCGCGAGCGGTCGCCACACCACCGCCACCGAGGCGTCGAAGCCGATGTCGCGTGGTATCCCGCCCTGCGCGCGCGCCACCTGCAAGGATGCCGTGTGATCGAACGCGACATGGTTGAGGTTGCCGCTGACGCGCAGCGTCGGTGTCAGATCCAGATCCGCGCCGACGCCGAGAAGACGCAGCCCGGGGTTGGTGAAGTTGGATTGTCCGAATTCTTTGGAAGACCGCAGGGAGTTCAGCAGCCCGTTGCGGCCGGACAGCGTGACCCGGCCGCCCGCGACCAAAGGCACCGGCTGGCGCATCCAGAAGTTGGTGTCGGCACCCGCGAACAGCGGATTCTCGAAGATCGCATCGAACCCCTCGCCCCGTCCGTCGAAAGGGTCGGGGTCGCCAGAAGCCCAGGCGAGCGAGGCGCGCACGCGGACCCATGAAAAGTCCTTGGAGAGCTCCGCCGCAATGAATCCCGCGCGGATGTCCTCCTTCCGCTCGCTGAAGGTACCGCGCGTCGAATCACCGAGCGCGACATAGGCGCTCGTCGAAAGGTTGAGGCCGCCTAGGGGCCCATCGCCCGACACGCCGAGATAGCTCACGTCGTAGTCGCGCGGCCGCTCGAGGCCGATGGACGCCGGTCGCTGCAGGATGCCGTTGTCGTCGTACAGCAGCGCGTCGCCCTCGCGGTTGCGGTTGTACAGCACCGTGCCCTGCACCGTGAAACCGAGCCGCGGCCAGTCCTGCAGGTAGGCGTTGACCACGAAGATATCGTCGTCGCGCAGCGCCGCCGCACCGCGCTCGACGAGGTTGTTGAGGCCGCTGTTGGTGTCCTTGTCGATGCGGCGGAACCATGCGAGGTTGTACTGGATCCGGTTGTCGTCGCGGATGCCGAACAGGCGCGCGCCGAACAGGCTGTCGTTGAGCAGAAAGCCTCGGAAATCCGCGGTGAAGGGCTGCACGCCGATGCGCAGGCTGTCGAAGTCGTAGCGCGAGGACACGTTGCGCAGATGTTTGTCGACGAACGCGGCCTGGATGCCGACCGCCGCCTCAGTCCGCGTCTTGCTCGCGTCGGCGTCGGCCTTGAGCAGTCCGCGCTCCTCCACCACCACATGCGAGATGTTGATCGCGGGCGTGAACCGGAACTCCCAGTCAGGCGGCTTGAACACCGTATCGCCCTGGTAGAGCACGGTCTCGAGCACGAAGGTCTGCGAATACACCTGCTGTCGGCCGTCGCCGAAGGTGTCGAGCGATCCGGCGCGGTCGGTGACCGGGCCGCCGACCGGCACCGGGAAGTCGCGCGGCTCGATCACCGTGTCCGAGATGCCGATCAGCGCCACGAACCAGTCCTCGCCGAACATCGGCATATCGCCCTTCAACCGGTTCTGGCCGTGGTAGGGGTCGAGCAGGTTCTCCTTGAGGCCGATCGCTTCGACGATGCGCCATCGGTCGGGCAGACCCTGCAATTCGCCGATCTCCTCCAACGCGGGCGTACGCAGCCGCGTGGGGTCGCAAGGATCGGGCCGGTACTCCAGCACCGGCACCGTCGGGCTGCGACGCCGCGGATCGATGGGCTCGACGCGCGGACACGGATCCTGTTCGACTGATGCCGGAGTCGGTGGTGCCGTCTCTTGTGCGTGCGCCGGCAGCGCTGCGGCGACGGCGAGCAGGGTCAGCGCAGGAGCGATCGATGCGGGGCGACGATCAGAGGCCACTGCAAGGCTCCTGCTCGTTGGAATCGATGAACGGCGCCTGCGGGCAGCTCACATAGCGAAGGCGTGCCCCGTTCGGGGCCAACTGGTCGGAACGGCGCGCCGGCGCGGGGTGCTGCGGACCGCCCGTCGTGAAGCCGGCGCGCGCGAGACCCAGAAAGGCCACCATGTCGTCCTGATCGATACCATCGCCGGATACGCCGATCGCACCGACCAGCGTCTCGCCACGATAGACCGGCACCGCACCCGGGAAGATCTGGATGCCGTTGGCGAGCAGTACGGCCGGCGCCTGCTGCTGGAAGCCGCTGTCGAAGCCACTGATGCCACTGCAGTTGCGCGGTACATCCGGCGCGAGACCGACGACGAAGGCGGCATGCTGGATGATCGCGTTGTGCACGATGTCGAGCTGCAGACCGGTGCTGAACGGACTCCAGCGGCCGCCGGGCTTCGAGAGCGGTCCGTACGGGTTACCGTCCACGCCGTCGGGGAAGTTCGGCCGCGCGAGGTTGCCCACCGCGCGCGCCGTGAACGCCACCTGCCCGTCCGCGAGCGCGCTCGGCAGGCCGAGCAGCGCCCGCAGCGCCGGCACATAGTCGCCGGGCGCATCAGCGCGCAGCACCGCGAGCCCGCCGTCCAGGTAGACCGCCGGCGGCAATGCCTGCAGCAACGCCGCCGCGCGCGGCGAGGAGAAGAAGGCCGCTGCCCGCGCCTTCTGTAAGGACACGTCGATGCCGAACACCGGCGCATCTCGCGTGCGCGTGATGCCGAGGATGGTGCCGTTGGAGTCGACCATCGAGATGGTGACGCGGGCCGGCGTGCCGAGCGGCCGACGGATCTGCGCGCGGCTGCGGTTCGCGACGCCGAGCGCGGCGCGCAGGATGGCCTGCACCTCCGCGGCAGTGAGCGCGCCAGCAGGCTCCGTGCCCGCGCGCGGCCGATATCGCTCCACGCCGGCGGCGTCGACCAGCACGAACGCATCGAGGCCCGGATAATCGAGCGCATCGGCACGGATGCCCGACACCGCCTGACCAAAGGGCGTGCCGGCGCGGATCGTCGCCGTCGCATAGCCCGGCACCGCCTGCAGCGCGCCGACCGTCCCCAGAGCGGAGAACGCGGGCGCAGCCGACGGGACGGCGCGCAGAGCGCTCGCTTCGACATCGCTGAAGCGCAGCGTCTTGCCGTCCGCGGTGATGCGATCAGCACGCCGGTCCTCGGGCGCGGCGAGACCCACCGTGGCTGCGAGCGCGATGGCCTCATCGAGATCGTCATCGCGGTCGATGATGTCGGGGTCGAGGCTGTACAAGCCATCGGCGATGACGCCCACACCGCCCACTGGCGTGCCGGCGAGATACAACGGAAAACCCCCGGGATCGGCCGCAAGACCGAGCGGCGAGCGCTTCGGGCCGGCATCGGGCGCACCGCCCGCGAAACGCGCCGAGAGGTCGGAGCAGGGCAACTGGCTGAACTGCACGCCGAACAACGGCCCGCCGGGCGCAAGCGCCTCGCCCGGGTTGAAGTGCGACTGGACGATCTGGCTCGCCGTGCGGGTGCTGAACGCATTGCCTTCGCTCGACAGATACGCGCCAGTGACGGCCTTGGCGATCGCCGCCATCGGCGTCGACACGATGCTCAGGCCTTCGAGACCGCCTTCGATCCGGACCGAGCCGCGCGTGCTGCGCACCATCACCGTCGGTGCTGCGCCGTTCATCGCGTACACGGCGAGCACATTACCGACACGGTCGACCACCGCGATGGTGGCGCGCGCGTTGCGCGCCTGGGCTTCAGCGACCGCGCGCGCGATGACGCCCTCGACCTGTGCGACGCCGAGCGCCGTGCCAGCGTTCGCGCAGAAGCCCTCGCAGGCAGGGCTCACGGCGCCGCTGCCTGCGCCGCTGCCGCTCGCGGCCGAGGTGGCGGATCCTGCGCCGCCGCCGCCGCAGGCCCCGAGC
>DBCG01000020.1:158-13021 GCA_002292945.1 Proteobacteria bacterium UBA964 | reverse complement strand
CCGACCGGGGCCACGGAACCCATCGCTGGGCGCTTGCCCTTGTGCCACCAAACCACCAGCGCACTGGCGATGTAGATAGAGGAATAGGTGCCGGTGATGATGCCTACCAGGAAGGTGAAGGCGAAGTCGTTGATGGCGCCGCCACCGAAGACGTAGAGGGAGATCGTCGCCAAGAACACCGTTCCCGAGGTGATGATCGTACGGCTGAGGGTTTGGTTCAGTGCCCGATCGATGATCTCGTTAAAGGAACCCGCGGCTCCCATCTTCAGATCTTCGCGAATACGATCAAAGATCACGATGGTGTCGTTGATCGAGAAACCGATGATGGTCAGGAGTGCCGCTACGAAGGTGGCATTGAACTGACGTCCCTCACCCACGGTTCCAGTCAGACAGTACCAACCGATGGTCATGAGCACGTCGTGCGCCACCGCAACCACGGCGGCGACGGCGAAGCTAAACTCATAGCGGAAGGCCACATAGACCAAGATGCCGAAGAGCGACAGCACCGAGGCGATAACGCCCGACTTCTGAATCTCCTTGCCGATGGTGGCTCCGACCGAGTCCATGCGGACGCGCTCGAACTTGGACTCCGGAAACGCCTTCTTGAGCACTTCCTCGGCCTTCAGACCGGCATCCTTGGCAGCCGTGATTGACAAATAATCGCGCTTGGTCGATCCGGCACCTTCGGTCTGGTACTGGATTCGGGTTTCGCCAATGCCGCCCTTGGAAAGGGTCTCACGAACCTTCTCAGTCTCCACCCGCTGAGAGAAGCGCATCTGCAACTCATCGCCACCGGCGAACTCAATACCGAGCATGTTGTGACCTCGGACGAACACGCCGTAGCCGATGCCCACCACGATAAGCAACCACGAGGCGATGAACGCCGGCTTGGCGAAGTTCAGGAACCGGATGTTGGTGCCCTTGATGATGTGCAACATCGGCAGGGTCTTGATGATGTCCTTGGCGAGCAGGAAGTCGAAAATCAACCGGGTGACGACCAAGGCCGTGAACATCGAGACGCACAAACCAACGGTGAGTGCCACGCCGAAGCCCTTGATCGGACCCGTGCCCATGATGATCAAGAGCACCGAGGAGATGAGTGTCGTCAGGTTGGAGTCAAAAATGGTCCCGAAGGCCTTGTCATAACCCGAAGAAACGGCACCGCGCACCGACTTGCCGGCGGCCAACTCTTCACGCATGCGCTCGTAAATAAGAACGTTGGCGTCCACCGCCATACCGACCGTGAGCACGATGCCCGCGATACCCGGCAGCGATAACGCAGCCTTGAAGGCCGTGAGCAAAGCGGCCAGCAGCACCACGTTGGCGAGCAAGACGATGTTGGCGACGATTCCAAAAACTTTGTAGTAGGCCAGCATGAAAAGGAACAGCAGCCCCATGCCGATCATCAGCGCCGTCAAGCCTTTGTCGATGTTTTCTTTGCCCAGACCCGGCCCGACGACGCGCTCTTCGATGACGAAGATGGGCGCTGCGAGCGCGCCTGCGCGCAGCAGCAACGCGAGCTCGCGCGCCTCATTGGTACCGAGACCGGTGATCTGGAAATTGTTCGAGAACACACCCTGGATGGTCGCCGTGTTGATGACCTTCTCTTCTTTGATGTCGCGAACGATCTTCTCGCCGGCCACCTCGACTTGTTCACGGCGCTGCTCGATGAACACCACCGCCATCGGCTTGCCGAGGTTGGCGCGGGTGGTGCGCAGCATCTCCTCGCCGCCCGCGTTGTCGAGCGTGATGGAGACGCCCGGACCCTGGTCGGTGGCGGCCGTGACGGCATCGATGAGCTGGTCGCCGGTGACGATGATGTCGCGCTTGAGGAGCACCGGCTGACCGTTGTTCTCGTACAGCTTCGAGCCGATCGGCGCGCGATTGCGCTGAACGGCCTCGGAGACGCTGTTCTGCTGGTCCTGGAGGCGCCACTCGAGGGTCGCGACCTTGCCGAGGATGTCCTTCACCTCGGCGGAGTTCTGAACGCCCGGCAGCTGCACGACGATGCGGTCGATGCCTTGGCGCTGAACCACGGGCTCGGAGACACCGAGTTCATTGACGCGGTTGCGCAGGGTGGTGAGGTTCTGCTGGATGGCGTAGTCCTGTCGCTCGCGGACCTGCACGGGCGTGAGCAGCATCTGCAAGGCCGGGCCTTCCGCGGAGGGCACCTCGGAATAGGCGAGATCCGGCAGGATCCTGCGCAGCGCCTCGCGTACCGCACCGATGTCCGACCCGGCCGGCAGCAATATCCGCAGGCCGTTCGGCTTCGGCGCGCCAACGGCCACCGGCGTCACATCGGTGAAGGCGAGACCCGCGCCGCCGAGTGCGCGGCGTACATCCTGTTCGTAGACCTCGAGCAACTGCGAGACCGCCCCGTCGACATCCACCTGGTAGAGCAGGTGCAGGCCGCCACGCAGATCGAGGCCGAGCGACATGGGCCGCAAGCCGACCGAGCGCAGCCAATCGGGGGCGCGCGAAGCGAACGACAAGGCGGTCGCGTAGTCCTTGCCATAGGCCTCGTTGACGGCGTCCCGCGCCTTCAGCTGCTGCGCGACCGAATCGAAGTGCAGCATCAAGCGGCCTTGGTCCTCGTAGTTGCGC
Organism: Proteobacteria bacterium UBA964; assembly: GCA_002292945.1. Lineage (GTDB taxonomy): Bacteria > Pseudomonadota > Gammaproteobacteria > Steroidobacterales > Steroidobacteraceae > UBA964. The sequence goes on along the minus strand of DBCG01000020.1, from coordinate 10,417 downwards.
GACACCGCGACGCCGCGGTCGGCGAGCAGCCGGACCACTTCGCGGCCGGCGTCGGCTCCGACGGCGGCGCGGTCCTTGCGCACCATCTGCAACGCCGCATCCTCGCCGAACACGTTCGGCAGCGCGACCACGGTGGCCAACAGCAGCACCACCGCGACCAGCCAATACTTCCAGCGAGGGAATTCGAGCATGGATCAGCCCTTCAGGGTGCCCTTGGGCACGAGCGAACTGACTTGGAATTTCTGGACCTTGATCTGCACATCCTTGGCGACCTCGAGCGTGACCACGCCCTCGCCGATCGCGCTCACCTTGCCGAGGATGCCGCCCGCGGTGACCACTTCGTCACCGACCGACAGCGACGAGAGCATGGCCTGGTGTTCCTTGGCCTTCTTCTGCTGCGGACGGATGAGCAGGAAATAGAAGATGACGATGAACAGCACCATCATCAGGAGCGGCGCGAGCTGGCCGCCGGGCGACGCGGCACCGGCCTGAGCATAGGCTTCGGGGATCAGTCCATTCATGGGCGGGGTCCTCGGAGGTCCGGTCGAAAAAAGGCCGCGAATTATGCCACAGGCGCAGGCGACTGCCGTCGGGCGAGGAAATCGCGGGCAAAGGCTTCCACCCTCCCCCCCTCGATCGCCTCCCGGAGCTGCCGCATGAGCCCCAGGTAGAAATGGAGGTTGTGGAGGGTATTGAGCCGGGATCCGAGGATCTCGTTGCAGCGATCGAGGTGCCGGAGATAAGCCCGCGAGTAGTTCAAGCAGGTGTAGCAGCCGCATTCGGGGTCGATCGGCCCCTGGTCGCGCTGATGCGCGGCATTGCGGATGTTGACGACCCCGGTCGAGGTGAAAAGATGACCGTTGCGCGCATGCCGGGTCGGCATGACGCAGTCGAACATGTCGATGCCGCGCAGCACGGCGGCGACGATGTCCTCGGGGCGACCGACGCCCATGAGATAGCGGGGACGGTCGGTGGGCATGCGGGGCATCAGATGATCGAGTACGGCCAAGCGCTCGGCCTCGGGTTCGCCCACGGCGAGGCCTCCCACGGCGAGCCCCGGCAGGTCGAGGGCCATCAACGCCTCGAGCGAGGCCTCTCGCAGGTCCGGGTACATGCCGCCCTGCACGATGCCGAAGAGCGCGCCGGGCGGCGGACCGTCATGGTCGCGGCAATAGTGGTCACGGCAACGCACGGCCCAGCGCATCGAGCGTTGCATGGAGTCGCGCGCGTTCTCGTGGGTCGCCGGCCAAGCGGTGCAGTCATCGAACATCATCGCGATGTCCGAGCCGAGCGCGCGCTGTACATCCATCGCGCCCTCTGGGGTGAGGTTCACCTCGCTGCCATCGACCGGAGAACGGAAACGCACCCCCTGTTCACTGATCTTGCGCATCTTGGCGAGGCTGAAGACCTGGAAACCGCCCGAATCGGTGAGGATGGGACGCCGCCAGTGCATGAAGCGGTGCAGACCGCCGAACTCGGCGACCAAGGCCGCGCCCGGCCGAAGCATCAGGTGGAAGGTGTTGCCGAGGATGATCTCGGCACCCAGCCCCTCGAGTTCCTCCGGGGTCATCGCCTTGACCGTGCCGTAGGTGCCGACGGGCATGAAGGCGGGTGTCTCGATGCTGCCGTGGACGGCATGCACACGACCGCGGCGTGCCGCGCCATCCGTGGCGAGCAGTTCGTACCGCAGGTTCACGGACCGGCGTCCTGGTTCGAGCGCTCGAGGAACATGGCATCACCGTAGCTGAAGAAGCGGTAGCGCTGGGCGACCGCATGGGCGTAAGCCGCCAGCAGCGCCTCACGACCGACGAACGCGCTGACGAGCATCAGCAGCGTCGAGCGCGGAAGGTGGAAGTTGGTGACCAGCGCATCGACCACTCGCCATCGATGGCCGGGCTTGATGAAGATCTGGGTGTCGCCTTGCCAAGGCACCAGCGGTTCAGGCGCGGACTCGAGGGCGCGCACCACGGTCGTGCCGACCGCCACCACGCGTCGGCCGGCGGCACGCGCAGCGGCGATCGCGGCGCAGGTCGCGGGAGGGATGTCCGCCCATTCGGCGTGCATGATGTGCTCCTCGACGCGTTCGCTGCGCAAGGGTTGGAAAGTGCCGGCGCCGACATGCAGCGTGACGGTCGCCCGACGGATGCCCGCCGCCTCGAGCCGCTCGAGCAATGCGGTATCGAAATGCAGGCTCGCCGTCGGTGCCGCGACCGCACCCGGCACCCGTGCCAACACGCTTTGGTAGCGCTCGGTATCGGCAGCCTCGGGCGCCCGCGAGATATAGGGCGGCAAGGGCACGCTGCCATGACGGCCGAAAAACTCCAGCGCCGGTGCCGGCAACCGCACGAGGTAGAGGTCCTGCTCGCGCCCTTCGACCACCAGATCGCCACCGTCCGTGACCACCACCTGCCCGGGACGCAACGGCTTGCTCGCCCGCATGTGCAACAGCGCCCGTGCGGGGCCTCGGACCGCCCCTGGCCCGGGCTCGAGCGGCCGCTCGAGCAGCATGTCAACCGCGCCACCGCTCGGTTTGCGGCCCGTCAGGCGCGCCGGCACCACCCGAGTGTCGTTGAACACCAGCAGGTCGCCCGGTTCGAGCAGCCCGGGGAGCGCGCTGAAGGACAGGTCCCGCAAAGGGTCGCCCGCCGCACCGACCGCCAGCAGGCGCGAGGCGCTGCGCTCGGCCAGGGGTTCCTGGGCGATGAGTTCGGGCGGCAGTGGATAGTCGAAGTCGGCGGCGAGCACGGGTTGAAGTATACTTTCCGGATTGTCCTCCCGGCGCCGGGATGGCGGAACTGGTAGACGCGCCGGACTCAAAATCCGGTTCTGGCGACAGAGTGTGGGTTCGATTCCCTCTCCCGGCACCACTTGAACACCCCATGAAATACTGCAGTACATGCGGCGCCGCCGTAGAACGGCGCATCCCGGCGGGCGACCAAGTCCTTCGCTTCGTCTGCCTGTCCTGCGAGACCGTGCACTACCAGAATCCGAAACTGGTGGTCGGTTGCGTGCCGGAGGACGATGCGGGTCGCATCCTCATCTGTCGGCGCGCCATCGAGCCCCGACGCGGCTTCTGGACGGTCCCGGCGGGCTTCATGGAGAACGGCGAGACCCTGCAGCAGGCCGCGGCGCGCGAGTCCAAGGAAGAAGCCTTGGCGGATGTCGAGATCGGCTCGCTGCTGTCGGTGGTCCATGTGCTGCACGCCGACCAGGTACATGTGTTCTTCCGCGGCAGGCTGCGCTCACCCGAGATCGGCGCAGGCGAGGAGAGCCTCGAGGTACGCATGGTCGCCGAGCACGAGATCCCTTGGGACGACATCGCGTTCACCAGCACCACCTTCACGCTGCGGCGCTATCTCGAAGACCGTGCCGCCGGGCTCGACCGCCACCACTTCAAGGAGCTCGACCACCGTAACCGCGGTTGACCGGCGACTTGATCGCTGACGGTTGGCGCGGAGGGCGGCGGCGTTATAGAGTTCGCGGCATCGTCGGCAAGGGACAGGATCATGACTTTCGTCGTCACCGAGAACTGCATCAAGTGCAAGTACATGGACTGCGTGGAGGTCTGCCCCGTGGACTGCTTCCACGAGGGGCCGAATTTCCTGGTGATCGATCCGGACGAGTGCATCGACTGCACCCTCTGTGAGCCGGAGTGCCCGGTTGAGGCGATCTATTCCGAGGACGAAGTGCCGGATGGCCAGGAATCCTTCAAGGCGTTGAACGCCGAGCTCTCCCGCAAATGGCCGGTGATCACGGAAAAGGGCGACGCGCCCTCCGATGCCAAGGCCTGGGAAGGCAAGCCTGACAAGCTCAAGCTGCTCGAGCGCTGACGCCGCGCGGCGCCAGCGTACCGATCAGCGTCCCGTCGGACGGTTGGGCGTCCCCGACGCAGCTGGCGCACCCGGCTTGGGGGGCGCAGCCGGTTCCAAGCGTTTGAGCAACATCGCCGGCGGCAGGTAACCCGGCAGCATGTCGCCGTTCGGCATGATGATGGCCGGAGTGCCTTGCACGGCAAAGGCGTCGCCGAGTTCGTAATCGCGCATCACCGCCGACGCATCGCACTTGGGCGCCTTCAGCGGCTCGCCGTTCTTGGCCCGCGTCAAAGCATCGTTGCGGTTGGACGAACACCAGACTGCAACCGCCTTGTTCCAGGACTCGGTATCCGGACCCGAGCGCGGATAGAAGAGATAACGCACCCGGATGCCGAGCGAGTTGTACTGCGCCATCTCGGAATGCAGCTTGCGGCAGAACCCGCAGTCGATGTCGGTGAAGACCGTGACGGTGTGGCGCGCGTTGCGGGGCCCGAACACCAGCATGTTCGCCTCGGGCACTTTACCGAGCAGCGAGAGCCTCGCCTCGCGACGGCGTCGGTCGCTGATGTTCTGCTCGTTGCTGAGGTCGTAGAGATCGCCATCGAGGGCGAACCGGCCATCGGCGGAGAGATAGAGGATGTCCGCGCCGCGGGCATACTCGTAGAGACCGGGGATCGGGGTTGCGCGGAAATCTTCGGGCTTGCTGCCCGGCATGCGTCGCGCCAGTTCGCTGCGGGGATCCGGTTTGGTCGCGAGCCGTTTGTCCGGGGACGACGCAGTGGCCTGCGAAGATGCCGGCATGGCCGTCCATGCGGCAAAGATGAGCGCCGATGTGATCACGATGGACCGATACAGGTTCCTCATGACTCGATTCTAGCAGCATGATGACAGCGCACGCCGGCCTACCCCGATCACACGACCCGATCAGCCGCGCGGATGGTGGCGGTCGTGCAGTTCCTTCATGCGTTCGCGGGCGACATGGGTGTATATCTGCGTGGTGGAGAGGTCGCTGTGGCCGAGCAGCATCTGCACGACCCTCAAGTCAGCCCCGTGGTTCAACAAGTGGGTCGCGAAAGCATGCCGCAGGGTGTGCGGCGAGAGCGGCTTTTCAATCTTTGCGAGCCGCGCGTAACGCTTGATGATGTGCCAGAAGGACTGCCGCGTCATGCGATCGCCCCGGCGCGTCGGGAACAGGTAATCGGTCGTCTGCCGACCGAGGATCTCGTCGCGTGGCCCGGCCATGAATTCATTGATCCGCCCGATCGCCTCGCCGCCGAGCGGCACGAGACGCTCACGGTTTCCCTTGCCGGAGATGCGCACCACCCCTTGGTTGAGGTTCACCTGCTGGTGCTTGAGGCTGACGAGCTCGGAGACCCGCAGACCGGTCGCATACAGCACCTCCAGCATCGCCCGATCGCGGATCCCGAGCGGCTCTCCGGCACGCGGAGCGCCGATCAAGCGCTCCACCTCCGCTTCGGTCAAGGATTTCGGCAAAGATCGCCCGGAGCGCGGCATCGAGATGTCGAGCGTCGGATCCAGGTCGATCACACCGTCGCGCAGTTGTTGCCGGAAAAAACAACGGAAGGACGACAGCTGGCGCGCCGTCGAGCGCGGACGGGCGCCGCGCTCGGCGCGAGCCGCGACGAACTCCAGCAGATCGACCCGGGTCGCCTCCGGCAACGCAGTGCCGCGCGACTCCAACCAGCGACCGAGCGCAAGCAGGTCGGCGCGATAGGCCGCCAAGGTGTTGGCCGACAAGCCGCGCTCCATCCACACCACGTCGAGGAAGCGCTGCACCACCGGGTTCGCTGTTACGGATTCGTTCATGGCGTGAGGACAGTATGCCCACCGCGGCGATGCCAAGCCGTGATGGCCTTCACAATCGCAGGCTATCGTTGACTTTCCTGCCGCGTCCACCAAGCATAACGCGCCGTCATCACACGGGCCTCACGCAGGAGCCGAAAGCAGACATGGAGGGTCCCTCCGCCGATCCCGATACGGTCGCCCCGGACGACGCCGAATCCTTCCCTGCAAGGATGTTGCGCGTGCTCTACGGGACCGTGGTCTGGTCGGTGTTCCTCGCGGTGGCGATCAGCACGTTGTTGCTGCTGTTGATCCTGCCGGGGATGGACCGGCGGCGCCATGTCACCGGCGTCGCCGCAAGGCTCATCATGCGACTCTGCGGCATCCCGCTCACCGTCACGGGCGCGGACCGCTTGCCTGCCGGGCAATGCATGGTCGTCGCCAACCACGCCAGTTACATCGATGCGATCGTGGTGAAGGCGGTGTTGCCTGAGCGTTTCGCGTATGTGGTCAAGCGCGAGATGGCGGATGTACCGCTCGCCGGTCTCTTGCTCGAGCGGATCGGCACGCACTTCGTGGAGCGCTTCAACCGCCACAAGGGCGGGCTCGATGCGCGCCGAGTCCTGCGCAGCGCCTCCAACGGGCAGCCGCTGCTCTTTTTTCCCGAAGGCACCTTCGTGAGCGAGCCCGGCCTGCTGAAGTTCCACCTCGGCGCGTTCTCGAGCGCGGTCGCAGCACGCTGTCCTGTGGTGCCCTGCGTGATCCGCGGGACCCGCCACATCCTGCCGAGCCCGCGGTTCTTTCCGCGTCCCGGCCCGGTCGAGTTCGAGATCCTGGCACCGATACAAATCGACCCGGATCTGCCACCCGAACGGGCAGCGGCTGCGCTGCGCGATGCGGCCCGTGCCGCGATCCTCTCCAAGCTCGACGAACCTGACGCGCTCGCCCGCAGCGTCCACCACGCATCGAACTGACGGGCGGTCGTCCTACCGAGGCGCATCGTGACAGGTGCGCCTCGGCGACTCGTTGGCTACACTTCCTCCCTCTCCCCCGGCCCTTCTTTCCCCGGCGAGGTATAGCGGATGTCGATTTCTGTCGTGATCGTGGCTGCGCGCCGCACTCCCATCGGTGCTTTCCAAGGCGTGCTCTCCGGAGCGACCGCGCCCCAACTCGGCGCAGCGGCCATCCGTGGCGCCTTGGAAGCCGCCGGACTCGCACCCGCCGAGGTCGAGGAAGTGATCATGGGCTGCGTGTTGCCGGCAGGGGTCGGACAGGCGCCGGCTCGGCAGGCTGCGATCGGGGCGGGCATCCCGGTCGGCACGCCCGCCACCACCGTCAACAAGATGTGCGGCTCCGGATTGAAGGCCGTCATGATGGCGGCAGACCAGATCCGCACCGGTGACGCCGGGATCGTGGTCGCTGGCGGCCTCGAGTCCATGACCAATGCGCCCTACCTGCTGCTCAAGGCGCGTGGCGGCTATCGGATGGGGCATGGCGAGATCCTCGATCACATGTTCTACGACGGACTGCAGAGCCCGTGGGACGGCCAACTGATGGGTTGTTTCGCCGAGAACACCGCCGACCGCTATGCGTTCACACGCGAGGCCCAGGACGCGTTCGCTGCCGAGTCCGTCCGCCGCGCGTTGGCAGCGGTCGAGAACGGCGCGTTCGCCGCGGAGATCACCCCGGTGACGGTCAAGGGACGCAAGGGCGAGACGCGCATCGAGCGCGACGAGACGCCCTTCACCTGCGACCTCGCCAAGATCCCGCAGTTGAAGCCGGCGTTCCGCAAGGACGGCACCGTCACCGCCGCAAGCTCCTCGTCCATCTCCGACGGCGCGGCCGCGCTCGTGCTGATGAGCGAATCCGCAGCGGCCGCGCGCGGCCTGACGCCGCTCGCCCGCATCATCGCCTACACCAGCCACGCGCAGGAACCGGAGTGGTTCACCACGGCCCCGGTGGGCGCGATCCGCAGCACCCTCGCGCGCGCGGGTTGGTCCGCGGATGACGTCGATCTTTTCGAGGTCAACGAGGCCTTCGCAGCGGTCGCGATGGCCGCTGCACGCGACATCGGCATCCCCGCCGACAAGCTCAACATCAACGGCGGTGCCTGCGCCCTCGGCCATCCGGTCGGCGCGACCGGCGCCCGCATCGTCGCGACGCTCGCCCACTCCCTCCTCCGGCATGGACTGCGTCGCGGCGTCGCGGCGCTCTGCATCGGCGGCGGCGAGGCCACCGCGATCGCGATCGAGCGGGTTTGAGCCAACGCGCCCGACGATCCCCTCGACACGACTCCCAAAGACCCTCGGAGAATCCCTGAACATGGACATCACACAAGCCCGCGCCGTCGTCACCGGTGGCGCATCGGGTCTCGGCAACGCCGTGGCCAAGCACATCGCAGCCCGCGGCGGTCAGGTCGCGCTGCTCGACATCCAGGAAGGCCCCGGACAAACCGCGGCGGCAGAGATCGGCGCGAAGGCGCGTTTCCTGCGCTGCGATGTCAGCTCCGAGGCTGACGTCAATGCGGCGATGGATGCGGCGGCCGCAGCGATGGGCGGCATCGACCTGCTCGTGAACTGCGCAGGCGTCATCGGTGCCGCCCGCGTGCTCGGCCGCAACGGACCCATGGCCGGCGAGTTCTTCGCTCGCGTGGTGCAGATCAATCTCGTCGGCACTTTCCTCTGCGACAAGGCCGCCGCAGCGATCATGCAGCGCAACACGCCCAACGCCGACGGCGAGCGTGGCGTCATCATCCACACCTCCTCGGTCGCCGCCTTCGAGGGTCAGATCGGCCAAGCCGCCTACTCGGCCACCAAGGCCGGTCTCGCCGGCATGACCCTGCCGCTCGCCCGGGAATTCGCCTCGTTCGGCGTACGCGTGATGTCGATCGCACCGGGCATCTTCCACACGCCGATGGTCGGCGGACTGCCGCCGGACATCCAAGCCTCGCTCGGCGCTCAGGTCCCCTTCCCCTCGCGCCTCGGACGTCCCGAGGAGTATGCGCAGATGGTCGAGTCCATCTACTCGATCGCCATGCTGAACGGTGAGACCATCCGCTTGGACGGCGCCATCCGCATGCAGCCGAAGTGAACGACGGAGCCGACTGATGGACATCGAACGCGACACGATGGAGTACGACGTGCTGGTGGTCGGGGGCGGCCCCGGCGGCTTGGCCTGCGCCATCAAGCTCAAAGAGATGAAACCCGAGCTCAACATCTGTGTGCTCGAGAAGGCGTCGGCCATCGGTGCGCAGGCGCTGTCGGGTGCGGTGCTGGAACCGGGTCCGCTCGACGCACTGCTGCCCGGTTGGCGCGATGCGCCACCCGGCGTCTGCATCCCTGCCAAGCGCGACGAGTTCGCGCTGCTCACGCGGACGGGACGCATACGCATGCCGGTGCCGCCGCAGCAGCACAACGACGGGAACTTCATCGTCTCGTTGGGGCTCCTGACGCCGCTGCTCGCGGCGCGCGCCGAGGCGCTCGGCGTGGATGTCTTCCCGGGTTTCGCGGCCGCGCAGCCGCTCTTCAACGACGACGGTTCGGTCGCCGGCGTGCAGATCGGTGATGTGGGCATCGAGCGATCGGGCGAACCCGGCCCCAACTTCGCGCCGGGCCCCGAGATACGCGCCCGCATCACGGTGCTGGCCGAAGGCTGTCGCGGCAGCATCAGCAAACAGCTCATCAAGCGATACGCGCTCGACGCGGACTGCGACCCGCAGACCTACGGCCTCGGGTTCAAAGAATTGTGGCAGCTGCCGCCTGGCCGTGTCGAACCGGGTCTCATCCAGCACAGCATCGGCTGGCCGCTCGACTCCGGCACCTATGGCGGCAGCTTCCTCTACCACCTCGACAAGGACCGCGTGTATGTCGGCTATGTGGTCGGCCTCGACTACCGCGATCCGCGCCTGAAGCCCTTCGAGGCCTTCCAGCAGTTCAAGCACCATCCGAGCATCAAACCGTTGCTCGAGGGCGGTGAGATCCTCGCCTCGGGCGCCCGCACCATCGCTGCGGGCGGTTGGCAGTCGCTGCCCAAGATGGAGATGCCGGGCGCGATGCTGGTGGGCGATGCGGCCGGCACGCTCAACGTGGCCAAGATCAAGGGCATCCACCAAGCCATCCGCTGCGGCATGCTCGCTGCAGAGCACCTCGCAGAGCATGGTTCGCCCGCGGGCTTCGATGCCCGTTGGCGCGCCTCCGAGGGCGGGCAGGAACTGCGCAAGGTGCGCAACATCAAGCCGGGCTTCAAGCGCGGTCTGTGGTTCGCGCTCGCCAATGCCGGTCTCGAGACGCTGCTCGGCGGTCGCACGCCCTGGACGCTGCGCAACAAGGCGGCCTATGCCGAGACGCAACGCCTCGATTCCTTCGAATCGCCCGACCGCGGCTGGAGCGATCGCACCCTGCCGCCGCGCGACCGCGTCGCCGCCGTGTTCTTCGCCAACAACTCCCACGACGAGAACCAACCGGTGCACCTGAAGGTGCGCGACACCTCGATCTGCGCGACGAAGTGCGCCACCGAGTACGGCAATCCCTGTCAGAACTTCTGCCCGGCCAATGTCTACGAGATGGTGGACGATGGCGCCGGCGGCAAGCGTCTGCAGATCAATGCCTCGAACTGCGTGCACTGCAAGGCCTGCGACATCAAGGA
>DBCG01000020.1:0-145 GCA_002292945.1 Proteobacteria bacterium UBA964 | reverse complement strand
GATCATCGACTGGACGACGCCCGAGGGCGGTTCAGGACCGATCTACCAGTCGCTCTGATCCGGTCGCTCTGTAACCGGTCTTCAGCGCCAGGATCATGATGGACGATGCTCCGCTCTGGGTCCCGTCACCGAAGAGGGTGGCCGA
>DBCG01000085.1:31408-40004 GCA_002292945.1 Proteobacteria bacterium UBA964 | reverse complement strand
TCCGGCCGCCGCCGCCTGCCATCTCGCGCGGACCGTGGCGCGACGCGCCGAGCGGCGCGTGTGGACGCTGACGGCGGCGGAATCCGCAGCCGGCGGCACACCGCCGAACCCCGAACCGGCCCGCTATCTCAACCGGCTCTCGGACCTTTTGTTCGTGATAGCGCGCGTGCTCGCCCGTCACGAGAACGGCACCGAGGTCATCTGGCGCCGAGACCGGGGAGCCGGACCCGGCTGACCCGCCGACGCTAGCGCTCCACGACGGCGCGCTCGTCGACCTCGCTCTTGATCTGAGTGCCTACCAGCAACGCGACCGTGATCGCCACCGCCAGCACCGCGAACGGCACTTGGTAGCTGCCGTATCGGTCGAACAGCATTCCGGTCAGCCAACTGCCGAGCCCGACGCCGACCGATTCCAGCAAGCTGATCGTGCCGTTGATCCGGCCTATCTCGCGCAGGCCGAAATTGTTGACCGCCAGCATGTTGTAGAGCGTGAACAGGCCGCCCCAGCCGAGACCGATGACGACCGCAGCGGCCACCACCCATTCGCGCTGCATGCTGGCGAGCCCGAGCATCCCCGCGAGCATGATGAACTGGCAAGCGGTGAACACCTTGTGCCGGTCGATGTGGTCGGCGAGCCAACCGATCGCGAACTTGGAGGTCATCGCCACCAGGCTGAAGAGGAACATCATCTTGCCTGCATCGGCGAGCGGCATCGCGAAGCCCTTGTTCAGGTGCAGGACGAAATGCTGGACGAAGCTGAAGATGGAGTAGTACGCCAGGAACCCCGAGACCGCGATCGCCCAGAAGGTGCGGGTGCGCAGCGCCTCGCGGTAGGTGAGGCCATGCTGTTTGAGATCGGCCACCGCCGCCGACTGACCGAGTGCGCGATATCCGGCCTGCGCCGGCGTGCCCTTGATCGCGAGCGCCACCAAGACCAGCAGTACGACCGGCATCGCTGCGTTGTAGATGAACGCCTGCCGCCAACCGAAGGCCTCGATGAGCGGTGGGTTCATCAACGGGAAGATCGCGCTGCCGAGACTGGTGCCGATCAGCGCGATGCCGATGGCAAGACCACGATGCCTCACGAACCAGCTCGACACCAGGAAGATGACCGTCATCGAGCCTGCGGTGGAGAGTGCGAACGCGAACAGCACCGAGATGGCATAGATCTGGTAGAGCGCTACGCCCGACCATGCGCTCCAGAACTGCCAGAAGAGGCCCGCCGCCAGCACCGCTGCGCCCGCCGACGGCACGATAAGGCCGATCCCAGGGGCGAAGCTTCGCAACGCCAACACGCCCACCGCCGCGATGCCGATCGCCGCCACCGCAGCGATCAGCATGACCACAGGTTGCGCGGCGCCGTTCACCAGCGCGGCATAACCGAAGTAGCCGAGGGTGAGCAGCGCACACCCGGTCATCAACAACCAACGCGGGTTCATGCGATCGATGAGGATGCCGATGAAGGGCGCCATCAAGGCGGTCAGCACGAACTTGATGGTGTCGGTGAACTTGAAGGCGCCACGCGACCAGCCGAACTCGCCGAGCAACGCCGGGTCGAAGATGGTCACGCCGGTGGCGGTCATGCCGTTCGACAGGAACAGCGCCAACATCCCCACGACCGCCACCAGCCATGGATACCACCGTGGCGCGTCGCGCAACGTCTTGCCATCGTTCATGCGAAGTCCTCTCGTGCTTGCGTGGCCGCTCCAGCGTATCCGGCATTCAACCGACCCCAGTCGAATGACGGCCCAGGGTCGGTCTTCCGGCCGGGCGCGACATCACTATGGCCGACGATGCGGGGCGGTGCGAGCACCGGCCAGACCCGACGCAGCGCCTCCAGCAACGCCGTCAAGGCGGTGTACTGCGCGTCCGTGTACGGGACCTCATCGGTGCCTTCCAGTTCGATGCCGATCGAGAAGTCGTTGCAGGCGTCGCGGCCTTGCCAGTTCGACACGCCGGCGTGCCAAGCGCGCGCGTGCAGCGGCGCATATTGGGTGACCGCCCCGTCTCGACGCACCAGAAGGTGCGCGGAGACACGCAATGCGGCGATATCGGCGAAATAGGGGTGCGCCGAGGCAGGCAGGTCGCCGCAGAACAACCGATCGATCCAGGGACCCCCGAACTCGCCGGGCGGCAGGCTGATGCCGTGCACCACGACAAGTTCGGGCTGCTGCCCGCCCGGCCGGGCGTCGTGATGCGGGCTCAGCACCTGGCGCACGCCGCGCAAGAGACCGGTGGCGGTATCGAGGGAGAAGGTCGGTACGAGGGCCATGACGGCTGATGATGCCAGAACAGCCGTGCCAAAATGGCGGCATGCCGCCCACCAACGCCGAAATCCGCGCCCTCGATCTCGAGCATGTCTGGCACCCCTGCACGCAGATGAAGGACCACGAGCGCGAGATGCCGTTGGTGCCGCTGCGCAGCGGACGCGGCGCGTGGCTCGAGGACTACGACGGCCATCGCTACCTCGATGCCATCAGCTCCTGGTGGGTCAACCTTTGGGGACACGCCCACCCCGGCATCAATGCAGCGATGCAAGCGCAACTCGATGACCTGCCGCACGCGATGTTCGCCGGCTTCACCCACGGACCGGCGGCGCGTCTGGCAGCGCAGCTGGTCGCGCTCGCCCCGCCCGGGCTCACGCGCTGCTACTTCGCCGACAGCGGTTCGGCCGCCATCGAGGTGGCGGTGAAGATGAGCTTCCACAGTTGGCGCAATGCCGGCCGTCCACGCAAGACGCGCTTCGTCACGCTGTCCAACAGCTACCACGGAGAGACGCTGGGCGCGCTCGCGGTCGGCAATGTCGAGCTGTACAAAGCCATCTACCGGCCGTTGCTCATGGATGTCATCACCGTCCCCTCGCCCGACCCTTGGGCAGCCGGGCCCGGCGTCGATGCCGCCACCGCTGCGGCACGCGCAGCCGAGGCGCTCGAAGCGACGCTCGCCGCGCAGGCCGAGGAGATCTCGGCGCTGATCCTCGAGCCGTTGGTGCAATGCGCCGGCAGCATGCGCATGTACCACCCCGATTACCTGCGCAGGGCGCGCGCCGCCTGCGACCGCCATGGCGTACACCTGATCGCCGATGAGATCGCGGTCGGCTTCGGGCGCACCGGGCCGCTGTTCGCCTGCGAACAGGCGGACGTCACCCCGGATTTTCTTTGCCTCTCGAAGGGCCTGACCGCCGGCTACCTGCCGATGTCGGTGGTGCTGACACGCGAGCCGATCTACCAAGCCTTCTACGACGACCATCACAAACTCAACGCCTTCCTGCACTCGCACAGCTATGCCGGCAATCCGCTCGGCTGTGCCGCGGCGCTCGCCTCGCTCGCATTGTTCGCCGAACCGGGAGCGACCGCGGCACGCATGCGGCTCGCCACCGACCTCGGCGCTGCGGTGCACGCCGCGTTCGACCAGCACCCGCAGGTGGCGGAGGTGCGTCGATGCGGCACCATCGTGGCGGTCGAGTTCGTGCGCGACCGCGCGACGCGGGAGCATTACCCATGGCGCGAGCGTCGGCATCTGCACATCCATCGCCACGCGCTCGGACGCGGCGTGCTGCTGCGACCGCTCGGCAACGTCATCTACTTCATGCCGCCCTATTGCACCAACTCGGCGGAACTCGAGCTGATGGCCGCCGTGGCGCGCGAGGGCTTGGATCTCGCCGTGGCGGCGTTGCCGGGTGGCGCATGAGAGCCCCGCGGCTGTTCGTCGCCGGCCCGCTAGAGCAGGCCGCCGAGATCGCCCTGCCCGCAGCGGCCGCGCAGCATGTGGTCTCGGTGCTGCGCCTGCGTCCCGGTGCACCGCTCACGCTGTTCGACGGACGGGGCGGCGAATGGGCCGCGAACCTCGTCACCGCGGACCGCCGCAGCGCACAGGTCCGGGTCGGTGCCTTTTCGGCGGTCGATCGCGAGTCGCGCCTGCAAGTGACGCTGTTGCAGGGCATCGCGCGCGGCGAACGCATGGACCAGTTGGTGCAGAAGGCGACCGAACTCGGCGTCGCCCGGATCATCCCGGTGGCGACGGAACGCAGCGTGGTGCAGCTCGAAGGTGCACGCGCCGAGCGGCGGTCGGCGCATTGGCAGGCGGTCGCGCAGTCGGCCTGCGAGCAGTGCGGTCGCAACCGCGTCCCTGAGGTCACCACACCGCTCGACCTGGCGGCAGCCTGCGGAGCGATCGCCGCCACACCGCTGCGCTGGCTGTTGGAGCCGGCGGCGGCCCAACCGCTGGTCGCCGCAGCGCAGGCCGTCGTCGCGCCGCCATCCGGACCCGTCGCGATCGCGCTCTTGATCGGACCGGAGGGCGGGCTCACCGACGCCGAACTCGCGCAAGCCGCTCGCTTCGGCTTCCAACCGATGCGGCTCGGACCACGGGTGTTACGCACCGAGACCGCCGGACCCGCGGCGCTTGCGGTACTGCAGGCGGTGGCCGGGGATCTCGCCGACTGACGGCATGCGACTGACGGAAGGCACCGGCGCGGATTACACTCGCCCCATGAGCGCCCGTAGAACCCTCGCCGTGGTGATGGATCCCATCACCGACATCAAGACCGCCAAGGACACCACGCTTGCGATGCTGCTCGCCGCGCAGCGCCGCGGCTTCGAGCTGCATTATCTCGAGATGGGCGACCTGTTCCTGCGCGATGGCGTCGCCTGCGGTCATGCACGCCCCCTTACCGTGTTCGACGATCCGGTGCGCTGGTTCTCGCTCGAGGGTCGGAAGACCGCACGGCTCGGCGACTTCGACGCGATCCTGATGCGCAAGGATCCGCCCTTCGACACCGAGTACATCTACGCGACTTACATCCTCGAACGCGCTGAAGACCAAGGCGCGCTGGTGGTCAACCGACCCCGCGGCCTGCGCGACATGAACGAGAAGGTCTACACCGCCTGGTTCCCGCAGTGCTGCGCGCCGACACTGGTGACCCGCGACATGGCCGACATGCACGCCTTCGTCGCCGAGCACGGCAAGGCCGTGGCGAAGCCCTTGCATGGGATGGGCGGCCGCTCGATCTTCGTGGTCGAGCACGGTGACAAGAACACCGCCGTCATCCTCGAGACGCTCACGGACTACGGGTCGCGCTACGCCATCGTGCAGCGCTATCTGCCCGAGATCGCGGTCACCGGCGATGCGCGTGTGCTGGTGGTGGACGGTGAGCCTGTGCCCTACGCGCTCGCACGCATCCCGAGCGGCGACGACAACCGCGGCAACCTCGCGGCCGGCGCGACCGGCATCGGTCGCCCGCTGGATGAGCGCGACCGCTTCCTCGCGGCACAGATCGGTCCGCGCCTCGCCGAGCAAGGCATGCTGTTCGTCGGTCTCGATGTCATCGGCGGCTTCGTCACCGAGATCAATGTCACGAGCCCGACCGGCGCGCGCGAACTCGACAAGCAGTTCGGCCTAGACATCGGCGCGCTCTTCATCGGTGCGGTCGAACGGCGTATCGACGCCCGAGCATGAGCGGCCTGCCGGCTGCAACGGCCGCCGCGGATGCCGTGACGGCGGCCGACACCCCGCCGGAGCGCGACCGGCTCGCCACCACCCTCTTCATCGCACTGCTGCTGCACGGCATCCTGATCCTCGGCATCACCTTTGGCCGCCCCCAGGCATCACAGGGCATGGCACCGACGCTCGATGTCCAGCTCGTGGTCGACACTCTCGATGAACCGCGCAGCGGCGAGGCCGCGTACATCGCCGAAGTCGATCGACAAGGGCGCGGCACCACCACTGATCGCGTACCGAAGTCGACTCCACGAGGCGTGGCGCCCCGGCCGCTCACCGATGAAGGTCCGCTCGATCCAGGTGTGTCCGATCCCGACGGACGCTCGATCCCGCCCTCTGTGCTCGCGACGCGGGTGCCACGCATCACCGTGCTCTACGCCGGACCGGTCGCCCCCCAACCCCTCGCACCCGGCAAGGATCGACCGGAGCGCTCCACCTCGCCTGCGACACCGCTCACCGAGCGCGGCGGCGAAGACCGGGTCGATCGCGCGCAGTTGACCGGACCGTTGGCGGCCGAGGGCGAGCGGCTGGCGCCTGACGCGAGCGCGGCGGTGATCGCGCCTTGGCTCGATGCTTGGCGGCGCAAGGTCGAGCGGCTGGGCACCCTCAACTTCCCCCACCAACTCGTCACCGGTCGCGACCAGCCGCCGGTGCTCGAGATCGAAGTGCTCGCCGACGGACGGCTCGCCACCGCCAAGCTGCGGCGCAGCAGCGGCAACCCGGCGCTCGACCAGGCGGCGCTGCAGATCCTGCGCATGGCCGCGCCGTTCCCACCCTTCCCCGAAGCACTGGCGGAGGCCGCACCGAGCGTCCGTTTCGCCTACGAATGGCGCTTCGAGACTGGCGGCGACGGTCGCTGAACCTCATACTTCGCCGATGGCCGCGGGTTCCAGCCTCTCGAACCACCTGCTCGTCGCGATGCCCTCGCTCGACGACCCCGATTTCGCGCAATCGGTGACCTTGGTCTGCGAGCACAGCGCCGAAAAAGGCGCCCTCGGCATCATCATCAACAAGCCTCTGCCGATGACCCTCGGCGAGGTCTTCGAGCAGATGCGTCTGGAAGCGGCGCACCCGGAGCTCGGCGCACCATCGGTGCTGCGCGGTGGTCCTGTGAACCGCGACCGTGGCTTCGTGGTCCACCGTCCGGGCGGCGACTGGGACTCATCCCATCGCATCTCGGAAGGCGTACAAGTCACGACCTCGCGGGACGTGCTCGCCGCGATGGCCCGGGGCGCCGGCCCGAGCGACGCCTTCATCGCGCTCGGCTACGCAGGCTGGGAGGCCGGTCAACTGGAACGTGAGCTGCACGACAATGCCTGGTTCTCGTTGCCGATCGACGATCAGATCCTGTTCGCCACGCCTTTCGAGGACCGTTGGCACGCCGTCTGGCGACGGCTCGGCGTCGATGTCGGCCGTGTGAGCCATGTCGCCGGGCATGCCTGAGGCGACCACGCCCATCCGGCCTGAGATCGTCGTCGCTCTCGATTTCGGCCTGCGCCGCATCGGCGTGGCGGTCGCCGACACGCTGACGCGGACACCACGGCCACTGGCTGCACTCACGGTCGTGGGTGACAAGGGCCCGGGGGAAACGGAACTCGTGGCACTCCTGCGGCTCGGCAGCGAACTCGGCGCGGCGCGGTGGGTGGTCGGCTGCCCCTATAATGTCGACGGCAGCGAGCATCCGCTCGCGGCGCGCGCACGAGGTTTTGCGGCACTGCTCGCGGAGCGGCGGTCGCTGCCGCTGCACACGGTCGATGAGCGCTATTCCTCGATGGAGGCGGCGCAGCGGCTACGCGAGCAGCGTGCGGCCGGACTGCGGCGGCGTATATCGAAGGCAGAGATCGACAGCCTCTCCGCCGCCGTGATCCTCGAGCGCTGGCTGGACGGCGAAGGAGACCACTGACCGATGTCCGCGATCCCGCAACTGCGAAACGACGGTTCACTGCGTCACCTGCTCACCCTCGAAGGGCTGCCGAGGGCGCTCATCGAGCGTTTGCTCGAGCGTGCCGTGCACTGGTCGCGACCGCTCGGGGCAACGGCCGCCCGCGGCACGGCGCTCGCCGGCCGGACCGTCGCCGTGATGTTCGCCGAGCCCTCGACACGGACCCGCGTGTCCTTCGAACTCGCCGCGCGCCGCATCGGCGCCGAGGTCGCCGTGATCGAGGTGCAGCTTTCCTCGCGACTGAAGGGCGAGAGCGTGCTCGACACGGTCGCCACGCTCGAGTCCATGCATGTCGATGCTTTCGTGCTGCGCGACGCAGATGCCACGGTGCCCGATCTGGTCGCGACCCATGTGGCCCCGCATGTGAGCGTGCTCTCCGGCGGCGCGGGCAGCGTCACGCATCCGACGCAGGGACTGCTCGATGCGTTCACCGTGCTGCAAAGAAAAGGCCGCATCGAGGATCTGTCCATCGCGATCGTCGGCGATGTGCGTCACTCGCGCGTGGCGCGCTCGTCTTGGCAGGCGTTCGCGGCGCTGGGTGCGGGCGATGTCCGCTTGGTCGCGCCCGCAGGGCTGATGCCCGATGCCGGGGAGTTCCCGGGTTGCTCACGCCACCACGCGCTCGAGTCTGGCATCGCGGACTGCGATGTCGTGATGATGCTGCGCATCCAGAAAGAGCGCATGGTCGAGGCCGCGATCCCCGGTGCAGAGGATTATTTCGCGCACTGGGGCCTGACCCGGGAGCGGCTGCGCAAGGCGCGGCCGGATGCCTTGGTCATGCATCCCGGACCCATGAACCGCGGCGTCGAGATCGCCTCCGAGGTCGCCGACGGCCCGCAATCGGTGATCCGCGACCAGGTGCGCAACGGTGTCGCCGTGCGCATGGCCGTGCTCGAAGCCGTGCTCGGCAGTTGAAGGAGGTCTCTTGAACGGACAGATCGATCACAGCGGCACGCCGACAGCGGCCCATCCAGCGCACCGTGGCAGCATCTGCTTGGAGGACGGCCGCGTGCTCGGCCAGCATGCATTCCAGGCCGAACAATACGTGCTGCGCATCGAGGCGCCGCGCTGCGCCGCACGTGCGCAACCCGGCAGTTTCGTGCACCTGACGGTGGACGACGACATCCCGATGCGCCGGCCGCTCTCCATCATGCG
>DBCG01000085.1:25768-31333 GCA_002292945.1 Proteobacteria bacterium UBA964 | reverse complement strand
GCGCTTTCGCGGCGGCGTACCGGCGATCGGCTCTCGGTGCTCGGCCCGATCGGCATCGGCTTCGTGCCGCATCCGCAGCGGCCGCGCCCATTGTTGATCGGTGGCGGGGTCGGCATCCCGCCGATGGTGTTCCTGGCCGAGGCTTTGGCCGCACAAGCATCGCCTTCCGATCCCGACTCGGTCCCCCGCAACGACATCGGCACCGCTTGGCACCCGTTGGTGTTGATGGGCTCCGAGATCCCCTTCCCTTTCGAGGCTCGCCCTTCGACCATCCTGGTACCCGGTGTGCCGGATGGCGTGATCGCCGCCATGCCTTTGCTCGAGCAGCTCGGTGTACCGAGCCGGCTCGCGAGCCGCGCCGGGTTTCCTGGCTGTTTCGATGGGTTTGTGACGGAACTCGGCGAAGCCTGGCTCGGTTCGCTCGATCGCGACGCCCTCGGGCAGATCGAGATCTTCGCCTGCGGACCGACGCCGATGCTGGCGGCCACCGCACGTCTCGCGGCCCGCTTCGATCTGCCCTGCCAAGTGTCGCTCGAGGAGTTCATGGCCTGCGCGGTGGGGGGCTGTGCCGGCTGTACAGTGCCGGTGCGCACACCGACCGGCCCAGCGATGAAGCGCGTCTGCGTCGATGGGCCGGTGTTCGATGCCTATACCGTCTTCGACACCTGAGACCACCACGGACGGCAGGGCCGAAGGTATCGCGGCCGCGCGGCTTCGGGGCGCGCTGATGCGGTTGACAGCCGCCGCCGCCGCCGCCGGGCGCGACCCTGCTGGGATCACCTTGGTGGCCGTATCCAAGACCCAGCCGGCCGAGGCGGTCGCAACGCTCGCCCGCCTCGGTCAGCGCGACTTCGGAGAGAATTACCTGCAAGAAGCGTTGCCCAAGATCGGTGTGCTCAGCGAACTGAAGCTCACCTGGCATTTCATCGGTCAACTGCAATCCAACAAGACCCGGGCGGTGGCCGAGAACTTCGACTGGGTGCACACCGTCGATCGGGTCAAGCTCGCGGAACGGCTGGCGGCCCAACGGCCCTCGGGTGCGGCACCCCTGCAGGTATGCGTCCAGGTGCGCCTCGAGGATGAGCCGGGCAAAGGTGGCGTCTCGATCGCGGAGCTGCCGTCCGTTCTCGCAGCCGTGGCGGCCTCGTCGCGACTGCGACTGCGCGGCCTGATGGCGGTCCCCCCCGCCGAACACGAGCCGACGGCGCAACGGCACTGGTTTGCGCAGCTCGCTCGCCTGTTGGCGGACTCGCGGGCGATCCACCCATCCATGGACACCCTCTCGATGGGCATGAGCGGTGACCTCGAGAGTGCGATCGCGGAGGGTTCGACGCTGGTCAGGCTGGGCACCGCGCTCTTCGGTGAACGACTACAATCAGGCCCATGATGCGCGGCAGCGGCGAACCTATCGGCTTCCTGGGGGGTGGGCATATGGGCCGCGCCTTGGTCGTGGCGCTGCTGCGGCAGGGTGCTGATCCGGCAACCATCACCGTCGGGGAACCCGATGCAGCGCGGCGCAGCGCGCTCGCCACCGAGCTCGGGATCAGGGCGGTCGCCGACAACCTCGCCGTCGCCGAAGATGCCGGGATCCTCTTGTTGGCGGTCAAGCCGCAGGACATGTTCGCCGCACTTCGGCCGCTTCAGGAGGTGCTCGCCCGCCGCCGCCCACTGCTGATCTCGATCGCCGCCGGCCTCACGGTCGCTCAGCTGCGCGATGCGCTCGGCGCCGCAGGGGGCTCGCCGGTCGTGCGCGCGATGCCGAACCGGCCCGCGATGCTGGGCGTCGGCGCGACCGGCCTCCATGCGCCAC
The DNA here is from genome assembly GCA_002292945.1 of Proteobacteria bacterium UBA964. Classification (GTDB taxonomy): domain Bacteria; phylum Pseudomonadota; class Gammaproteobacteria; order Steroidobacterales; family Steroidobacteraceae; genus UBA964. The sequence goes on along the minus strand of DBCG01000085.1, from coordinate 29,523 downwards.
CCGATGTGTCCGCCGCAGACCGGGCGCGCGCCGCCTCGGTGCTGGGGGCGGCCGGCATGGTCGCCTGGATCGAGGACGAAGGGCTCATGGACGCCGTCACGGCGGTCTGCGGCAGCGGGCCCGCCTATTTCTTCCGTCTCGCCGAGGCTCTCGCCGAAGCCGGCCGCGCGCAAGGCCTGCCCGCAGAGGTCGCAGACCGCCTCGCCGCCGCGACGCTGGCGGGGGCGGGCGCGATGGCCGCGGCAGACCCGCACCTGGCGGCATTGCGAGAATCGGTCACCTCGCGCGGCGGCACGACCGCCGCGGCTTTGGCACAATTCGAGGCCGATGGCCTCGGTCGGTCGGTGGCGCGGGCTGTGGAAGCCGCCGTGGCACGCGGTCGCGAGTTGGCAGCCGCCGCGTCAGGAGCCTGAACATGCAATCCGCCTTCGTGTTCCTCATCGATACGCTCTTCTCCCTGCTTTTCTGGGTGTTCCTGCTGCGGCTCCTGCTGCAATGGAACCGCAGCAATCTGCGCAATCCGGTGGTCGGGGCCGTGATGCAGCTGACCAACTGGCTGGTGCTGCCGCTGCGGCGCGTCTTGCCGTCGATCGGTCGGGTCGATACCGCCTCGTTGGTGTCGGTGTTCGCCGTCGCGCTGCTGCAGACCGGTGCGCTGCGACTCGCCGCGGGAATGGACCTTCCCGACGGTGGCACTTGGCTGATGACGGCTGCGCTCGAGGTGCTGCGCTCAGCCTTATGGCTCTACTTCTGGGCGATCTTCGCCTACGCACTCCTCTCGATGATCGCGCCCGGCGTCGATTCCCCCTTGTTGGACATCCTTGACGCGCTGTGCGAGCCCATCCTCCGCCGGATCCGGCGCGCCGTCCCCAATGTCGCCGGACTCGACCTGTCGCCGATGTGGGCCGGCATCATCATCCAGGTGCTGCTGATCCTGCTGCGCTGACCATGCTGCGCACGAGATGCGTTGCGGAATGGCCGTGCTCCCCTGCCCCGACGCGGAAATGATTTTCCCCCATAGCGTCTTTATGCTATGTTTCCCCTTGAATCACAACGCGCGGGCCGCCGCGCTTCCATTAATATCAGGAGAATTCCAAGATGGCGAAAAAGGCCGGACCGCCGACCAAGTCGGACATCCTCAACCAGATCGCGAAGGACACCGGTCTCTCGCGCAAGGCCGTGTCCTCGGTGTTCGATTCCCTCCACGCAGTGATCAAGAAGAGCCTGCGCGCGAACAGCCTGTTCACGATGCCGGGCGTGGCCAAGTTCAAGGTCGTCAAGAAGCCCGCCACCAAGGCGCGTGAGGGCATCAACCCCTTCACGGGCGACAAGATGACCTTCAAGGCGAAGCCCGCCTCGAAGAAGATCCGCGCTCTGCCGCTCAAGAACCTGAAGAACATGGTCAACTGACCTGAACTTCATCGCTTGAAAAAAACCCGGGACGACATCGTCCCGGGTTTTTTTTGCCTGTCATCCGCCAAGGCGGACCGGACTTACGACGATCAGCGTGAGCCCTGTCCCCGCAGCTCACGGACACGGCGCTCAAGCCGATCGGCCTGTTCATCGCGGCGCTTGCGGCTCTCGGCGCGCTGGGCATCAGCCTTGGCCCGCTGCTCCGGCGTCAGCACCTGCCACACCTTGCGCTCGAGTTCGCCGCGCTGCTGCGCGGCTTGGGCCGACAAGTCGCCGATCCGCTTGGAGGCGGCCGCCACCGTGGCAGCATGATCGCGTGAGCCGGGGCTTGCATCGCGCAGCCGCTGCCGCTCGATGCGCATCTGGCTGCGCGTCGCGTCCATCTGCGGTCGCACGCCCTCGTAGATGTCGCGCACCTGCTTGCGCTGCGCCGGCGAGAGACCGAGTTCATCGGCCATGCGCTGCATGCGCGCCGCCGGACCGCCACGGCCCTTGCCTCGATCACCACCGACCCCGGGGCCATCGCCGCGACGGATCATCATGATACGGCGCGGACCTTCGCCGACCGGGCCTTGGACGCGGCCGTCAGGCGGGCCTGCGCCACGCAAGCGACGGATCTCGTTCTGTACCTGCGGGTCGTCGATGACCTCCGGACCGAGTTCGCTCTGGACGCCGTTCTCGTCGACGATGACGATGCGGCGCTCCACACGGACCTCGGGAGTTTTGACCTCAGCAGGTCGGACCACGGCGGGCGGCGCCTGCTCGGCGAAGCCGGGGACGATGGCCGCTGCGGACAACAACAGGGCGCAGAGCACGGGACGATTGCGGGATGTCTGGGTCATCTGGAAGATCCTCTCGAAGACGGGGCCGATACGCTGCGGCACGATGTCGCAGACTCTACAATCGTCTGACCGGGCAGTGGCACCAAGTTTCCGCAAAGATGCTGCAAAGTAGTGTGAAGGTGGCTTCATACCCTGTCCAAGCCCCATGATCCTCGGCACCATCGACGACAGGACCGCCACCAGCAGAGACCGGATGCAGGGTCATATCCTAATCATCGACGACGACCGGGAGCTCGCCGCCATGCTCGGCGAGTACCTGATCGCCGAGGGCTTCACGGTCGCCACCGCCGACGGTGATGCCACCGGGCTCGCCGCACTTGCGCAACGCGCGCCGGACCTGATCGTCCTCGATGTCATGCTGCCCGGTCGCAGCGGACTCGATCTGCTCCGTGAGCTGCGAGTCCGTCATCCGCGCCTGCCTGTGATGATGCTGACTGCGCGCGGAGAGCCCATCGATCGCATCGTCGGCCTCGAACTCGGTGCGGACGATTACCTGCCGAAGCCCTTCGATCCGCGGGAACTCGCGGCACGCGCCCGCGCTGTGCTGCGCCGATCCGCGGCGCAAACGCCGACCGAGGCATCGATCATGACCCCGGATCCCCTCACGGCCGGAGCCACGAGTACAGAGACCGATATCGAGCTCGGCCCCTTGCTGCTCGACCTGCGCCATCGTCGTGCTTCGCTTCGCGGTGCGACGCTCGAGGTCACCGGAGCGGAATGGCGGGTGCTGCTCGCGCTCGCCCAGCACTCGCAGGGACCGGTCGAGCGCAGCATGCTCACCCAGCAAGCCCTCGGTCGGCGTCTCACGCTCTATGACCGCGCCATCGATACCCACGTGAGCAACCTGCGCCGCAAGATCGCGCGCAGCGGCGGCGGCGTCGAGATCCGTTCCGTGCGTGGTAGCGGCTACGAACTCATCGAATCGGTGATCCCGTGACGCGTCCCGCCCGCAACCCTTTCACCTCGCGGCTCGCGTGGCGCATCTTTCTGGCGTTCTTCGCCACCCTTTGCGCGGTCGTGCTCAGCGCGGTCGCGATCACTTCCTGGTACCTCAACGCCGAGCGCGAAGCCGCACGCAACGACATGCGGATCGCCGTCCAGTCGGCGGCGGTAGCGCTCGCCGAAGGCGGACGCGAAGGTCTTGCGGCCTGGGCGCGCGCCCAAGACCCCTCGGGTCGTGGCGCAGCATCCGCCCGTCGCGGTCCGCCGCGACTACTGATCATCGACGATTGGGGTCTCGAGCTGCTCGGCCGGCCGATCCCCCCGGACTCGCATAGTGCACTGACTGCCGGCCGCACCACGGCCTTGACCGGATTCCCGGATGTGATCGTGCGCAGCCCTCAACGATTTCCGACGCTCACCAGCGAGGATGGCGAGCGCTTCCGCCTGCTACCGCTGCCACCGGCACAGCGGAAGCTCGGCCCGCTGGCCGTGCCGAACGTGCGCCTCTCGATGTTGCTGATGGCGCTCGGGCTGACGGCGCTCGCGAGCCTGTGGCTC
>DBCG01000085.1:25224-25737 GCA_002292945.1 Proteobacteria bacterium UBA964 | reverse complement strand
GATCTCGAACGCGCCACGCTCGCCTTGTCGGCGGGCGACCTCGACGCGCGGACACCGTCACGCACCGCCCAGCGAACCGATGAGCTCGGCCGCCTCGCCGGCGCCTTCGACGAGATGGCGGCACGCTTGGCGGGCCTGATGCGCGGCCGCGAGCAGTTGCTTCGCGATGTGTCCCATGAGATCCGTTCGCCGCTCGCGCGCATGCGCCTCGCCACCGGTCTCGCCGCGCAAGGCGCCGACGCCGCGACCCAACTCGCGCGCATCGAGCTGGAGATCGGCCGCTTGGACGCATTGATCAGCGACATCCTCGATGTGTCGCGGTTGGAGGCCGGCGTGATCATGCGCGAACGGCTCGATCTGCACGCCGTGCTCGAGGGCTTGGCGGCTGACGCGCGTTTCGAAGCGGGATCGCAAGGGCGCACCGTCGAATGGGTGGCACCCTCAGCGCCCTGCTGGATCGACGGCGACCCGCACTGGGTCGGAGCAGCCGCCGAGAACGTGGTCCGCAACGCC
>DBCG01000085.1:0-25204 GCA_002292945.1 Proteobacteria bacterium UBA964 | reverse complement strand
TGCGGCACACCCTTGCCGGTACGACCGTACAGATGCGGCTCGAGGCCGCGCAAGGCGGCTATGCGCTGACGGTCCTCGACCATGGCCCGGGGCTGCCGGATGACCAGCTCGAGCGTGTGTTCGAACCCTTCCATCGCCTCACGACCACCGACGGCACGGATCCTGGCGGTACCGGCCTCGGCCTCGCCATCGCGGCTCGAGTGATGCGCGCACACGGCGGAAGCATCACGGCGCACAACCGGGGAAAGGATACGCGAGGCCTCGAGGTCCGGCTTTGGTGGCCGGCCGCCGAGCCGGCCGACACGCGCCTCACCCCGACTTGATCTGCAGGCGGACGCGCAGACCCGGATCAGCGCTCTCGAGCAGCAGACGACCCCGATGCAACCGCGCGACGGCCGCGGCGATCGCCAGACCGAGCCCCACCCCAGGACGGCTGACCGGATCACCGAGCCGCACGAACGGCCGCAACGCCTGTTCGCGCGCATGCTCCGGGATGCCAGGCCCCTCGTCCTCGACCGACACCTCGGCGCCGTTGTCACCATACCGGCGCACCTGCAGCCGCAACCGGGTGCCCGACGGCGAGTACTTGATGGCGTTCTCCAACAGGTTGCTGATGGCCTGCGACAGGATCTGCCGATGCGCGACCACACGGCAAGCCACCACCTCGCACTCGAGGCGTTGTCCATTCTCATCGGCGATCGGCTCAAAGAGCTCGGCGAGGTCGGTCGCCAGCGCGCCGATGTCCACTTCCTCCATCGAGTCCCGCGAGAGGCCCGCCTCCGCGCGCCCAAGATCGACCAAGGCGTTGAAGGTCAGCAGCGCGCGCGACGCCTCGGATTCGGCCTGGGCGAGCTGGGCCTCGCGCTCCTGCGGGTCGGCCGAATCACGCGCGGCGCTGATGGAGCGACGCACGCGGATCAGCGGCGAGCGCAGATCATGGGCCAGACTCTCCGTGACCGTGCGCAATCCGCTCACCAAGGCTTCGTTCTGATCGAGCATCTCGTTGAAGGTGCCGGTGAGCGCACCGAGCGCATCGAGGCGCTGGCGCTCCGGCGCACGCGCCGCGGACTGTCCGCGCAGGATCCGGCGGGCGGTCACGGCCAGGCTCGAGACATGCTCGAGGATGAAGCGGTTGAAAGCGAAGCCGGCTATCAGACCCATCGCGACCACGACGAGCGTACCGACGAGACCGGCGAGACCGAGCGAGCGCAGGATCTCGCGCGGCGCGGGATCACGGCGGCTGAGGATCACGGTGGCACCGTCGTCGAGCGGCAGCGCGACGGTGAAGTTCACGATACCGTCATCCTGCGGCAAACGCAGCTTCGGGCGAGCCGCAGCCATCTGAAGGGCTTCCCGACCGCCCGGGATATCGGCCAGACGCCCGACGACCGCTGCACCACGCCGATCGATCAACGCGAAATAAGGTGCGGTCGGCAACAATTCCATGCGGGTGGCAAGGCCGATCTCGAGCGCCTCGCGCCCCGCAAAGCGGTCGACCTCACGCCGTAACTCGAGCTCGCGATAGAGCGCCTCGAACGTCTCGCGGTCGTGTACCTGCATGACCCGGAACTGCAACCACAGAAAAGCGCCGAGGAACGCCAGTATCACGGCCCCCAAGGCCACCACCCCGGCGAGCATCGCGCGACGGTCAGAGATCTGCGGAGTCATCCGTGGAGCATGCCACGCTCCGGCGGTTTAGAGACTACAATCCCGTGCTGAGGGGATGTGATGCCACTGCTGCTCATCGAAGATGATGCCGAGCTTGCCGCAGAGGTGAAGGCCGCCCTGTCGGCACACGATCTCGAGGTCATCCACTGCGCCGAAGGCGCAGCCGGGCTCGCCGCCGCACGCGCTGGAGGGTGGTCTGCGGTCATCGCCGACCGCATGCTGCCGCAGATCGACGGTCTCGACATCGTCCGTGCCATGCGTGCTGCGGGCGACCGTACGCCCATCCTGGTGCTCTCGGCACTCGACTCGGTCGATGAGCGGGTGCGCGGGCTGCGCGCCGGTGGAGACGACTACCTTGGAAAGCCGTTCGCCGTCGAGGAGCTTGTCGCACGGGTCGAGTCGCTGCTGCGGCGCGCCGCCAACGCCTCGGCGACCTCATTGCGGGTCGATGATCTCGAGCTCGACCTGCTGCAACGCCGGGCGACCCGTGGCGGACGCACGCTCGATCTGACGGCGAGCGAGTTCCGTCTGCTCGAGTACTTCGCGCGCCACGCCGGGAAGGTGGTCACCCGCGCGATGCTGCTCAAAGGGGTGTGGGACATCCACTACGATCCGCAGACCAATGTCGTCGACGTGCACGTCAGCCGGCTGCGACAGGCCGTAGACAAAGAATTTGAGCGTCCGCTGATCCACACCGTGCGTGGCGTGGGCTACTCGATGTACGCCTGACGCGCGAAGGTCTCGACGAAGTCACGCACCTCGTGCAGCCGCCCGTGGAAGAAGTGGCTTGCGTCGGGCAGCAGCGTGATCTGCGCCTCGGGCGACAACGCGCGCGCCCAGGCCTCGACCTCGGTCGCATCGAGCAGTTCATCGGCGGTGCCTTGCAACAAGAGCCAAGGACAGGTCGGCGGCGCGATGTCCGCGAAGTCCCAACGACCGACCGGCGGCGCCACGGTGACGAGCCGCGCTGGGACGAGCCGCGCGGTGGCGCGCAGCGCAACCCACGCACCGAACGAGAACCCCGCCAACCAAAGATCGGCGCCCGGGAAGCGCTGCCGGATCTGCGCTGCCACGGCGACCAGATCTTCGGTCTCGCCGCGGCCGTCATCATGCACGCCCGCCGAGGCACCGACGCCGCGGAAATTGAAGCGCAGCGCCGGCACGCCCGCCGCGACGAACGCCCGCGCAACGGTATGGATCACCTTGTTGCTGAGCGAGCCGCCGTAGAGCGGATGAGGATGGCAGCAGATCGCGACCGAGCGCGGTGCGGGGTCGACGACCGGCACTCCGCCGTCCGCGCCCACCGCCGCCGGAAGTTCCAGCAACGCCTCGATGGCGCCGGCACCGCCCTCGAGCCGCAGAGGCTCAGGGACGACGGTGTACGACGCCATCCTTCATGACGAAATGCAGGCGTTGCATCGCCGTGATGTCCGCGAGCGGATCGCCCGACACCGCGACGAGATCCGCGATCTTGCCCACCTGCACGCTGCCGAGCCGGTCATCGATGCCCAAGAACTTCGCCGGCACAGAGGTCGCCGACTGGATGGCGGCCATCGCCGGCATGCCGGCCTCGACCATCAGCACGAACTCGCGGGCGTTGTCACCGTGGGCCGAGACACCGGTATCGGTACCGAAGAGGATCTTCACACCGGCCTTGTAGGCCTTGCCGAAGGTCGCCTGGATCAGCGGCCCGATGGTCGCAGCCTTCGGCCGCACGATCTCCGGGAAGAAACCCGGTTCCTGCGAGCGGTCGTACACCCAACGGCCGGCGGTGATGGTCGGCACATACCAGGTGCCGCGCTCCTTCATCAGCTTCATGCCTTCGTCGTCCATGAAGGTGCCGTGCTCGATGGTGTCGACGCCCGCACGCACCGCACGCTTCAGACCTTCCGCGCCATGTGCGTGCGCGGCCACCGTGAATCCGTAGTCGCGCGCCGTGGCGACGACCGCGCGGATCTCTTCCTCGGTGAACTGCGGATTGAGGCCGTTCTTCGCGATCGAGAGCACACCGCCCGTGGCGGTGATCTTGATGACATCGGATCCGTCCTTGTACCGTTGGCGGACGGCTTGGGCCGCCTGCTCAGGACCGTTGATCACGCCCTCGAGCGGCCCCACCTCAGCGCCGCCCAGATGCTCGCCCCAGCCGTTGGTCGGGTCGGCATGCCCCCCGGTGGTCGCGATCGACTTGCCGGCGGCGAAGATGCGCGGGCCCGGCACTTTGCCGGCGTTGATGGCGTTGCGCAGCGCGATGCTGGCACGGAACGAATCGCCGAGATCGCGCACGGTGGTGAAGCCGGCCATGAGCGTGCGCTCCGCGAACATCGCGCCGTCGAGCGCGACATCCGTGCCGTTCTTGCGGAAGGCGTCGCCGGCGCTGCTGCGGCTGTACTCGCTGGTCAGGTGGACATGCATGTCCATCAGACCCGGCATCAGCGTCGAGCTGCGCAGGTCGATGACCGCATCGCCCGCACCCGGCGCACGGTAGCCCGACTCGATGGCGACGATGCGGCCGCCGTCGACCACGATGGTGCGCTCGGAGAGCATGCGCTCGGAGACGCCATCGATGACACGCCCGGCGTGGATCAGGGTAGCGGCCGACGACGTCACGGACGCGAGGGCTGCAGATACCGAGAGCACCGCGACGAGTAAGCGGATTCCCCGGGACATCAGCGGATCCCCATCAGCTCTACATCGAACACCAGTGTCGCACCGCCCGGGATCACGCCACCCGCACCGCGTGCGCCGTAGCCGAGCTCTGGCGGGATCACGAGCCGACGCTTGCCGCCGACCTTCATGCCCTCGACACCTTGGTCCCAGCCGCGGATCACCTCGCCGCCGCCGACGCGGAAGGTGAAGGTGTCGCCATGATCCCGCGAACTATCGAACTTGCGTCCGATGTTCTCTGGTGCTGCGGCATCCCATAGCCAACCTGTGTAGTGGACCACCGCGGACTGACCCGCCGTGACAGCAGCACCTGAGCCGGGTTCGATATCTGTCGAGATCAGTTGGTCGGGGGGCATGGCAACTCCTGAAGATTCGGCGGGCGGTGGATCGCCCTCCGGAAAGAAGATCGGCGTGCCGTCCGTCGTCGCGGCCGGCGCGGTCGCGGCTTCTGCGCTGGCGATGCCCAGTGTGGACGTCGCAGCGACCGCGGCGGGCGGCTCCCAAAAAAGCTCGGGCAGGAACCGCTTCGCGAGCAACGTGAGCGCGATGAGCGTCAGCAGAGTGGTCGCCAGAGCACGCAACGTCACGGCGTCGAGCCACCGTCGGAGGGCGAGAACGACAGCGAGACTGAATTGATGCAGTAACGCAGCCCGCTGGGCTGCGGACCATCAGGGAACACATGACCGAGATGCGCGCTACAACCGGCGCAGACCACCTCGATGCGGACCATGCCGTGACTGGTATCGCGGACCTCGCGGATGCGATCGCCTGCGAGCGGCGTCCAGAAGCTCGGCCAACCGGAGCCGGAGTCGTACTTGGTGTCCGAGGCGAAGAGGTCAGCACCGCAGCATACGCACCCGTAGGTGCCACGATCCTTGTGGTGGGTGAAGGCACCGGTGAAGGCGCGCTCCGTGCCCTTGTGCTGCGTGACCTCGAACGCGAGCGGCGAAAGCCGATCGCGCAGGTCCCCGGGTGTGCTTTGATCCGGCATGCGCGGGATTATTGCATGACTTGGCCGAGCAGGCGGTTCAGCCGCCGCACGAACTCCCCGGGGTTCGCGACCGACCCCGACTCGGCGAGCTGGGCTTGGTCGAAGACCAGCAGCGCGAGATCGGTGAAGCCCTCGCCGTCGGGTGTGGCCTCGAGCCGCCGCAGCAATGGATGCTGGGCGTTGACCTCGAGCGCAGGCTGGGACTCGGGTACCGGCTGGCCGGCGGCGGCGAGGATGCGGCGCATCTGCGCGCCGACATCGCCCTCGTCGAGCACGAGGCAAGCGGGAGAATCCGCGAGCCGAGTGCTGACCTTGACCGCGCTGACGCGCTCGCCCAGCGCGTCCTTGAGGCGCTTGAGCAGCGGCTCCGCATCCTTGAGCGCCGACTCGGCTGCGGCCTTGTCAGCCTCGTCCGCGAGGCCGCCGAGCTCGAGATCGCCGCGGGCGGCGTCCTTGAATCGCTTGCCTTCGAACTCGCGCAGATGGCCCATCATCCATTCGTCGACGCGGTCCGCGAGCAGCAGCACCTCCACGCCCTTGGCGCGCAGCGTCTCGAGGTAGGGGCTGCTGCGGGCCGCCGTCACCGAATCGGAGATGAGGTAATAGATGCGATCCTGCCCGTCCTTCATGCGCGCGACATAATCGGCGAGCGCCACCTTCGGCTCGTCGGACCCGTCTTGCGTGCTCGCGAAGCGCAGCAACGGCAAGATCTTGTCCCGGTTCGAGGGATCTTCGCCCGTGCCCTCCTTCAGCACCGGGCCGAACTCCTTCCAGAACGACGCGTACTTCTCGGGCTCTTCCTTGGCGAGCCGCGCGAGCAGGTCGAGCACGCGCTTGGCGAGCGCCGCGCGCATCGCCTCCACATCCGCGTCCTTCTGCAGAAGCTCACGCGAGACATTGAGCGGCAGGTCGCTGGAATCGAGCACGCCGCGTACGAAACGCAGGTAGTTCGGCAGGAACTGCTCGGCGTCGTCCATGATGAACACTCGGCGGACATAGAGCTTCAGGCCCCGCGCCGCGTCGCGCTGGTATAGGTCGAAGGGGGCACGGGCGGGGATGTAGAGCAGCGAGGTGTACTCGCGCTTACCCTCGACCTTGTTGTGGCTCCAAGCGAGCGGGTCGGCGAAATCGTGGGTGACGTGGCGGTAGAACCCCTTGTAGTCGTCATCCGTGAGCTCGGTGCGCGGCCGGATCCAAAGCGCCTGCGCCTGGTTGGCGGCTTCCCAATCGAGGGTCGCCTCGCCCTCCTTGCGCATCAGCACCGGGAAAGCGATGTGATCGGAATAACGGCGCACCAGCGAGCGCAGCCGCCATCCGTCCGAAAATTCTTTGGCATCGCCCTTCAGGTGCAGCACGACGCGGGTGCCACGCTCGGGGAGCTCCGCCGGCGACACCGTGAACTCGCCGTCAGCCTTCGAGGCCCAGCGCACGCCCGCCGAGGCCGGCTCGCCCGCCTTGCGCGTGAACACCTCGACCTCCTCGGCGACGATGAACGCCGAATAGAAGCCGACACCGAACTGGCCGATCAGCTGCGAGTCCTTCTGTTGGTCGCCCGTCAGCCGCTTGAAGAACTCGCCGGTGCCGGACTTGGCGATCGTGCCCAAGTGGGCGATCGCCTCCTCGCGCGTCATGCCGATACCGTTGTCGCGGATCGAGACCGTGCCTGCGTCGGCATCGTGATCCACCCAGACCGCGAGGTCCGACTCGCCCGCCATCAGCTCCGGCTGGGCGAGCGCGAGGAAACGCAGTTTGTCGTTGGCATCCGAGGCGTTCGAGATGAGCTCGCGCAGGAATATCTCGCGGTGGCTGTAGAGCGAGTGGATCATGAGCTGCAGGAGCTCACGCACTTCGGCCTGGAAGCCATGTTTCTCAGGGGCGCTGGTAGCGGTCGTCGGGTCGGTCATGCCAAGACTCCAATCGGGGTTCGAACGCGGGACAACTGCAGCATGGGGTCGGACCCCGGGGTTTCAAGGGGGCGCGTCGACCTCGCGCCAAGCTCCGGGGGCGAGCCCCTCGAGGTCGATCCCGCCGATCCGCGCGCGTACCAGCCGTAGCGTCGGGAAGCCGACCCGCGCGGTCATGCGCCGCACCTGGCGGTTGCGGCCCTCGCGCAATGTGAGCTCGACCCAGCGCGTCGGGATCTTGGCTCGGTAGCGGATCGGCGGGTCGCGCGGCCAGAGGCCAGGCGGCTCGTCGATGAGACGCGCCTCTGCGGGGCGCGTCGTGAAATCCCCCAAGTCCACGCCCCGGCGCAGCATCGCCAGAGCCTCGTCGGTCGGGACGCCCTCGACCTGCGCCCAGTAGACCTTGGCGAGCTTGTGCCGAGGGTCGGCGATGCGGGCTTGCAGCGGGCCGTCGTCCGTGAGGAGCAGCAGACCCTCGCTGTCGTGGTCGAGCCTCCCAGCCGGGTAGACGCGCGGGATACGGATGAAATCGGCGAGCGTCGGCCGCCCGGGCTCCGGCATGAACTTGCAGAGCACGCCGTAGGGTTTGTTGAAGGCGAGGAGCATCGGCTCCCCTAACTCCGCACCACCCGGTAGCAGGGCACATAGGCCGTGCCCGGAAGCTTCATGCGACCCTGCGCGACGAACGAGGCGAGCAGCTCATCGAGCATCCCCGTGATCGCGGGGTCGCCGACGATCTCGAAGGGCCCGTGACGCTCGATCGCGCGGATCCCGGGCTCCTTGACGTTGCCGCTGACGATCCCGGAGAAGGCCCGACGCAGGTCGGCCGCCAGTTCGTGGACCGGAAGGTCACGGTGCAAGCGCAGCGTGCGCATCGAGGCGTGCGTCACCTCGAAGGGCTGCTGGAACTCCGGATCGACGCGCATCAGCCAGTTGAAGTTGTAGGAATCGGTGTTCTTCTTGCGGAACTCGCGCACGTCATCGACGCCGCGGTCCATGATGCGCGCGACCTCCGCGGGATCGTCGATCACGATGCGGATACGCGCCAAAGCCTGCTCGCCGAGCGTGCCCACGAGGAATGCGCGGATACGCTCGAAGTAGGCGGCGCTCTCGCGCGGACCGCTGAGCACCACCGGGAACGGCTGTCCGGCGTTGGCCGGATCGAGCAGGATCCCGAGGATGTAGAAGATCTCCTCGGCGGTGCCGACCCCGCCCGGGAACACCACGAGCCCATGCGCCACACGCACGAAGGCCTCGAGACGCTTCTCGATGTCCGGCAGGATCACGAGGTTGTTGACGATCGGGTTCGGCGGCTCGGCGGCGATGATGCCCGGCTCGGTGAGCCCGATGTATCGGCCGCCGGAGATGCGTTGCTTGGCATGGCCGATGGTCGCACCCTTCATCGGTCCCTTCATGGCACCCGGGCCGCAACCGGTGCAGACGTCGAGTCCGCGCAGGCCGAGCTGGTAGCCGACTTTTTTCGTGTATTCGTACTCGACACGGTTGATGGAGTGGCCGCCCCAGCAGACGACCAGGTTCGGTCGAAGCTTGTGGCCCAACAACCCGGCGTTGCGCAGGATGTGGAACACCGCGTTGGTGATGGCCTGCGGGCGCGAGAGATCGAATCGGTCGTTGTTGACGATCTCGTTGGCGGTGTAGACGACATCGCGCAGCACGGCGAAGAGGAGCTCCTTGATGCCGCGGATCATGTGACCGTCGACGAAAGCCGCAGCCGGGGCGTTCTTGATCTCGAGCTTGACGCCGAAAGCGTGACGCACGATGCGGATGTCGAAATCCCGGTATCGCTCGAAGATCTCGCGCGCATCGTCGGTGTCGCTGCCGGCGTTGAGCACCGCGAGCGCGCACTGGCGGAAGAGCGGGTAAAGACCGCCTTGTCCGCTCGACAGCAGCAGCTCGATCTCCTCCTGTGACAACGTCTCGAGCGCACCGCGCGGGGCGACGCGGGCGTCGACGAATTCAGGGATGACGATGCTGGATTCCAAAAGGTTGTCCTCGCGGAGGGGGTCAGGGACGGATGTCGATCAGCGTGTTGTCCGGGACCAGCAACCAGAACTCCATCATGTCGGCGTTGCTGAGCGCGATGCAGCCATCGGTCCAGTCCTCGCTCTCGTAATGGCGCGGCGAGCGGCTCGGGATGTTCGGCTGCCCATGCACCATGATCATGCCGCCAGGACGCCGGCCCACCTTGCGCGCGCGCGCCGAGTCGGCGACGTTCGGATAGGAGACATGCATCGAGAGGAAGAATTCGCTGCGCGGATTGCGTGCGTTGAGCCGGTAGAGGCCTTCAGGGGTGCGCGAATCGCCCTCGAACAGCTTGTGGCCGACGGGATCGCCGCCGAGCGCGATGCGATATCCGCGCAACGCCTCATTGCCGCGCAGCAGCTCGAGACGGCGCTCCCCCTTGTAGACGACGACCCGCGTCGCGACCGGCAAGGCCTCGTTGCGCAGCCGGGTGGTGGCCCCACCAAAGGTCGTGGAGGTCGAGGTGGCGACGTTGTCGGCTGCTGCACGTGCTGCGCCGGGTACGCCTGCCCAGATCGCAAGGATCAGCCATGGCACCGCGGCACAGCACTGCGCCCACCGGGCCCGCGCCCGGGTCGGCCGGAATCTCAAAAAAGAACGGGATGGCGGGGCAGCAGTGGACACCCCGGCATTATAGGCGTCCCGACATGCTGCCTGCCGGGACTGCGTCGCCTCGCTCACCTGCGAGCGCGGCCGCAAGCGTCGTCGAAGTCCAAGCCGTCTGGGCAGGCAGGCGCAGACGATAGCCCGCCGGCAGCGGCCGTTCCCCGCGCCATGCCACTTCGCGCAAGGCCGGGTTCAGTTCGCGCAGCTGCGTCGCCGCCAGGCCGACGGTGCGCTGCAGGTCGACCATCCACGCGGCGCGCGGCAGCTCGATCTCGGTGTACTCGGCTTCCGGCGCGCGGACCACGCCCGGAAACCAGCGCCCGGGATCCTGGTCGATGGTGAGCGCAGCGAGGAACGAGGGATAGAAGTTGCGCGACGCGAAGCCGAAAGCCGGCCCGCGATAGCGGCGCGCGATCACCGCGAAGTCGTCGGTGCCCATCGTGTCGCGGGCGCGGCGCATGCCGGCGGCGCCGTGGTTGTATGCGGTGAGCGCGAGCGGCCAGGAGCCGAGCAGGCGGAAATTGTTGGCGAGCAGCTTCACCGCGCCCTCGGTGGCACGGAACGGGTCATAGCGCTCATCGACCGCAGCATCGACGCGCAGGTAGAGCTTGCCGGTGCCCGGCATGAACTGCCAAAGACCGGCGGCGCCGACTTTGGAGCCCGCGAAGGGATCGAAGGAGGACTCCACATGGGGCAGCGCGATGAGCTCCGCCGGCAGACCCGCGGCCGCGAGCGTGCGCGCGATGTGCGGACGCCAGGCCCCGGAGCGCTCGAGACCGGCGCGAAAGCGGTCTGCTTGGCCGAGCTGGAAACGCACCCGGCCGGCCGCCTCGCGCAGCGCCGCGGGCGTCGGCGTCGCGCCTTGGGCGCTCCAGACCCCCAACGCGCGCAGTACATCGTCGGATGAAGACCCAGTACCCGCCTCCACCGCATCGGCGGCCTGGCGCAACGCCGACCGCCAACGCTCACGCGCGGCCTCGATGGCGGCGCGACGCTCCGGCGAACCCGGCTGCCCCGGCGGGATCGCCGCTTCGCCGTAGACGATGGAGAGGTCGAGCGGGTCGTGGAGCAGACCTCGGCTGGTCGGCACCTGAGTGTAGATGCGGATCCAGAAGTCGACATCGCGCTGCAGCTCTGGGTAACGGGGCAGCGATCCAGCCGACAAGGTGGACGACGGCGCGGTCGACACCTCGCCGGTCTGGGCGAACGCCGCAGATACCCACGCGCCCGTCGTGAGAACGAGCGCGAGGCCGAGGATCAGGGAGCGGACGGAGGCGGCCTGCGGCCTCAGCCGCACTTCGAGTCGCCGCAGTTCAAGCAGGTCATGCATCCGTCCATCATCACCACGGCGACGGTGTTGCACTTGGTGCACAACTGGGCACCATCAGGGAAATGGGCCTTGGAGAAGGCATCCGCCTGCTTTCCGCGGGCTTCGAACTCGGCCCGCTTCTCTTCGATGAGCTTCTTCTGGTGTTCGTCCAGCTCAGCCCGCGCCATCAGACCGATCGTCTGCAGGTGCTTCTCGATGACATAGCCGAGCTCGGCGATGATCGAGGGCATGAACTTGCCGCCCGGCTGCCAGTAGCCGCCACGCGGATCGAACACGGCCTTCAGTTCCTCGACCAGGAACGCCAGATCGCCGCCCTTTCGGAACACCGCGGAGATGATGCGCGTGAGCGCGACGATCCACTGGTAGTGGTCGAGGTTCTTGGAATTGATGAACACCTCGAACGGCCGACGCTGCTCGTGCTCGGTGCCTTCATTGAGGATGATGTCGTTGATCGTGACGTACATCGCGTGGTCGGACACAGGCGTCTTGATCTTGTAGGTGGAGCCGATGAGCACCTCGGGGCGCTGCACCTCCTCGGTGAGGCGCACGACCTTGCCACCGTGGCTGGTCGGCAGCTCGGCGACGGTCGGGGCGGCAGCGGGCGCAGGCGTCTCGCCGCCCGGCTTCAGCACGCGGTATTTGGAAATCTTGCTGTCGATCTTGATGGCGGCCATGGGGCGGGGTCCTCAGAACTTGCCGTAGTAGCCTTCCTTCAAGGCGTCGTAGAGGTTGGCGGCGGTGTGCTTCTCGCCGTCGTACTCGATCTCTTCGTCGCCCTTGACCGACACTTCACGGCCGTCCTCGAGCGTGAACACATAGGTCGTGTTCTTGAGATCTTCCTCTTTCACGAGCACGCCTTGGAAGGCTTCGGGATTGAAGCGGAAGGTGGTGCAGCCCTTGAGACCTTTCTCGTGGGCGTAGAGATAGATGTCCTTGAAGGACTCGTACTGGAAGTCGGTGGGCACGTTCGCGGTCTTTGAGATCGAGGAGTCGATCCATTTCTGCGAGGCGGCCTGGATGTCCACATGCTCGGTCGGCGTGATGTCGTCCGCCGTGGTGAAGTAATCCGGCAGTTTGTCGATCGCGCTGGTGCCGTTCGGCATCGCACGCGGGTTGATGAGTTCACGGTAGGCGAGCATCTCGAAGGAGAAGACATCGACCTTTTCCTTGGACTTCTTGCCCTCGCGGATCACGTTGCGGAAGTAGTGGTGCGCGAACGAGGGCTCGATGCCGTTGCTCGCATTGTTCGCGAGCGACAGCGAGATCGTGCCGGTCGGCGCGATGGAGGTGTGGTGGGTGAAGCGTCCGCCGACGAGCGCGAGCTGCTCGACCAGCGTCGGCGCCACGGTGGCGATGCGCTGCATGTAGCGGCTGTAGCGCGCGTGCAGCACGCGCCCCGGGATCTTGCTGCCGATCTTCCAACCGTCGCGCGCCATCTCGGGACGCTTGCGCAAAAGCTCGGCGGTGACCGTGAACTCCTCGTTCATGATCGGCGCAGGGCCCTTCTCGCGCGCGAGATCGAGCGCGGCCTCCCAGCCGGCGACCGCCATCTCACGCGAGACGTCTTCGGTGAACTGCACGGACTCGGACGAGCCGTATTTCATGCGCAGCAGCGTCATGGTGCTGCCGAGACCGAGGAAGCCCATGCCGTGCCGGCGCTTGCGCAGGATCTCGTTGCGCTGCCCCTCGAGCGGCAAGCCGTTGACCTCGACCACGTTGTCGAGCATGCGGGTGAATACCTTGACGACCTCGCGGTACTCGGACCAATCGAACTCGGCCTGATCGGTGAACGGTTGACGCACGAAGCGCGTGAGGTTCACGGAGCCGAGCAGGCAAGAGCCATAGGGCGGCAGCGGCTGCTCGCCGCAGGGGTTGGTGGCGCGGATGTTCTCGCACCACCAGTTGTTGTTCATCTCATTGACGCGGTCGATGAGGATGAAGCCCGGTTCGGCGAAATCATAGGTGGAGGACATGATGCTGTCCCACATGCGGCGTGCCGGCAAGGATTTGTAGACCCTGCAGGCGACGAGGCCGGTCTCGTTGGAGACGAAGCGGCCGTCGTAGGGCCACTCGCGCCAGACGAACTTGGAATCGTCCGAGAGATCGGGCTTCTCGGCCTCGAACTCCTTGCGTGACATCGGGAAGGCGAGCCGCCATTCCCGGTCCTCACGCACGGCCTGCATGAACTCGTCGGTGATGAGCAGCGAGAGGTTGAACTGACGCAGCCGTCCGTTCTCGCGCTTGGCGCGGATGAACTCCATGGCATCCGGATGACCGACATCGAAGGTGCCCATCTGCGCGCCGCGGCGGCCACCGGCCGAGGACACGGTGAAGCACATCTTGTCGTAGATATCCATGAAGGACAGCGGGCCCGAGGTATAGGCACCGGCACCCGACACATAGGCACCGCGCGGTCGCAGCGTGGAGAATTCGTAGCCGATGCCACAGCCCGCTTTCAGCGTGAGGCCGGCCTCGTGCACCTTGTCGAGGATGTCGTCCATCGAGTCTTCGATGGTGCCCGACACAGTGCAGTTGATGGTGGAGGTGGCAGGCTTGTGCTCGAGCGCGCCGGCGTTCGAGGTGATGCGGCCTGCGGGGATCGCACCGCGGCGCAGCGCCCAAAGAAAACGCTCGTACCAGTGTTCACGCTCGGCCGGTGCTTCGACATCGGCCAACGCCCGGGCGACACGCTTGTAGGTGTCGTCCATGGACTGGTCGATGGGTGCGCCCGACTTGGAGACGAGGCGGTATTTCTTGTCCCAGATGTCGAGCGAAGCTTCCTGGAAAGGGATGGCATCGACGTCGTGGGTGACGAGCTTGACGACGCTGTTCATGCGCGATGTAGCTCCCGGCGGATGCCGTGGATCGTTGAAGAAGAATGGTTCATAGAAAGCCCTACAAAAAAAACGACGCCACGGCTGCCGAACGCGCCGCAGTGTTTTTGGCCCTTGTCCGGGTCGTCGCCTACGGCGATCAGCCCTCCCCTGATGTCGACCCCACTCTGGCGTGGGTTCCTAGCAGAGAGGCACCACACACAAGATGTTGTGTCGACGGGGGAAGGTTAAGCAGCACCCCGGGCACCGTCAAGGTTTTGTAATCAATTCGCGATGAAATAAAATACTTAATAATTTCATAATCTTATAGTAACCGCTGCGGTGATAAGACCCTGCTTTGGTGTGTCGCATGGGGACACTAGGCGACTGTCCACCCATCCCAACATGTTGTGTCAGGCCATCCACACACCATCCACAGGTTATCCCTTGAAACCGCCCGCGATACCCGCATATCCCAAGTCAAAGGGGGACATCCCCATCACGACCACGGAGAAACGCTCAATGAGCCTCGTACGCTACGAATGGAACCTGCTCGGCCCGACGGACTCCCGCCCGGTGGCATTGCTGCCGCGCGTGGAAGTTATGGAAGAGACCGACCGATATGTGCTGCGCGCCGACCTGCCCGGAGTCGCTCCGCAGGACACCGAGATCACGGTGGAACAGGGGGTTCTGACCCTGCAAGCCCAGCGCCCCGCCCAACACCCGCAAACCACGGCCACCCGGTTCCAGCGCCGCTTTGCGCTGCCGGAGGATGCGGATGCCGAGCAGATCGCTGCCCGCAGCACCCACGGCGTGCTCGAGATCGGCATCGCCAAGCTCGCCAAAGCACAGCCGCGACGCATCACGGTCGAGGCGGCCTGAGGCAAGATCGGGGTGGGTGGGCGTATGGCCCACCCACCCTGCGATGGACCGGATCCCGGCCGACCGGGCTGCCCACCCGCCAGGGACTCCTTACAATGAGATCCCGGACAACCTCTTGAGGATGTGGAGCATGACCTTGACCCTGCCGACCGTCGTGGCCGCGCTCTGCGGCCTTGTCGGCCTGTCGCAGGCCGCACCCGCACCCGCGCAGGCTGTGCCGGCGTCGCCCGCGGTCGACAGCGGTGCGCGCAGCGTCGCGCCGATGCCCTCTCTCGCGCCGATGATCCGCCGGGTCTCGCCGGCGGTGGTCAGCATCGGCACCCGTGGCACGGTCCGCGAACAAGGGCGCAACCCGCTGCTCGATGACCCCTTTTTCCGCCGCTTCTTCAATGCGCCGCCCGATGGCGGCGCGCGCGAACGGCCGTTCCAGTCCGCCGGCTCGGGCGTGATCGTCGACGCGGCGAAGGGCTACATCATCACCAACGCCCATGTGGTGGAGAACGCCCGCGAGATCACGGTGACGCTGCTCGATGAGCGCGAACTCGCTGCGAAGTTGGTGGGCAGCGACCCGCGCACCGACATCGCGATCATCCAGATCGAGACCTCCGGGCTGACGCAGGTCACGATCGGTGATTCCGACCGGCTCGAACCCGGCGACTATGTCGCGGCCATCGGCAATCCCTTCGGATTGCAGCATTCGGTGTCGTACGGCATCGTCAGCGCGCTCGGCCGCTCCGGCATGAACCCCGACGGCTTCGAGAGCCTCATCCAGACCGACGCCTCCATCAATCCCGGCAACTCGGGCGGCGCGTTGGTCAACCTGCGCGGCGAACTGGTCGGCATCAACAACATGATCCTCTCGGGCAGCGGCGGCAACATCGGCATCGGGTTCGCGATCCCGGCGAACATGGCCCGCAGCGTGATGGACCAGTTGATCCGATTCGGCTCGGTGAAGCGCGGGCAACTGGGCGTGACGCTGGCGCCGCTCACTCAGGACATCGCGCAGGCGCTCGGGCTGCCCGTCACGAGCGGCGCGCTCGTGACGCAGGTGCTGCGCGATTCGGCAGCGGCGCGTGCCGGCTTGCGCGCGGGCGATGTGGTCACCACGCTCAACGGCCGTGCCGTCAAGTCCTCGGCAGAGTTCCGCAACGCGATCGGGCTGCTGCGCGTCGGCGACAAGGTCGATGTCGGCGTGCTGCGCGAGGGCCGCGCGCTCAAGCTCACCGCATCGGTCGCCGACGCAGCGGGCGCCGCGCCGACCGCCGCCGCCGGCGCCGCCGGTCAAGCCGCTCCCGGCACTCTGCACCGCGGCTTCGAGGGTGCGACCCTTGAGGACGCCGCGGACGGCGGCATCGCCGTGCGGGTTTTGACGCCTGGCAGCGCGGCTGCAGCCTCGGGACTGCGTGTCGGCGATGTGGTGCTCTCGGCCAACGGTGTGCGCGTCGCGCGGCGCACCGACCTCGTCACCGCCTCCGCCGCGGCTGCATCGCGAGGCGGTACGCTTGTCCTGCAGGTGCGGCGCAACGGCGAGCTCGCCATCGTGTTGCTGCGATGAGCCGCTCGACGCGACGCATCGCGGTGCTCGGCGGTACCGGCTTCGTCGGTACCGCCCTGGCGTCGCGCCTCGCAGCTGCCGGCCACGAACTGCGGGTGCTGACCCGCGACCCGCGCAATGGCCGCTCGTTCGCGGTGTTGCCCACCGTGCGCGTGCTGCAGGCCGACGCGCACGATGAGGCTGCGCTGCGGGCCGCATTCACGGGCTGCGATACGGTCGTGAACCTGGTCGGCATACTCAACGAAAAAGGTTTCTCGGGCGCGGGGTTCACCCACGCCCACGCCGAGCTCGCCCGCAAGACCGTCGCTGCGGCGGCCGCCTCGGGTGTGTCACGGCTGCTCCACATGAGCGCGCTCGGCGCCGACGTGGACGGCCCGAGCTTTTACTTGCAGTCGAAAGGGACGGCCGAGGGGCATGTGCGCGCCGCGCCCGGGTCGATCGCCTGGACGATCTTCCGCCCTTCGGTGATCTTCGGCGCCGGCGACTCGTTCATGAACCGGTTCGCAGGGCTGCTGCGCCTGACGGGCGGCGTGATCCCGTTGGCACGCGCCGGCGCTCGCTTCGCGCCCATCTGGGTCGATGATGTCGTGACGGCGTTCGCGTACGCACTCGAGGACCGCCTGCCCGAGGCCGCGATGGGTCACACCGCGCTGCCAGGGGGCAGTTCGATCGGACAGTCCTATGATCTTTGCGGCCCGGAGGTGTTCACGCTCGCCGAGCTCGTGCAGCTTGCGGGTGAAATGAGCGGCACCCGTGCCCGGGTGCTCCCGCTGCCCGATGCCGCCGCAAGGCTGCAGGCGCGGCTGATGGACTTCGTGCCCGGCAAACCGTTCTCGACGGACAACTACCGCTCGCTCACGGTCGACAACATCTGCCGCGATCCGGGCTGCGAACGGCTCGGCATCCGACCCGTCTCGCTGCGCGCAGTCGGCCCGCGCTACCTCGCGCGCTGACCGGTCCGCGCCGCACCACGGCGCGGCGCTCGGGTACCATCGCCGGATGGAGATCTACCTGGTCGGCGGCGCGGTGCGCGACGGACTGCTCGGTCGCCCGATCGGCGAACGGGACTGGGTGGTCACGGGCGCCACTCCCGCTGCACTCGAGGCGCTCGGCTTCCGTGCTGTCGGGCGCGACTTTCCTGTGTTCCTGCACCCCGACACCCACGAAGAGCACGCCCTCGCACGCCTCGAGCGCAAGGTCGGACCGGGATACCGTGGCTTCACCACCGATTTCGCGCCGACGGTGACCCTCGAACAGGATCTCGCGCGACGCGACCTGACCGTGAACGCGATGGCTCGCGCCGCCGACGGGCGCCTCATCGATCCGCACGGCGGCCAAGCCGACCTCGAACGGCGTCTGCTGCGGCATGTCTCGCCCGCCTTCGTCGAAGATCCGGTACGCATCCTGCGCGTGGCGCGCTTCGCGGCGCGCTTCGCCGAGCTCGGCTTCAGCGTGGCGCCCGAGACGATGACGCTGATGCGGCACATGGTCGAGGCGGGCGAGGTCGATGCGTTGGTGCCCGAACGGGTCTGGCGCGAACTCGAGCGTGCGCTCGGCGAGCCGCAGCCCCGTGCTGCGATCGAGGTGCTGCGCGATTGCGGCGCGCTCAAGGTGCTGCTGCCGGAGGTCGATGCGCTCTTCGGCGTGCCGCAGCCTCCGCAGCACCACCCCGAGGTGGACACCGGAGAGCACCTGTTGCTGGCGCTGCAGGCGGCAGCGGCACGGAACGCACCCGTCACCGTGCGCTTCGCCGTGCTGCTGCACGATCTCGGCAAGGCGCTGACGCCGATCGGGGAGTGGCCGCGCCACATCGCCCACGAGACACGCGGCCTCGCCGCCGTTGAGGCCGTCTGCGCGCGGTTGCGTGTACCGCAGGAACACCGCGAGCTCGCCGCGCTCGCCTGCCGCTTCCACACCACCGTGCACCGCGGTCTCGAGCTGCGCGCCACGACCTTGCTGGAGCTCTATGCCTCCTGCGATGCATTCCGGCGCCCGGCGCGGTTCAAAGAACTGCTCGAGGCCTGCGAGTGCGACGCTCGCGGCCGGCTCGGTCGCGGGCAGGAACCCTACCCGCAGCGCGCCCGTCTCGAAGCCGGCCTCGCTGCCGCAGCGGCGGTGACGCTGGATGAGACCGAGCGCGCCGGCCTCGTCGGCCCGGCGATCGGTGAGCGGCTGCAGCGCAAGCGCCTGGCCGCCATCGAGGCGGCCTGTCCGAAATAGCGGCGCGTCGCCGGCGCGGTGCTACAGCGTGCGCCGCAGGTCCTGCAGCGCGAACGCTTCGGGCAGCAGCGTGCAATCGCGCGCCAGCACCATCACCTTCACCGCCTCGCCCATCTCGCCGGGCAGCAGCAAGCGCCGGGCACCATGGGCGAGCGCCGCGCGCGATGCCGCATCCGGGGCCGTCTGCTGCGCCGCCGCGAGCCGGGCTTCGAAGCCGCCGCCCAACAAGAAACCGGCTTGGGTGGTGAACCCGGCGACCTCGAGCCCGGCGGCCTCTGCCGCCTCCGCGAGCGCCGTGAAATCGACCCAAGCCGTCAGATCCGACAGCCCTGGCCAAAGAAAAGGATCGTCATGGGCGCGATGCCGATGGAAGACGCGCAGCGTGCCGCGCATCCGCTCCGGCCGCAGCAACCCGGCGCGCGGCAGCCCGTAGTCGAAGAAGAGCAGCATGCCGCGCTGCAGGCAGGCCGCGATCGAGCCGAGCCAGTCGCCGAGCGCCGGGTGGAACTCGCCGCAGCAGCCCTCCGGCAACGTCACGCCCATGGCCGCGAGCCCCTGCAGCCGCTGCTGCATGACGGCAGCGAAGGCCGCATCGCCCGGACAAGCACCATCCGCCGGGCGCGCTCGCCACTCGAATCCCGGGGTCGCGCCCGCCCGCGCATGACCGACGCCGAGCCGCCATGCGGCGCCCTGCTGCATCACGAAACGCTCGCAGGGCAACGCGTCGATGACCTCGTTGGCGAGCACTACGCCGCAGAAAGGCGCGGGCAGCGATCCCAACCAACGCCGCCCGATCTCCGGCGCGACACCGCGCCCGATCGGACCCTCGCCGAGCAGCGCACGCTGTCGCGCCACCAGCGCCGCGCCCGGCTCGAGCAGCAGGTACTCCTCGAGCGGTGTGCCGAGCGCAGCGAACTCGGTCAGCACACCCGCCGCAAGCTTCCCGCTGCCCGGACCGAGCTCAAGCAGCGTACCGCCGCCGAGCGCGCGCAGCACCGGATCGATCGCAGCGGCGACCGTCGCGGCGAACAACGGCGACAGTTCGGGTGCGGTGACGAAATCGCCAGCCTCGCCGAATTGCGTGCTGCCTGCGGCGTAGTAGCCGAGCCCCGGCGCATAGAGCGCGTGCTGCATGTACTCGGCGAAGGAGATCCATCCGCCCGCTGCGTCGATGTCCGCGGCGATGACCTCGGCGAGGCGCCGCGAACGCGCGATGTCGGCCGCGTGGGGCGCCGTCATCCCGTCCGGCTCCGACACCTTCACGACGCGACCCTATGAGCGCGTGGCGCCGCGGCCCATAATCCTCCCCCATGGAGGGAAGAGAAAACGACCACGCGCCGCTCGCCGGAAAGGTCGCGCTGGTGACAGGCGGCGCCCGTCGCGTCGGCGCGCAGATCGTGCGCAAGTTGCATGGCGCTGGGGCTGCGGTGCTCGTGCATCGCCACCGCTCGCGCACCGATGCCGACGCCCTGATCGCGGAACTCGATGCGCGTCGTCCGGGCAGTGCGCATGCCTTTGCGCTCGACCTGCTCGATACAGCGCGGCTGCCGACGCTCATCGAAGCCGCCGAGCAGCGCTTCGGCAGGCTCGACATCCTCGTCAACAACGCCTCGACCTTCTATCCGACGCCGCTCGGCGCGATCACCGAGGCACACTGGGACGACCTGGTCGGCTCGAACCTCAAAGCGCCGCTCTTCCTGTCTCAGGCTGCAGCACCCCTCTTGCGTCGCACCCAGGGTCTGATCCTCAACATCGTCGACATCCACGGCATGCGCCCACTCCGCCAACATCCGGTCTATGGCGTCGCCAAAGCGGGCCTCATCATGCTCACCCGTTCGCTGGCCCGCGAACTCGGACCGGAAGTGCGCGTGAACGCCATCGCACCGGGACCGGTGATGTGGCCGGAGGACGGGTCCGCCGACCCGGCGCGGCGCGAGAAGATCGTCTCGCGGACTTTGCTGAAGCGAAGTGGCTCGGCCGACGACATCGCCCGCGCCGCGCTCTTCTTCGCAGCCGATGCGCCGTTCGTCACCGGCCAGGTGTTGCCGGTGGATGGCGGCCGCAGCGTCGCCTGGTAGGCGCATCAACCGGCCGCGGGCAGGTCCGTGCGGTGACGCTCGATCGAGACGCCCACATCACGCGCGCCGCGGACAGCACCCGGCTTGTTGATCGACAAGCGCACCCACTCCAGCCCGAACTCGGCGAGGATCAGCATCGCAGTACGGTGCGCCAACGTCTCCACCAGCATCGTGCTCGATGAACCGATGAACGCCGTGACGCGCGCGGCGACCTGGCTGTAATCGAGCGTGTCGACGACCTCGTCCGTGGCGGCGGTGCGCGCGCAATCGATGGGCAACTCGAGGTCGATCACCAAGCGCTGCTTGATGCGCCGCTCCCACTCGATGAAGCCGATGATGCACTCGACCTCGAGGCCGCGCAGGAAGATGGTGTCCGGGCGTCGTGTCATGTTCTGGCTCCGGGGCTCCGCCCCAAGATCGAAGTGCTGGCGAGATCCCGGCTCAAGCGTCCGCGCCCATCGCCGCCGGCGGTCGCAACGACACCAACGGCCATTGCGCACGCGCCCGGATCCCGGGCGCGTCACGCTCCCCTGCGGCGAGCCGCGCCAAGCCCGCCACCGCGATCATCGCCGCGTTGTCGGTGCAGAATTCGGGACGCGGATAGTACACGCGTACACCGCGCTCGCGCGCGGCGGCACCTAACCGTTCGCGCAGGCTGCGGTTTGCGCTGACGCCGCCCGACACCACGAGAGCATCGAGACCGGTGGCATCGAGTGCGCGCACGGCCTTGGCGATCAGCGTATCGACCACGGCGTCCTGCAGACCAAGGGCGATATCGGCGCGCTCGGCCTCGCCCGCCGACGCCGGCAGCGCGCGCACGGCGTGCAACACGGCGGTCTTGAGGCCGGAGAAACTGAACTCGAGTCCCGGTCGGTCGAGCATCGGGCGCGGCAACACCACCCTCCCCGCTCGGCCCCGCTCGGCCAGCCGGGCGAGATGGGGGCCGCCCGGGTAGGGCAGACCGAGCAATTTCGCGCTCTTGTCGAACGCCTCGCCGGCGGCATCGTCACGGGTCTCACCGAGCAGCGTGTAGTCGCCGAGCCCGCGCGCTTCGATCAACATCGTATGGCCACCGGACACGAGCAACGCGAGGTGCGGGAAGGCGGGCGGGTCAGGCTCGAGCAGCGGAGCGAGCAGATGACCTTCTAAGTGATGGACGCCGACGGTGGGCAGCCCCCACGCGAAGGCCAGCGACCGGGCGAGCGCTGCGCCCGCCAACAGCGCACCGATCAGGCCAGGTCCGGCCGTGTAGGCCACGCCATCGAGTTCGGCGGCGCAGGTACCGGCTTCAGTCAACGCCCGCTCGACGAGCGGCAACAAACGCTGCACATGGTCGCGCGAGGCCAATTCAGGGACCACGCCGCCGTAGGCCTGATGCAGATCCACCTGGGTGTGCAGCACATGCGAGAGCAGGCCGAGGCCGTCATCGAGGACGGCGACGGCGGATTCGTCGCAGGAGGATTCGAGAGCGAGGACGCGCATGGGGAGGGGTCAGGTTTTGCCTTTTGGCTCCGGGGTCATTAGAATCCCCGACCCTGCTTCTGCAGGACCCCGGGGAGGTCGGTTCGATTTCCCTTTCCGATCAAGGACTTGAGGTTTCAGATGCCGAGCGTTCGTGTCCGCGAGAATGAATACTTCGACGCCGCCCTGCGGCGTTTCAAGCGCGCTTGTGAAAAGGCCGGCGTGCTGACCGATCTTCGCCGTCGGGAATTCTACGAGAAGCCGACGCAGGAGCGTAAGCGCAAGAAGGCCGCCGCCGTGAAGCGCGCCGTCAAGCGCTCGGGCCCGCGCATCGCGCGCGCTCGTTGACCGGGACCTCCGGGACGACGATGTCGCTCAAGGAGCGCATCACCGAAGACATGAAGTCTGCGATGCGCTCCGGCGAAAAGGAGCGCCTCGGGCACATCCGCATGCTCCAGGCCGCCATCAAGCAACGCGAGGTGGACGAGCGGATCATGCTGGACGACGCGCAGGTCACTGCCGTCCTCGAGAAGATGATCAAGCAGCGGCGCGAAGCCATCTCCCAGTTCGAAGCCGGCGGCCGCGCCGACCTGGCCGCCAAAGAGATCACCGAGATCGCCCTGCTGCAGGGCTATCTGCCCGAACAGCTCGCGCCCGCCGAGCTCGAAGCGCTCGTCGCCGCGGCGATCACCGAAAGCGGCGCCGCCACGGTCAAGGACATGGGCAAAGTCATGGCGCTGGTGAAGGCCCGCGCGGCCGGCCGCGCCGACATGGGCGCCGTGAGCGCCCTGATCAAGTCGAAGCTCGCCACGGCCTGACGGCCGGCGGTTATCCTCATCGCCCATGAGCGGGCGCATCCCACAGTCCTTCATCGACGATCTGGTCGCGCGGACCGATATCGTCGAACTGATCGGTTCTCGCGTGACGCTCAAGAAATCTGGGCGCGAGTACAAGGCTTGCTGCCCCTTCCACGGCGAGAAGACGCCCTCGTTCTGGGTGAGCCCCGACAAGCAGTTCTACCACTGCTTCGGATGCAGTGCGCATGGCACCGCGCTCGGCTTCCTCATGAACCACGACCGCCTCACCTTCCCGGAGGCCGTCGAGGAGCTCGCCTCGCGAGCCGGTGTCGAGATCCCGCGCGAGGCGCGCCCCGACGATGGTCGCAGCCGCGACGAAGCCGATCTCGCGGCGCTCATGGGCAAGGTCGCCGCACATTGGCAGTCGCTGTTGCGCGCCGAACCGCGGGCGTCCCGCTACGCCGGCGAGCAGCGCGGGCTCGCACCCGAGACCCTCGATCGGTTCTTGGTCGGCTATTCGGCGAACTCCTGGAACGATGTGCTGCGACGCTTCGGGCCCGCGGAGCCGCTTGCCGCCTGCGGTCTCGTGATCGAACGCGAAGGCGGTACCGGCGGCGGCGGTGAGCGCCATTACGACCGCTTCCGCGACCGGCTGATGTTCCCGATCCGCGATGCGCGGGGCCGGGTGATCGCCTTCGGTGGCCGCATCATCGACCAGGGCGAGCCGAAGTACCTCAATTCCCCGGAGACGGCGCTGTTCCACAAGGGCCGCGAGCTCTACGGTCTCTACGAGGTGCGCCAATCGCGCACGCCGCTCAAACGCCTGTTGGTGGTCGAGGGCTACATGGATGTGGTGCGCCTGCACCAGGCGGGCATCACCTACGCGGTCGCGACGCTCGGCACCGCGACCACGCCCGAGCATTTGAAGCGCGCCTTCCGGCTCGTGCCCGAGATGGTGTTCGCCTTCGACGGCGACCGCGCGGGACGCGCCGCAGCTTGGCGCGCGCTCAACAACGCGCTGCCCGAGGCGCGCGAGGGCCGGCAGCTGAGGTTCCTGTTCCTGCCGGATGGCCAGGACCCGGATTCTTTGGTCGGAGCCGAGGGCCGCGAAGCCTTCGAAGCGCGTCTCGAGGGCGCGCTACCGCTCTCCGAATACCTCGTGCAGGAGATCGCCTCGCAAGCGGACCTCGCGCATGCCGATGGCCGCGCGCGTTTCGCCGAACTGGCGCGGCCCTTGGTCGCCAAGGTACCCGATGGCGTCTATCGCGAACTCCTGGTCGAACGCCTCGCCGAAGCCATCCGGCTGCCGGCCGCGCGGCTGCGCAGCCTCTGGGAGACCGCGGACGCCCCGTCGCAAGGGGGCGGCGGACGTGGCACGACGATCAGCGGTACACCCTTCGGTGGCGGTCCGCGCGCGGCCGCCAAGACCGGCCAAAGCGCAGGACGGGGCAACCTGATGCGCCAAGCGGTTCAAGGGCTGGTCCATCACCCCCGCATCGCGACCCGACTCGACCCGACCCACCTTGCAGCGCTTGAGACGCTTCAAGAGCCGGGCGCAGACATCCTGCGCGCCCTGATCGTCGATCTGAGGGCGCAGCCGATCACGACCACCGCGCAGCTGCTCGAGCGATGGCGCGATCGCCCCGAATCCGAGCGGCTCGCCCGTTTGGCGACCGCCGAGTCGTTGATGGCCGGCGAAGATGCCGCTTTGCGGGAATTGCAGACCGCTTTGGAGCGGATGCAGCGGGAGGGCGGCCGTCGGCGGCTCGACAGCCTCCTCGAACGCGAACGGGATGGCGCCCTGAGCGCGACGGAACGGCAGGAACTCCAGGGGCTGTTGGCGGGACAAAAGGCCACCCGTCCGGCTACCTGAATCCCCGATTTCGGGGTATAATTGTCGGTTCCGCCCGACCATACCGCCCGTCATCCATCGACCGACTGCGCGTTCGCCCGGCCACTGTCCCGGGCCGAGGAATCATGGCCAAGAAATCCAAGCCTGCCGCCAAGCCCGCCGCCAAGAAGACCAAGGTCGGCGCCAAACCCGCGCCGAAGGTCAGTGCTGCCAAGCCAGCCGCCAAGCCAGCCGCCAAGCCAGCCGCTAAGCCTGCTGCCAAGCCTGCCGGCAAGGCTGCGGTCAAGCCGCCCCTCAAGACCGCCGCAAAGCCGGCCGCCAAAGCCGCGCTGAAGACGAC
>DBCG01000096.1 GCA_002292945.1 Proteobacteria bacterium UBA964 | reverse complement strand
GTCTTGTCGAAGCCCTTGTACTCGTAGCTCACCATGTAGTTCCACTTGCGCAGGAACTCGAAGTGGCCGCGCGCCATGAATCGCAGCGAACGGACTTCATACTGGTCGTCTTGCTCGCCGACCTGCGTCACGCTGTCATCGTCCTGGTCGAACACGGTGTAGTCGGCGGGCAAAAATGCGAAGCCGAGCTTCACCGAAAAACGGTCCTTCTCATCGACGACCTTGGCCGCGGCCAAGGTCTTGTCGGCGAAATCCGGTAGTGCATAGGCGTCGGCGTCCTGCGCCTGCACCTCGGCCTCGGGCGGCAGATCGGACTCGACCGACTGCGCTAACGCGGCGGGCACGAAGCACAGCGCGGCGATCGCCGGGAACAGGCGCCGCGCAGGCGGCCGATAAGCAGAGCGTTTCGTCTTCATGAAGTAAATGCCTTTAAAAGGAGTATCCGAGCGAGGTCGCAAGTCCCCAGTCGTTGGACCGGGAGCCTGCGACCGTGCGGTTGTCGTAGCTGTCGTAGAGACTCACCTCGAGGAAGAGATCCTCGACCATCTCGCGCCGCAACCGCAGCGCCGCTTCACCGCGCACGCGGCCCGAGTCGCTGAGGCTCGGCAACACCATGAGGCTCGCGGCGAGGTTCATCTGCGGTGCGTCGAAGCGGAAGATGTTGAAGGTGGTGCCGAACTGCAATTCCACGCTCTCACGGCGTGAGCCATCGGTCAGCTCCTCCGCAGAGGCTGCAAGACCGACGCCGGCCCGCCACTCCGTGTCGGAGCGCTGCACGATGTAGCGACCCACGCCGACCCCGACCAAGCTGCGCAGATCGAGACCGAGCTCTTGGTTCCGGGTGAAGGACAGCGTGGCGTCGCGATACCAGCCGTCGGACATGAAGCGCTCACGGGAGCCCGCCAGCGTGGCGCGTTGGCTCGAAGGCGCTTGCTGCTGGCTGGTGAGTTGTGCATCGAGCGTCGCCCGCCAGTGCAGCGTCGGACTGCGCGAGCCGACCGAGGTGCCGAGGTTGAAGACCTGGACATCGCTCGCCTGCGTGAAGCTGTAACCGACGCTGAGGCTGCCATAGAGACGCTCGAGCCCACTGCCGGTGTCGAGCGCCGTGATCCGCGCCACGGCAGCAAGCGGCACCTCTTGGGGTGCGTCGCCCGACAACCGAAGGGTCGAGGGCGAGTCGCCACGCGCCGCGCCGTTGCCGAGCAGACGTCGCCCATCCAGCATTTCGACCTGCAAGGTCCGCGTGGTCGTGAGCGAGGCGATCTTGGTCCACTCTATATAAAGAGTGCCCATGTCCTCGGTCGCGAACTTGAGTTGACCGTAGGCGAGTTCCTTGACCTCGCCGGTGATGCGATCGCCGTTGAGCAGCAGCACGATGTCGGTCTTGGCGGCCCACGCAGGCAAGGGCAACACGAGCAGCGCCAACGCAGCCGCCCACGGTTCAGCGCGCACCGGCTGAGTGTTCATGGCGCCATCCTCGCCGTTTGGGCCTCCCCGCCCATTGGCCTTTCGTACAACCTCCGGCCGGCGGGTGCCGCGCTAGAGTTCGCTCCCTCATCGACCTCAGCGGAACTCTGCCATGCGCAACGCCCTTACTCGTCCCTTTCCGGTCCTCCTCGCGACAGCCGCCGTCGCGGTCGCCGCCCCTCTGGGTTCCGCTGCAGACTGGTCACATACCGTCACGCCGTACCTTTGGGGCTCGGGGATGTCCGGCAAGACCGCCGTCGGCACCGCCACCCCGGCCGGCCCCCTCGAGGCCGACGTCGATGTCGGCTTCGACGACATCCTCAGCAACCTCAAATTCGGCGCCATGGGCTCCTACCGCGGCGACCGCTCCGACGGTTGGGTGGTGATGGCCGACTACATCTACATGAGCCTGGAGGCAGACAAGCAGTCGACTGCAGGTCCGGTGCGGATCGACACCACCGTCGGGGTCAAGCAGACCGCCCTCGAACTCGACCTCGGCTATCGCCTGAACGATCAATTCACGGTGTTCGCCGGTCTGCGCTACAACGATGTGGACACCGACCTCGACGTGGTCCGCACAGGCCCTGGAGCCGGCGCGAACCGCGCGGCGAGCAAGGGCGATTCCTGGACCGACCCGGTGGTCGGTGTCACGGCGCGTTACCCCCTGAACGACACTTGGTCGCTGGGCGTCCGTGGCGATGTCGGCGGCTTCGGCATCGGCTCGGATCTCACCTGGCAGATGATGGCCACCGTGAACTGGAAGGTGCGCGACAACCTCGAGGTCGTCGCGGGCTACCGCTACCTCGATGCCGACTACGAAGACGGCAGCGGTGCCGATCTCTTCAAGTACGACATGGTCACGAGCGGCCCGGGGATCGGCGTCAGCTTCAAGTTCTGAGCGCCGCCCCGGACACAGCCCTTACTTGCGGCCGATGCCGTGCGCGGCGTCGAGACGCTTGCGCAGGATGCGGGCCCAGGACGAGGCGATGATGCTCGCTTCCTGACGGTTCACGACGCTGTTCGTCAGGGTCATCATGCCGGTGCCCTGGGCCTCACGCCGATCGACGACGCGCGCGATCACCTGGCCGCTCTCGGAATCGACGAGCTCGCCCACAAGGGTCATCTCGCCTGCCGACACGGTGTAGGTGCGCGTACGACCGGCCGTCATCGTGTCCGGTGCGTTGACATAGAGATCGGCGATGCTCGCGCGCAGGCGGAGCACATCGGGACCCGCCTCGGTCACGACCTGGTAGGTGCCGCCCTTGCCGAGCTCCTTCGCGAACTCCTCCTGCACGACCGTCGCGACGCCGCTGCGGATGCTCTCACGCTCTTTGGCATCGAGCTTCATGCGGCTGCCGGTGCGGTTCGGGTCCCAGTCCTTGCGGAAGGCCACCTCGACCGGTTCGATGATCAGCTTGTTGTAGCCGGCGAGCGAGGCCCCCGGCCGTGAATAGGCGAGGTCGATTCCTTTGACCTTGATCTTCTCGAGGCCATCGTGGCTCATCCCTTCTTCGAGCGCCGCGCGTGGCGACTGGGCG
>DBCG01000058.1:32294-33543 GCA_002292945.1 Proteobacteria bacterium UBA964 | reverse complement strand
GGCGCGTCCTCGGGCGGCGCGCTTGCCCTATGCGCGGCTTGCATCACGCGCCTTACGGGCCGATCGCATGATCAAAGGTCGGCTAGCCGGCGATCCCTGGGATGAGCTTGCGCTGCTCTGCGCCGAGGCCTGCGGGCTGAGACCGCTGCGATGAGCGGCGTCGCGCTCGACGCCCGTCCGATCGGGATCTTCGGCGGCACTTTCGATCCGATCCATCTCGGTCATCTGCGCACCGGTTTCGAACTCCTGCAATCGCTGCAGCTGAGCGAGTTGCGTTGGATCCCCGTCGGCAATCCGGGTCATCGCGAGCCGCCGCTTGCGGCGGCGGCGCTGCGTCTCGAGATGGTGCGGGCGGCGGTCGCCGGACAGCCCGGGTTCGTGCTCGATGAACGGGAGGTGCGCCGCAGCGGCGCGTCCTACACCGTCGATACCTTGGAGGAATTGCACGCCGAACACCCGGCACGGCCGCTCTGTCTCGTGCTCGGCATGGACGCCTTTCTCGGGCTCACCGCGTGGCGTCGATGGACCGACATCCTCGAGCTTGCGCATCTCGTCGTCGCGCACCGACCGGGTTGGCAGCGGCCGGAGCAGGGCCTGCTGCGCGATCTGCTCGAGCAGCGCGGCACGACCCATGCTGCAGACCTGCATGCCGCGCTCGCCGGACGCATCTATGTGCACGCGGTCACGCAGCTCGAGATCTCCTCGACAGGTCTGCGCGACATCATCACCTCCGGACGCGATCCGCGTTTTCTCGTGCCGGAACCCGTGCGCGCCATCATCCGCGAGACGGGGTGCTATGCTGCGCAAGCCGATTGAGGCTTTTTTCTTCGCTACGGAGCCCAGCCCCGCACCATGACCAGCCGCCCCCGCCCCGCCGCCCGTCGTCGTCCCCCTACCGGACTGCCGCCCGCCCTGTCTGTGGCCGAGGCCGCGCTCGCCGATATGAAAGCGGTCGATGTGCGTGTCATAGACGTGCGCGGCTTCAACGACATCGCTGATTTCATGGTGCTCGCGAGCGGCACATCGGATCGGCACCTGCGCGCCATCGCCGACCGGGTGGTACAGATGGCGAAGGCGTCCGGCCAACGCCCGCTCGGGGTCGAGGGCGAGGCCCAAGGCGAGTGGGTGCTCGTCGACCTGCCCGATGTCATGGTGCATGTCATGTTGCCCCGCACCCGCGAGTTCTATCAGCTCGAGCAGTTGTGGGAGCCGGTGCGGCCGCAGGTCACGGCGAAAGCCGCCGGAGGCA
>DBCG01000058.1:0-32277 GCA_002292945.1 Proteobacteria bacterium UBA964 | reverse complement strand
GGGGCGCGGCCGCCAAGCCGCGCGCGCCCCGCAAGTCGGCTCCGAGCAGCCGGCCGCGCGGGAAGTCTCCGCGCCGTCGCCCCAAGGGCGGTTGAGGCCAAGGCCCGGGGCGCCATGCGCCTGCGCATCCTGGCAGTCGGTGCCCGTCAGCCCGAATGGGTCGATGCCGCAACGCATGGTTACCTGCGCCGTATCCGTCCGCCCTGGCGGCTGGAACTCGTCGCCCTCGAAGCCGCGCCCCGCGGTTCGCGTGGTGCGGACGATGCGGTGCGTCGTGAGGGCGAACGCGTGCTTGCGGCGTTGCGCGACCGCGAGCGCGTCGTGTTGCTCGATGAGGGCGGAAAATCCTTCACCACCCGTGATCTCGCAGGGCGGTTCGCGACGCTTGCCGGTGAAGCGCCCGATGTGGCACTGCTCATCGGTGGACCGGATGGCCACGCGCCTGCCGTACGTAGCCGCGCGGCCGAGGTGTGGTCGCTCTCGAAGCTCACCCTGCCGCATGGTCTGGCGCGTGTGCTGCTCGTCGAGCAGGTGTACCGCGCCCAGAGCCTGTTGCTGGGCCACCCCTACCACCGCGACTGAGCCGCGCCGATCGCCACCATGATCCACACCGCATCAGCCCGCGCCCGCCCCGACAACGCTGCGGCCGAGGCCCCCATCCTCTGTCTCGCATCGGCGTCGCCGCGTCGTAGCGAACTGCTGCGTCAGATCGGCGTGCCGCATTGCATCCAGCCCGCCGACCTCGACGAGTCACGTCATGCCGGGGAGACTCCGTCGGCTTACGTGACGCGCCTCGCCAAAGAAAAATCCTCGGCGGTCCTCACCGCGCGTGCCGCGGCGGGCGCGGCGCCGTTGCCCGTGCTCGGCGCGGATACCACGGTCGTCATAGACGGTCTGGTGCTCGGCAAGCCGCAGGACGAGGCGGCGCTCGAAGCGATGCTGGCCCGCCTCGGCGGCCGTGAACACGAAGTGTTCTCGGCGGTCGCGTTGGCGTTGCCGTCGCCGCCCGGCGTCGATGCGCCGACGGATGTCTCGTCCACGGAGCCTGTCTGCGTGTTGTCGCGCACGAAGGTGCGGTTCCGGTCGATCACGCCTGCGCAGGTCAAGGCCTATTGGGCGAGCGGTGAGCCGTGCGACAAAGCCGGCGGCTATGCCATCCAGGGCCTCGGTGCGGTGTTCGTGCAGTCCATCGACGGCAGTTTCTCGGGGGTTGTCGGGCTACCGCTCGCCGAGACTTCGCAGCTGTTGCGTGCGGCCGGCTTGCCGCTCTGGGCGGGTGCCGCATGAGCATCGAGCTGCTGGTGAACACCACGCCGCGCGAGACGCGGGTGGCTTTGCTCGAGGGCGGTGTGCTGCAGGAGATCTTCATCGAGCGCGCGAGCCGTCGGGGGCTGGTCGGCAATCTCTACAAAGGGCGCATCACCCGCGTGTTGCCTGGCATGCAGGCCGCCTTCGTCGAGGTGGGTCTCGCCCGGACCGCCTTCCTCCATGCCGACGACATCGTCCTCGATGATGCCCGGCGTGATGCCTTGGGCATCGCTTCGGGTGACGGATCGGACGGTCCGGCGGGTCGTCCCGAGATCGACATCCGCCGGCTCGTCGACCCGGGCGATGATCTCTTGGTCCAGGTGGTGAAGGACCCTTTGGGCACCAAGGGCGCGCGCCTGACCACTTTCGTGACCTTGCCCTCGCGCTATCTCGTGTTCATGCCGCGTGGCCGAGGCATCGGCATCTCCTCGCGCATCGAGGATGAGGCTGAGCGTGCGCGGCTGCGTGCGGTCGTGCAGTCGCTGGTCGCTGACGGTCACCCCGGCGGCTACATCTTGCGCACCGCCGCCGAAGGCGTCGAAGCGGCAGAGCTCGCCGTCGATCTCGAGTACCTCGAGCGGCTCTGGCGGCAGGTGCGCGAGCGGCATCTGCGCGCAACGCCCGGCGCGCTCGTGCACGAGGACCTGCCGTTGGCGCGACGGGTGCTGCGCGATGAGCTCGCGCGCGGTGTCGAGCAGGTCTGGGTCGACGATGCCGCGGAGCTCGACGAGCTGCGGCAGTTCGTCGGCGAGCTGCTGCCCGACGGCGCGCCGACCCTCGGATTGCATGCAGCGGCGCGACCGCTCTTCGACCTCTTCGGCATCGAAACCGAGATCGCTCGCGCGCTCGAGCGGCAGGTTCCGCTTCCGTCGGGCGGTCATCTCGTGATCGACCAGACCGAATCGATGACCACCATCGATGTGAACACCGGCGCCTTCGTCGGACACATCGACCTCGAAGACACGATCTTCCGCACCAACCTCGAGGCGTCGACAGCGATCGCACGCCAGCTGCGGCTGCGCAACCTCGGCGGCATCATCATCGTCGATTTCATCGACATGCAGGACGAGGCGCATCGTGAGCAGCTGTTGGCGGCGCTGCGTGCGGCGCTGGTGGGCGACCATGCGAAGACCTCGGTGGGAGAGATCTCGCCGCTCGGACTCGTGGAGATGACCCGCAAGCGCACCCGTGAGAGTCTCGAGCGCCAGTTGTGCGATCCCTGTCCGGCCTGTCAGGGCCGTGGCTGGGTGCGCTCGGTGGAGACGGTCTGCCACGACATCTTCCGCGAGATCCGCCGTCAGGCACCCGGGGCCGCGGGAGGTGGTTTGATGGTGCTCGCGCACCAGGAGGTCGTCGCCCGGCTGCTCGGCGACGCGGAGGGGATCGCCGGGCTCGAGGCGGCAGCGGGGCGGCCGGTCCGTCTGCAGGTCGAGTCCTCTTACGCCCTCGACCGGTATGATGTGGTCACGTTATGACTGTCGCTGCCCTCCAGATGACCTCCGGGATCGATGCCCGTGCCAATGTCGCGACCGCTCGCCGGCTGTTGGCCGAGGCGGCTTCGTCGGGTGCCCGGGTCGCGGTGTTGCCCGAGAACTTCGCGCTCATGGCGCGCGATTCGGCCGAGCGTCGGGCGATCGCCGAGACCCATGGCGACGGGCCGATCCAAGCGGCCATGTCGGCCGCTGCGCGCGAGCTCGGGTTGTGGGTGATCGCGGGCACGCTGCCCTTGCGGGTGCCTGGTGAGCCACGCTTCGCGCAGGCGCTCCTCGTCTACGACGATACGGGTCGCGAAGTCGCTCGCTACGACAAGATCCATCTCTTCGATGTCGATGTGCCGGGCGCGGGCGAGAGTCACCGCGAGTCGGCATCGATGCGCCCGGGGCAGAAGGTCGTCAGCGTCGACACGCCGGTCGGCCGGGTCGGCCTCGCCATCTGCTACGACCTGCGTTTCCCCGAACTCTTCCGGCAGCTCTCGGCCGAGGGCGCCACTTGGTTCGTGCTGCCGGCGGCGTTCACCGTGCCCACCGGTCGCGCGCACTGGGAGGTGCTTTTGCGCGCGCGGGCGATCGAGAACCTCGCGGGGATGGTGGCGGCCGGTCAATGGGGCCATCATGACAATGGTCGTGAGACCTACGGCGACAGCCTCGTCATCGACCACTGGGGTCAGGTGCTGGCGCGCCGCGCCGAGGGCGAAGGGGTGGTGACCGCGACGTTCGACCCGGACGCGCAGCGCGCGGCCCGAGCCGCGTTCCCGGCGCTCGCCCATCGCGTCCTTTGACCTCTCCGGAGACCTTGAGCCCGATGATCCACAGCGAAACGACCGTCCAAGCCCGACCTCCCGAAGCGGACCCGCTCGCGCTCGCAGAGGAACTGCTGTTGCGTCCGGCGGGACTCGACATCGCGCATCTCGAGCGGACGCTCGGCCTGGTGCTCGCCGGTGGTGTCGATGCCGCCGATCTCTACTTCCAGTTGTCGCGCGACGAAGGCTGGTCGCTCGAGGACGGCATCGTCAAGGAAGGCAGCGCGAGCATCGAGCAAGGCGTCGGTGTGCGGGCGTTGTCCGGCGAGAAGACCGGTTTCGCCTATTCGGACGAGATCCTGCCGGAAGCGCTCGCCGAGGCCGCGCGTGCGGCGCGGGCGATCGCCGCAGGCGGGCGCGAGGGCCGCGTGCCGGTGTTGCGCCGCTCACGGGGACACGCGCTCTATCCCGCCATCGATCCGGTCGGCTCGTTGTCCGACGACGACAAAGTGCGTTGGCTCGAGCGGGTCGACCGTGAGACGCGCCGCGTCGACCCGCGCATCGTCCAGGTGATGGCCTCGGTGTCGACCTCTTGGGATCTGGTGCTCATCGCCGACGGCGAGGGGACGCTCGCCGCCGATGTGCGGCCTTTGGTGCGCTTCAATGTCTCGGTGATCGCCGAACAGGACGGGCGGCGTGAGACCGGCTTCGCCGGCATGGGCGGTCGCTATTCATTGACCGAGTTGGTCGCGGGCGATCGACCGCTCGCGCTCGGCCGCGAGGCGGCCCGCCAGGCTTTGGTGAACCTCGCCGCCGTGCCCGCGCCGGCCGGCGCCATGACGGTGGTGCTCGGCGCCGGTTGGCCCGGCATCCTTCTGCACGAGGCCATCGGCCATGGTCTCGAGGGCGACTTCAACCGCAAGGGCACTTCGGCGTTCAGCGGCCGCATCGGTGAGCGCGTCGCCGCGCCGCTCTGTACGGTGGTCGATGACGGGACCCTGTCCTCGCGCCGCGGCTCGCTCAACATCGACGACGAGGGCACGCCGACACGCTGCACCACGCTGATCGAGGACGGCATCCTCAAGGGCTACCTCCAGGACAAGCTCAACGCGCGCCTGATGGGCACTCGCTCGACCGGCAACGGACGGCGAGAGTCGTTCGCCAGCCTCACGCTGCCGCGCATGACGAACACCTACATGCGTGCAGGACCGCACGACCCGCAGGAGATCATCGCCTCGGTCGAGCGCGGCATCTACGCGGTCAACTTCGGTGGTGGCCAGGTCGACATCACCTCCGGCAAGTTCGTGTTCTCGGCCGCCGAGGCCTACCTCATCGAGAACGGCCGCATCGGCGCACCGATCAAGGGCGCGACGCTGGTCGGGAACGGCCCTGATGTGCTCACCCGCGTATCCATGGTCGGCAACGACCTCAAGCTCGATGACGGCATCGGCACCTGCGGCAAGGAAGGGCAGAGCGTGCCGGTCGGGGTCGGTCAGCCGACGCTGCGGGTCGATGGTCTGACGGTCGGCGGGACCGGCTGACCTCAGCCGGTCACGCAGCGCGCGGCATCGGGGTCGATGCGGCGCAGCAAGCGCTTCGCCGCAGCATCGCGCGCCGCGGCGGTGGTGGCGAGCAAGGTCACATGTCCTAACTTGCGACCGGGGCGCGGCGATTTTCCGTAGTCATGCCAGTGTCCCTCCGGCAGCGCGAGCACGTCCTCGCGTGCAGGCATCGTCCCCACCAGATTGAGCATCGCCGCATGACCGCGCGGTGTGGTCGCGCCGAGCGGCAAGCCGAGGATGCCGCGCAGATGGTTCTCGAACTGGCTGGTGGCTGCGCCTTCGATGGTCCAGTGGCCGGAATTGTGCACCCGTGGTGCGGTCTCGTTGGCGAGTAGTCTGCCGCCGCGCACGAAGAACTCGATGTTGAGCACCCCTTGGTAGCGGAAGTGCTCGAGCATGCGTCGCAGGTAGGTGGCAGCGCGTCGCTCGAGCGTCGGCGCATGCCATGGTGCGCGCGTGAGCCGCAGGATGCCCTCGCGGTGCAGGTTGTGGTTGAGCGGATAGATCGCCACTTCGCCCTGTCGGTTGCGGACACCGATGATCGAGACCTCGAAGTCGAAGGGCACGAATTCTTCGTATATGAGCGGCGACGCCCGCAAGGCCTCGAAGGCGGCCGCGGCATCTGCCGCGTTGCGCACCACGGCCTGGCCCTTGCCGTCGTAGCCGAGCCGCCGGGTCTTCAGCACCCCGGGCAGGCCGACATCGCGCAGCGCACGCGCGAGCGAGGCGGGCGAGTCGACCGCCGCATGGCGAGTGGTCGGGATACCGAGTTTCGCGAACAGCCGCTTCTCGGCGAGCCGGTCCTGGGACACGGCGAGCGCGGTGAGCGGAGGCGCGATGCGCGTCTCGCGGCTGAGCGTGCGCAATGCTTGGACCGAGACGTTCTCCCAATCGAAGGTCAGCACCTCGCTGCGCACTGCGAGTTCACGCAGCAAGGCGGCATCGGTGAAGGCACCCTGGAGCATGGGCGCGACCTGCGAGGCCGGTGTGCCGCTCGCGGGGTCGAGGAACAGGAAATCAAGGCCGAGTGGGTAGCCGGCGAGCGCGAGCATCCGCCCGAGCTGGCCACCGCCGACGATCCCGACGGTCATGCGCGGGGCAGGGGCGGGGGGTCGCGCGGATCGGGCTGTTCGAGCACAGCGCTGGTCTGCCGGGCGCGGAAGGCCTTGAGGGCGGCGGCTACTTCGACGTCGTGCAGCGCGAGGATGGCGGCGGCGGCGAGCGCGGCGTTGTTGGCACCGGCGGTGCCGATGGCGAAAGTGGCGACCGGGATGCCGGTCGGCATCTGCACGATCGAGAGCAGGGAGTCCAGCCCGTTCAGCGTTTTGGACTGCACCGGGAC
Organism: Proteobacteria bacterium UBA964; assembly: GCA_002292945.1. Lineage (GTDB taxonomy): Bacteria > Pseudomonadota > Gammaproteobacteria > Steroidobacterales > Steroidobacteraceae > UBA964. The sequence goes on along the minus strand of DBCG01000058.1, from coordinate 25,826 downwards.
ACCGAGCACCGGCAAAGCGGTCTTCGCGGCGAGCATGCCTGGCAGGTGCGCTGCACCGCCTGCGCCGGCGATGATGATCTGCAGGCCGCGCGCTGCGGCGCTCTCGGCGTATTCGAACAAGAGATCGGGTGTGCGGTGTGCGGAGACCACGCGCGTCTCGTGGGGGACGCCGAGGCTCTCGAGCATCTCGGCTGCTGCACGCATCGTCTCCCAGTCGGAGCGCGAGCCCATGACGATGCCGACCCGAGGTTTCATCGGCGGATTCTAGCGGAATCGGCCGGGTTTGGCGCGACGCGGCCGGGGCGGGGCGGCGGCGGGGCCGAGCGCCGCCTCGAGGGGGGCAAGGTCGATCTCGCGCATCAGCTTGCCGATGTACTGTTTCTGGCGCGATAGGCCACCGTGCGCCCGGATGCGCCGCGCCTCGCGCACCGCCGTGAGCAGCGGCTCGGGCAGCGCCAAGCGCTCGAGCTCCGCCTCGCGCAGGGTGATCAGCCGTTCGCCCATCGCCTGCGCGGCGTGGGCGGCACGCTTGCGCGAACTCTTGCTCGGGCGATCATCCTGCGTGGCGCTCTCGGCATCCTCGGGCGTGGCGGTCTCCGTCCATCGGGATCCTGCTGGCATCATCGGCGTGCTCCCGCGACCAGGGGGTCGCGACTGATACAATTCTGACATGTCGCAGCAAGTCGATCCCGGCCGGATTCCCGCCCTGAAGGCCGTGGTCGCAGGGGCGCTCGATGAGGCACGCCGGCTCGGGGCCTCGCAGGCCGAGGTCGATGCCAGCCTGCAGCAAGGCCTGTCGGTCTCGGTGCGGCTCGGTGAGGTCGAGACGGTCGAGTACCAACGCGACCGCGGGCTCGGTGTCACGGTCTATTTCGGGCAGCGCAAAGGTTCGGCGAGCACCGCCGACCTCTCCGCCGATGCCGTGCGCGCCACCGTCGCCAAGGCCTGCGCGTTCGCGCGCCATACCGCTCTGGACGAGTGCGCCGGCCTCGCGGATCCTGCGCTGCTCGCCCGCGACCCGTTGGCGCTCGAGCTCGATTTCCCGTGGGACATCGGACCGGAGGCGGCGGTGTCCTTGGCGCGTGAATGCGAGGCAGCGGGACGCGCCGTCGATCCGCGCATCGACAACTCCGAGGGTGCCAGCGTCGGCTCGCAGCGCGGGGTGCGCGTCTACGGCAACAGCCACGGTTTCCTTGCAGGCGACTGCGCCACCAGCCATTCGCTCAGTTGCGTGTTGCTGGCGGGTGAGGATGGCGAGATGCAGCGCGACTATTGGTACGAGACGGCGCGTGATCCGCGCGATCTTTCGACGGCTGCGCACATCGGCCGCATCGCCGGCGAGCGCACCGTGGCCCGGCTCGGCGCACGGCGGATCGCCACGACACGGGCGCCGGTGCTGTTCGCGCCGGAAGTGGCGCGCGGTTTCATAGGCCATCTCGTCGGTGCGATCAGCGGCGGCGCACAGTACCGCAAGGCGAGTTTCCTGCTGGGCGCGGCCGGGCAGCGCATCTTCCCGTCATGGGTGCAGATGCACGAGCGACCTCACCTGCCCAAGGCCTTGGCGAGCACGGGTTGGGACAGCGAGGGTGTGAGCACCCGCGACCGTGAACTGGTCCGTGACGGTGTGCTCGATGGCTACCTGCTCGGCAGCTACTCGGCGCGCAAGCTCGGTCTGGTCAGCACCGGTAACGCGGGCGGGCTGCACAACCTCTTGGTCGATCCGTCCGCCGGTGCGCCTTCGCAGGCGGAACTGCTGCGCCGCATGGGCCGCGGTCTGCTGGTGACCGAACTCATGGGCCAAGGGGTCAACGGCGTCACCGGCGACTATTCACGCGGCGTCACCGGTTTCTGGGTGGAGGACGGCGCACCCGCCTTTCCGGTGCACGAGATCACCATCGCCGGGAACCTCAAGGACCTGTATCTCGGGCTGGCGGCGATCGGCGGCGACATCGATGTGCGGGGCGGTATCCGTACCGGTTCCGTGCTGGTCGGCGAGATGACCATCGCCGGCGAATGAAGCGCTGCCGTCGCCGTCCGTCAGGGCGGCGGCCGGTGTGCCCTCACTCCGGGTTTGCGGCCACCCATGAGCCGAGCGTCCGGCCCTGCAAGGCCTCGTCCGAGGCGCGCTGCAGCTCCGCCCGCAGTGCGTCTACGGCCGGCAGCGGTTTGGCGGCGTCATGGTCGACCAAGGTGCTGCGCGGATTGCGCACGACGCGCAGCAGCTCTTGCAGCGTGATGTGGTCGATGTCCCGACCTGGCAGCCAAGCGTCGTGCTCGTCGGCGGCGAGCAATCCCGCTTGCTCCAGGATGCCGGTCACCTGCGCCACGGCGATGCCCGGTACGCGCAGCGCGCGTGCCAATCCCTCGTTGCGCCAGCGCCGCGCGCCCTGCACGTGCGACCGACCGACCAACAGCATCAACCGCAGGGCGATGTCCTCGGTCTCCGCCGCCGACAACCGCAGCTCCACGAGGCCGAGCCTGAGGTAGGCTGGGTTCTGCAGGTAGAACGACACCTGCACGCCGATCAGCAGGATCAGCCATCCGGCCCAGGTCCACACCAGCGCAGCGATGATGAGCGCGAAGCCTGCATAGACGATCGTGATGCTGCGGGCATGGGTGTAGAGGTCGGCGAACACCTGCGCCACCATCCACCATAGTGCGCCTGCGACCAAGCCGCCGCCGATCGCCGGCAACCAGCGCACGCTGGTGTTCGGCACGAAGCGGTAGAGCGCGATGAAGAGCGCCGTGATCATCAACGGCGGTGCGATGCCGAGCCCGAAGGCGAGCACCAGCAGCATCGGCCCGACGATCACCAGCACCAGGTACTCGGCGATGCGGCGGCCGAGCGTGCGCGGCTTTTCGACCCGCCAAAGATAATTGAAGCTGTCCTCCACCTTCTGGATGGTGCCCATGAGGGTCCAGAGCAGCAGGGCGAAGCCCACCGAGCCGACGAGTCCGCTCGAGACGCCGTTCACGAACGACATGACGCGCGCCGTGAGCTGCGGGGCCGCCTCGCCCACAGGGCGGAAGAACTCGAGCAGCAGCGGTTCGAGGTCGCGCTGGGCGCCGAACACCTTGAGCACCGCGAAACTGAAGGCGAGCAGCGGGATGAGCGCGAGCAGGGTGTTGTAGACGAGGCCCATCGCGCGCAGGTTGACGTCGCCGAGCGCGAGGTCGCGGATCACCGCATAGGGATAGCGCAGCTGCCGCAGAGCGCGCGCGGCGAGACCTTCCCCTTGGGCGAGCCGGCCCCAGAGCCAGCCATCCAGTTGCCGCCAGGGGGTGTCCTGCACGCCGGGCTCGCCGTCAACCCGGGCCTGATGCGGGCTGCGTGCGCGCGGAGCTCCCGAGCGTCGGCCCGGTCAAGCGTCGCAGGGCTTCCATATATTTGGCGCTCGTCTTGTCGATGATCTCAGGGGGGAGAGCTGGCCCGGGTGCGGTCTTGTCCCAGTCGAGCGTCTCGAGATGATCGCGCACGAACTGTTTGTCGAAGGACGGCGGGCTTGCGCCCGGGCGCCAGGTGTCCGCGGGCCAGAATCGCGAGGAGTCGGGCGTGATCACTTCATCGATGAGCGTCAGCCGCCCCTCGGCGTCGAGGCCGAACTCGAACTTGGTGTCGGCGATGATCAGCCCGCGCGCACGCGCGTGCTCGGCGGCGAAGGCGTAGAGCGCGAGCGAAGTGTCCCGGACCTGCGCAGCCAGCGCCGGGCCGATCAGTCGCTCGACCTCGGCGAAATCGATGTTCTCGTCGTGCTGGCCCGCCGGCGCCTTGCTGGCGGGTGTGAACAGCGGCTGCGGCAACGGTGAGGCGAGCTCGAGCCCGGCGGGCAGGGTGATGCCGCACACGGCACCGGTGCGCAGATAATCCTTCCAGCCCGAACCGATGAGGTAGCCACGGACCACGGCCTCGATCGGCAAGGCCTTCAGGCGTTTCACGATCACCGCCCGACCCGCGAGCATCAAGCGCTCGTCGGGATCGAGCGGCAAGGCATCGAGGCCCATATCCGACAGCTGGTTCGGGACGATGTGCGTGGTGCGTCGGAACCAGAAATCGGAGATCTCGGTGAGCACGCGGCCTTTCTGCGGGATCGGGTCGGGCAACACCACATCGAACGCCGATAAACGGTCTGTGGTGACGATCAGCATGTGGTCGGCGTCGACCTCGTAGATGTCCCGCACTTTACCGGCGTGGATCCGGCGCAGGTGGCGCAGCGCGGTGGTGTGCACCGGGGGTGCGCCGGATGAAGTGGACGCCGGGTCGGCGGTGGCATCCACTCTGACAGGGGGGCTTGTTTCCACGCTTGCTCTGCTCCGTTCCGGCCGATCGCCGGGGATTGGTAGTATTGCAGCATGAAATGGTCGGGGAAACTCTTCGGCGGCGCGCTCGGGGCTTTGGCCGGTGGTGGCGTGGGCGCTGTCTTGGGCGTGATCGCCGGTCATCTCGTCGATGACAAGCTCGACGGCGGTGCGCGGGATCCGCGCGCTGCGCATCGGCGCCGTCCGCGACACTGGGTGGAGGACGCCGAGGCCGTCGAGGCGGTCGAGGATGGTGAAGCCGAGGGCGAGGCGGCGCAGGTGAGCGACCCGCAAGCGGTCGCCGCGCATTACTTCCGCACCACCTTCGAGGTCATGGGCCATGTCGCCAAATCGGACGGGCGTGTCTCGGAGCAGGACATCCGCGCCGCAGGTGCGGTGATGTCCGCTTTTCGGCTCGGCGAGGCGCAGGTCAGCGATGCGATCGGCCACTTCAACCGCGGCAAACGTCCGGGCTATGACCTCAGTCGTGCCGTGATGGCGCTGCGTCGCGCGTGCGCAGGGCGTCCGGACCTGCTGCGCACCTTCCTCGAGATACAGTTGCGTGCCGCGCTGGGCGGCTCGGATCTGCGCGGGCCGTCCCGCCCGCTGTTGATCCGTATCGCGGCGATGCTGGGCGTGGGCGGCCTCGAGTTCGCGCGGCTCGAGACGGTGCTGCGACAGCGTCATGGTCGGCAGGGACACGGCAAGGCCGAGCGCACGGCGGGCACAGGTCCCCAAGGCGCTGGTGCAGCCCCGGGTACCGCGGGTCGTGGTGGGGCGAACGGCGGTCGGTCTGAGCGCGAGGAGACGCGCGGCGCAGGCGCGGGACGCGCGCCCGGCGCAGTGCCGCGCATGTCGCTGGCGGAGGCCTACGAGGTGCTCGGTGTGCGCACCGGTGCGGCGGACGACGCGGTCACCAAGGCGTATCGTCGGCAGCTGTCACGGCATCACCCTGATAAACTGCGTGCCAACGGGCTGCCCGAATCGATGCTCGAACACGCCAAGCAACGCACCCAGCAGATCATCGAAGCCTGGGACACCATCCGCGCCGCGCGAGGAATCAAACCGTGACCGCCAAGCCTGCGTCCGTGTCGAGAAATTCGTGGATCGCACCGTCCATCCTGTCGGCCGATTTCGCCCGGCTGGGTGCCGAGGTGGAAGCGGTGATCGATGCGGGCGCCGACCTCATCCACTTCGATGTGATGGACAACCACTATGTCCCGAACCTCACGGTCGGGCCGTTGGTCTGCGAAGCCTTGCGCAAGCACGGGATCACGGCACCCATCGATGTCCATCTGATGGTGCGGCCGGTCGACCGTCTGGTCGCCGACTTCGCCAAGGCGGGCGCAAGCTGGATCAGCTTCCATCCGGAGGCGAGCGACCATGTCGACCGTACGATCGCGCTCATCCGCGAGCACGGTTGCCGCCCCGGCCTTGTGCTCAATCCTGCGACGCCGCTCGCGTGGCTCGATCACACGCTTGAGCAGATCGATCTCGTGTTGTTGATGTCGGTGAACCCGGGGTTCGGTGGCCAGGCGTTCATCCCGGCCACGCTCGAGAAGATCCGGGCGGTACGCGGACGCATCGACGCCAGCGGTCGCGACATCCGCCTCGAGGTGGACGGCGGCATCAAGGTCGACAACATCGGCAGGGTGGCCGCTGCCGGCGCGGACACGTTCGTGGCAGGCTCGGCGATCTTCGGTAGCCGGGATTACGCGGCGACAGTGCGAGCCATGCGCGCGGAGATCGCCGCAGCCGGTTGAGTGCGACCGGGCTTGCCGGGCAGCGTCTTCATCTTGCGAGCGTCGACGAGGTCGCGCGGCGCCGGGCGGACATCGTAGAGCACGATGGTCTTGCCGTGAGCCTGCAGGAGGCCTTGCGCCTCGAGGGCTTTGAGCACGCGTCCGGCCATCTCGCGCGAACAGCCGACGAGCCTCGAGAGCTCCTGGCGTGACACGCGGATCTGCATGCCCTCCGGGTGGGTCATCGCTTCCGGCTCGTTGCAGAGATCGAGCAGCGCATGCGCGATGCGCCCACTTACATCGACGAAGGCGAGGTCGCTGAGCTTGCGGTTGGTGCGCTCGAGGCGCATCGCCAGTTGGGTGGCGATCTCGAAGGTGAGCGATGGCGTTTCGTTCGCCAGTTGGCGGAACCGCGGATAGGGCATCTCCGCGATCTCGGTACGGCCGCGGGCACGCACGAAGGCAGTGCGCTTGTCGATGCCGAACAGCCCCATCTCGCCGAAGAACTGCCCTTTCGAGAGATAGGCCAGCACGATCTCGTTGCCGCCATCGTCCTCGATGAGCACTTCGACCGAACCGGACAGCACGTGGTACAGCTGCTCGGGGGCCTCGCCGGCGCTGACGAGGACGGTCTTCGAAGGCACGGTCCGTCTGCGGGCATGCTGCATGAAGAGCCGCAGCCCTGGCGAAAGGGCGGGCGCTTCGCGGCGGACGGCGGATGCGGGTGTCATAGCCAATAGCTTGTGGTGGTCATGACCTTCGCGGTGGCGCGCATCGCCGCGCGCACCGGCGGTGGCAACTCGACGCCGCCTGCGGCGCGCGCCTCGGCACCGTGCTCGATCTCGTCGCTGCGCATGGCTTCGAGGATCGCCCGACTGCGCGCATCGTGGGCCGGCAGACGCGCGAGGTGCGATCCGATGTGGCCTTCGACCTGGCGCTCGGTCTCGCTCACGAAGCCGAGGCTCGCGCGATCGCCAGCCAACGCCGCCGCCGCGCCGATCGCGAAGGAACCGGCGTACCAGAGCGGTCCGAGCAGGCTCGGTCGGGAGCCGAGCTCGCGCAGCCGCTGCTCGCACCACGCGAGGTGGTCGGCTTCCTCACGCGCGGCCTCCTCGAGCATCGTGCGCACCTCGGGCCGGGCGGCGAATGCGGCCTGGCCGTGGTAGAGCGCCTGTGCTGCGACCTCGCCTGCGTGGTTCACCCGCATGAGGGCCGCCGAGGCCTGTCGCTCGGCCTCCGTCAGGGGGGCTTCCGGCAGCGAGGCGTCGCCCGCGGGCTGTGGCAGGGGTCGGTTCGCTATAGGGGGGACGAACACGGACCGCAGCGCCCGATCGAGCGACATCAAGAGCGGATCCAGAGGATGGTTGTCTCGCATGGCACAGTATAGAACGGCTGTCCCGGGCCCTTTCTGTAGGGGGGTTCCCGCTCCGCCAGGGAGTTTTACATCATCCGTCCACAGGGTGGACAAGTCTGTCGGGTCCCGGGTCGCGGCTGCGCCACTACGGGAGGTTTTGCAAACCCCGGTCGGCTTGAGTAAACTTCGCCCCCTTTTCGGGACTTGCGGCCGCCGGGCATTCCGGTCCTACGCGAGCGGAGATCCAGACATGAGCACTGTTTTCGCCAAGCCCGCCACCGTGCGGGGAGACTGGTTTGTCGTCGATGCCAAGGGCAAGACCCTGGGTCGTCTCGCCTCGCAGATCGCGCTGCGTCTGAAGGGCAAGCACAAGGCTGACTACAGCCCCCACGTCAACATGGGCGATCACATCGTCGTGCTGAACGCCGGCCAGGTCCGCGTCACAGGCGCCAAGATGACCGACAAGATCTACTACCACCACACCGGTGCGATCGGTGGCATCAAGTCCATCGCCCTCGGCAAACTCCTCAAGGAGCACCCCGAGCGCGTCATCCAGTTCGCTGTCAAAGGCATGCTGCCGAAGACGATCCTCGGCCGCGACATGTACCGCAAGTTGCATGTTTTCGCGGGCGATACCCACCCGCACTCGGCGCAGCAGCCGAAGCCCCTCAACATCTGATCGAACGCGCAGGAATACTGAATGCCCGCCACGAACTACGGCACCGGCCGCCGCAAGACCTCCACGGCCCGCGTGTTCCTCAAGCCCGGCTCCGGCCGCATCACGATCAACACCCGCACCATCGAGAATTTCTTCGGTCGCGAGACGGGTCGCATGATCGTGCGCCAGCCGCTCGAGCTCACCGAGACCCTCGGTCGGTTCGATGTCGATGTGACGGTCGCGGGCGGTGGCATCACCGGTCAGGCCGGCGCGATCCGCCACGGAATCACCCGCGCACTCATCGAGTATGATGAGACGCTGCGCCAGCCGCTGCGCGTCGCCGGGTTCGTCACCCGCGATGCCCGCGAGGTGGAGCGCAAGAAGGTCGGCCGCCGCAAGGCCCGTCGCGGTCCGCAGTACTCCAAGCGCTGATCGCCAACGGGGACGCGTTCCGACCCTCGGAAGCCTTTTGGGGGATCGTCTAGCGGTAGGACAACGGACTCTGACTCCGTTTACCTAGGTTCGAATCCTAGTCCCCCAGCCAAAAAAGAGGCCCGCATCGCTGAAACGATGCGGGCCTTTTTCTTTGTCCGGCGGTCGATGAAGCGATGCCCGGCAGGCCCTCAGCGCGGACCTTCGGACGGCGCGACGGGTCGATCGAGATCGGCCGCGTCGTGCCTCTCGGCCAGTTGTCCGGCCGGATCGCCCCAGGTGCGGTTCACGCGTCGACCGCGTTGTACCGCGGGTCGCGCGGCGATGGTCTGCGCCCAACGACGAAGGTGCGGGTAGTCCTGCACCTGCAGAAATTCTCCCGCGCCGTAGAGTTCGCCGAGCGCCAGCACCCCATACCAGGGCCACACCGCGATGTCGGCGATGGTGTACTGCGGGCCGGCAAGCCATGGTGATTCGCCGAGCCGTCGGTCGAGCACATCCATCTGACGCTTGGCCTCCATCGCGAAGCGGTCGATCGCGTACTCGATCTTCACCGGGGCATACGCATAGAAGTGTCCGAAGCCGCCGCCGAGATACGGTGCGCTCGCCATCTGCCAGAAGAGCCAGTTGAGGCACTCGACCCGTTGCGCACCCGCGGGCGGCAGGAATGCGCCGAACTTCTCGGCGAGGTAGAGCAGGATCGAACCGGACTCGAACACCCGGGTCGGCGGCAGGGTGGAGCGATCGAGCAAGGCCGGGATCTTTGAGTTCGGGTTCACGGCCACGAAGCCGCTCGCGAACTGATCCCCCTCGTTGATGCGCACCAGCCAGGCATCGTATTCGGCCCCTGCATGACCGAGGGCGAGCAATTCTTCGAGCAGCACCGTGACCTTGACGCCGTTCGGGGTGCCGAGCGAGTGGAGTTGCAACGGATGACGGCCGACCGGCAGCTCATGCTCGTGGGTCGGGCCTGCGGTGGGACGGTTGATGGCGGCGAAGCGTCCGCCGCCACCCTTGTTCCAGACCCACACCGCGGGAGGGGTGTAGTCGGTCGTGGCTTCGCGGCTCGGGTCGCTGGTCCCGCTCATTTGAGGCGTCGCACGCCGTCCGCCTCGCCGACCAACACGATATCGGCGGCGCGCTGGGCGAACAGACCGACGGTGACGACGCCGGCGATGCCGTTGATGGCGGCCTCGAGTGCGGGCGGGTCGAGGATCCGCAGTCCGTGCACATCGAGGATGGGATTGCCGTTGTCGGTGATGAACGCTTCACGCAACACGGGTTGTCCGCCGAGCTTCAGGAGTTGACGCGCCACATAGGAGCGGGCCATCGGGATGACTTCGACCGGCAGCGGGAAGCGGCCGAGCACATCGACCACCTTGGTGTCATCGACGATGCAGACGAAGCGCCGTGAGGCTGCCGCGACGATCTTCTCGCGTGTCAGCGCGCCGCCACCGCCCTTGATGAGACGCCCATGGCGGTCCGCCTCATCGGCGCCATCGACATAGAGCTCCAGATCGCCGGTCTGGTTCAGGTCCAACACCTCGATGCCCGCCGCCCTCAGGCGCGCCGTGGAGGCCTCGGAAGAGGAGACGGCACCGCGCACACGGTCGCGTCGCCCGGCGAGCGCATCGATGAAGAAGTTGACCGTCGATCCTGTGCCGACACCGATGATGGTGTCGTCGGTCAGGAACCCGAGTGCGGCTTCGGCCGCCGCTTGCTTGCGCCGTGCAGCATCGGACATGGCTGTATTCCTCGTGATTTTCAGGGTTTTCCGGGAGCCAAAATGAAGATGCCCGCTTTCGCGGGCATCTCCATTTACAGAAGCGGCGACGAGACTTTCATCACGTGCGCCGAAGATCCGTGAGGATCTTACTTCTTCTTGGCGGCTTTCTTCTTAGCAGCCTTCTTCTTGGCCTTAGCCATGATAGGTCTCCAGTTGTGGTTAGTCCCGGGGCCGAGTATATACACGCGATTGTAAAAAACAAGCAAGGGGTCAGAGGAGCGAAAGGACAAAGCGCCAGTGCGCCGCATCGATGGGCGTGATCGAGAGCCGGTTGCCGCGCTGCAGCACGCGCATCCCGCGCAGCTTGTCCTGCTCGTGCGCGCGCAGCTCATCGAGCGTGATCACACGGGGAAAACGCTGTTCGAGGCGCACATCGACCTGATACCAACGCGGTGCATCGCGGCTCGCCGACGGGTCGTGGTTCGGGTGCTTCGGATCGAGCGCCGTCGCATCGGGGTAGCCTGCCTTCACGACCTTGATCACGCCGGCGATGCCGGGTTCCGGGCAGCTCGAGTGGTAGAAGAACGCCAGATCGCCCACCGCGAACTCGTCGCGCAGCATGTTGCGCACCTGGTAGTTGCGCACGCCGTCCCAGCCGCTGGTGCGTCGCGGTGCTTTCGCAAGATCGTCGATGCCGAACACCGAGGGCTCGCTCTTCATCAGCCAATGCTTCATCGAGTTGCTCCGGACAGGGAAAAAAAGCCTTTTTCGGTCACCACCGCATCGAGCGGGATATCTGTGGGCAGCGTCGGCAGGGCAGCCGTCCTTTGGCAGGAGTGCGCCACGCCGATGAGTCGCGGGCCGCGCCAGTGGTCGCGCCAGGCGCGGAAGGCGAGCGCGCGGTCGTAGAAGCCTGCGCCCGACCCGAGGCGGTTCCCTTCGTCGTCGAAGCCGACCAAGGGCAGCAAGACGACCTGCAGCCAGCGTGCGTCGATCCGTTCGCGGCTGTCGGGTTCCGGGATCCCGAAGGCGCCGCGGCGTCTGGTGGCGGTCGCGGGCGAGAACGTCATGCGACCAAGACGCGGGGCGGTGACGCGCGGCAGGAAGACGCTGCACTGCGCAGCCATCGCGTATGCCAAGAAATCCGCCACGCCGATCTCGCTGCGCACGGCGAGGTAGCCGGCGATGCGCGTGCGCGGGGAGAGCGACCCGGTGCCGCGAAGATGGGCGGCGAGGTGGCGGGCGATGGCCTGCTCGGCATGGCGGCGTTCCTCGAACGGGAGCGCCGCGCGTGCCGCGCGCGCCTTGCGCCGCAGTTCACGCCGCAGTTCGCCGCGAAGCGCTGCTGGGTCGCTGGCCTTCAAGGCTTGCGCCACGAGTTCCACCCTGGGATCTCCATGCCAGAGAGCGGGGCTAGAGCGGGGGCGCCGCGTCGCGGCGCGCCGAGGATCGAGACGTCACCCGCCTGTGCCGGTGTGGACCGTTGCTCTCGACACAGAGCAACAAGTGGGGCGGCCTGCGCCAGGTAAGGCTTTCCGCTCGAGGCGGACTTGCACAGTGCTGGCGGCAAGACCTGATGCCCCTGGGCGTTCCAACTTAGGGTCGAGAGGCAGTACCCGATCCACTGTCGAACACTGCAGGTGACGCCCGAACACTCTACACCAGCCGGCGCGGTGGTTGTACCGCCCCGCAGGATCTGGTCGGTCGACGATGAACTTGGTGGCCCGCTCAGAGGTCGAGCTGTTGGCTGCGGGCGACGGCGCCGTCGATGCGCTCGCGCAGGGCGCGTACCCGACCGCCCAGCTCGGTCTCCAACTGCTGATCGCGCGATTGCAGCCGTAGCAGTTCATTGGTGAGGTTCAGGGCGGCGATGACGGCGATGCGGTCGATCCCGACCACCTTGCCGCTCTCGCGGACCTCGCGCATCTTCGTGTCGAGGTACTGCGCCGAGTCGAGCAGCGCGGAGCGCTGTTCGTAGGGGCATGCGATCATGAACTCCTTGTCGAGGATGCGGACGCTGACCCGCGCGAGTTCCTTGTCGGTGTCCTTGTCGTTGCCGCTCATGAGCCATGCTCCAGCGTCTTCAGGCGGCCGATCATCGCCTCGACCCGGGTGCGCACCTGCTCGTTGCGCTGCATGAGGCTCGCCCGCTCAGTGGAGAGATGGTCTTGCCGATGGCGCAACGCGCGGTTCTCCTCGCGCAGGGCACCGAGAGCAGCGAGCAGGTCGTCCACCTGCTTCTCGAGGCGGCGCAGTTCAGCTTCGAGGCCCGTACGATCGTTCATGTGCATCCCATCGGCGTGTTCTGGCGGGCGGGTCACCCGGTGAGGGAAGTATAGGGGAAAAATCGCATGGACCTTCCCCAGGCAGGCGCTGCGAGGTGGGGTCCTTGAGGCATAATTCCATCCATGTCACCGCTGCCGTTCCATGAGCTGGCCCAGACCCTGCAGCAGGCCCGCGCATTGGCCGACTTGCCCGAGGCCCACGGGACGTTGGTCGGGGCGCTCTGTGCCGGTCAGGGTTTCACCTTCGAGCATTGGCTGCGGGAGGTCTTCCCCGAGGCTGAGCCAGGCGTCGCTGCCGCGGGCATGCAGGCGTTGTTCGACTGGACCCGCTCTTCTTTGGCGGCCGGCGAACTGCTCGAGCCCTTGCTGCCCGCCGATGATGCGCCGATCGGCGAGCGCGCCCAATCGCTCGGCGAGTGGTGTCAGGGTTTCCTGTACGGTCTCGGCACGAGCGTTCTGCCCGATCCCGAGCATCTGCCGGAACCGGTGGCGGAGGTCGTGCGCGACCTGACGGCCATCACCCGGGTCGGCGCCGACCCGGACGAATCGGAAGAGGAGAACGAACAGGCCTACGCCGAGCTCGTGGAGTTCGTGCGGGTCGCGGTGCAGTTGCTCCACGAAGAACTGGCGTCTTTCCGCGAGGGCCCTGAGCGGTCCCGATCCGATGTCCCCCCCGCCTCGTTCCACTGAGCCGCCCGCGCCGATCGGCCGCGAGGAATATGCCCGGCGCCGACGTGCGCTGATGCGCGAGATGGGGCGCGATACCATCGCCATCATCGCCGCTGCGCCCGTGCATCTGCGCAACAACGACGTCGAGTACGCCTATCGGCAGGACAGCGACTTCCACTACCTCACCGGTTTCGCCGAACCGGAGTCGGTCGCGGTGTTGGTGCCGGGGCGACCGCAAGGCGAGTACCTGTTGTTCGTGCGAGACCGTGATCCTGCACGCGAGACCTGGGATGGCCGGCGTGCCGGTCCTGCGGGCGCGCGCCGCCGGTTCGGCGCCGATGATGCGTTCCCGATCGCCGATATCGACGACATCCTCCCCGGTCTCATGGAGAACCGCGCCCGGGTGTTCTACACCGTCGGGGTCAACCGGGACTTCGATCAGCGCGTGGTCGGTTGGGTCAACGGACTGCGCGCGCTGGCCAAGCATGGTCGCCATGCGCCTCATGAGATCGTCGCACTCGAGCACCCGCTTCATGAGATGCGTCTCTACAAGAGCCGGGCGGAGCTCGCACAGATGCGTCATTCGGCCGCCATCGCCTGCGCGGCCCATCGGCGGGCCATGCGGTATTGCCGGCCTGGCATGTTCGAGTACGAGATCGCCGCCGAGATCCGCCACGAGTTCAACCGCGCAGATGCGGACATCTCCTACCTGCCGATCGTCGGTGGCGGTGCCAACGGATGCATCCTCCACTACCGCGAGAACGAGTCGCCGCTGCGCGACGGTGATCTGCTGCTGATCGACGCCGGCTGCGAGTACCGCAGCTATGCCTCCGACATCACGCGCACCTTCCCCGTGAACGGCCGGTTCACCGATGCCCAGCGTGCGGCGTACGAAGTGGTGCTCGAGGCCAATCTCGCCGCCATCGACGCCGTACGACCGGGCGTGCCTTGGAACCGCCCGCATGAGGTGGCCGTCCAGGTGTTGACCGCCGGCATGGTGACGCTTGGCCTGCTCCAAGGTCGGGTGCCGACGCTCATCAAATCCGAGGCCTATCGTCGCTACTACATGCACAAGACCGGTCATTGGCTCGGCATGGATGTGCACGATGTCGGTGAGTACAAATTGGGCGATGTCTGGCGGGACCTCGAGTCTGGCATGGTGCTCACCATCGAGCCTGGGCTCTATGTCGCGCCCGGCGCGCGCGAGGCTCCGCCGGAACTTCGCGGTCTCGGCATCCGGATCGAGGACGATGTGCTCGTGACCCGTGACGGTGGCGAAGTGCTCACCGACGGTGTGCCCAAAGATCCGCGTGCGATCGAGACCCTGATGGCCGAGGGCCGCGCCGTCGCCGCAGCGGTGTCCGCCGCCACGACGGCGCAAGGCTCATCTACGGCCGTGCGTTCAGCCCCCCGCAAGGGTCGGCGGGGGACGCGATGAGCGCCCGCGGCAGTGGCGCTGCCGCGGTCGAAGTCGATGTCGCGATCGTCGGCGGTGGACTGGTGGGCGCGAGCCTCGTCGCTGCCCTCGGCGCGAGCGGCTTGAAGGTCGCGTTGATCGAGGGCGTCGCCGCCGATGCAGCTCGCCAACCGAGTTTCGATGATCGCACCACTGCGCTCGGCAACGGTTCGCGGCGCATCTTCGAGTCCCTCGGCCTATGGGATGCGATCGGACCGTCATCCGCGCCGATCCGCCATATCCATGTCTCCGACGCCGGCCGTTATGGTTTTGCCCGGCTTGACGCGCAGGCGCTCGAGCTCGATGCGTTCGGTTTCGTCGTCACCAACCGCGTACTCGGCGGTGCATTGCGGACGCGGCTCGCGGCCTTGCCGGCGCTCGAATCGCGGATGCCCGCCCGTTGCACCGCCGTGACGGTCCATGAGGACTGCGTCGAGCTGCATACCGACCCCGGCGGCTTGCCGCTGCGCGCGCGGCTCGCCGTGGCGGCGGACGGCGCCGGTTCGCAGTTGCGCGCCGCTGCCGGGCTCGCGGCGAGCGAGGAGGACTATGGGCAGGTCGCTGTGGTGGCACATGTGCTCGCCTCGCAGCCGGCCGAGGGCACGGCCTACGAGCGCTTCACGCCACAAGGACCTTTTGCGCTGCTGCCGATGGTGGGCGGCGCTTGGGGGGTGGTGTGGACCTTGGCGCCGGCGGACGCACAGCGTGTGCTCGCGCTGTCGGATGCCCAGTACCTCGCGGCTCTCCAGCAGGATTTCGGTTGGCGAGCCGGTCGTTTCCTTCGGGTGGGCGCCCGCAGCGCTTATCCGCTGAAGCTGGTGCGTGCGGCGCAGGTGACGGGTCAGCGAGTGGCGCTGGTCGGCAATGCGGCGCAGGGGCTACATCCCGTCGCAGGGCAGGGATTCAACCTCGGGCTGCGTGATGCGGCGACGCTCGCCGAGCTCCTGATCGCTTCGCGTGGGGACGGTACCGCCGTCGCCGACCCCGGTGCGCCTGCGTTGCTCGCCGATTACGCCGCACGGCGCGCATCGGACCGCGACGGCATGGTGCGTTTCACCGATGGTCTCGTGAAGCTGTTCGGCGACCAGCGACCCGGGGTGCCGTGGATGCGCGACCTCGGCCTATTGATGTTCGATCTTTCGCCCACCGCCAAGCGCGCCCTGTCGCGGCTCAGTTGGGGTTTTGGTGAGCGACCTCCGCGTCTCGCACAGGGTTCGAGCAGGGTGGTGGGCCCATGAACGCGGGTGTGATCCTGCATGAAGGTGTTGCCTGCATGAAGGTGTCGTATGCGCCGCCGTGAGCTCGATGTCGCCATCGTCGGTGGCGGGCCGGTCGGCGCGCTGCTAGGCGCGCTGCTCTGCCGAAGCCGCGGCACGCGCCGCCGCGTGCTGCTCATCGAACCCCGCCTGCCGGCGCCGATCGACGCGCCGCTCGATCCGCAGGCGGACCTGCGCGTGGTGGCTTTGTCGAGCGCCAGCCAACGGGTCGCGCGTGCGGCCGGTGCTTGGGAAGCGCTCGAGCGTGTTCCCGGGCTGCTCAGCCCGTACGAGCGGATGCACGTGTGGCCGGGCACGGAGACGCCGCGGGGCGACGGATCGATCACCTTCGATGCCACAGAGCTCGGTGAAACCGACCTTGGCCATATCGTCCCCAACGCCCGCGTGCAGCGGGCGGCGCTCGACGCCTTCGTCGCAGCGGGCGGAGAGATCTGCCGTGAGCCGCTTCGATCGCTCGCTTTCGAGGAGGACGGCGTGAGGCTGGTCACCGACACCCATAGCGTCGGCGCAGCGCTCGTCGTCGGTGCGGATGGGGGTCGTTCGGCGGTACGCGAAGCGGCCGGTCTCGGCATCGAGTCGCAGGACTACGACCAGCAGGGTGTGGTGGCGACGGTGCACAGCGAGCTCTCGCATGCGCGTACGGCCTGGCAGCGCTTCCTTGGGCACGGCACGCTCGCGTTGTTGCCGCTCGCGGACGGCCGGTGTTCGATCGTATGGTCGCTGCCGCGCCTCCGTGCCGAAGCCGTGGTCGCCTTGCCGGTGGCGCAGTTCGAGGCGGAACTCACGGCGGCCAGCGACGGCGTGCTCGGTGCGTTGCGGCTCGCGGGGCCGCGCAGCGTCTTTCCGCTTCGCAGGGCGCTCGCGCCGGCGTATGTACGCGAGCGTTGCGCCTTGGTCGGCGATGCCGCGCACATCGTGCATCCGCTTGCAGGTCAGGGTCTGAACCTCGGGATCATGGACGCCGCCGCGCTCGCCGAGGTGCTGCAGGAGGCTGCGACGCAGGGCGAGGACCCGGGTGCCTTGCGCGTGCTGCGTCGCTACGAGCGTTGGCGCAAGGGCGGGAATGAATCCATGTCCCTCGCGCTCGATCTGCTCAACCGTTTCCTCGCCTTCGGCGACGGTCCGGTGGGTCGCATCGCCCAGCGTGGGCTCGGTCTCGTCGGCCGGCAAGCGTTGCTGCGCCGTGGGTTCGCTCAGTTCGCGCTCGGCTCGGTGGGCGATCTGCCTGCGCTCGCCCGACGCCGTGGCTCAACCTAGCCGGTCGATCTTCGCCGCGCAGATGAAGTCGTTCTCGGTGAGCCCGTTCACCGCATGGGTCGTGTAGCGCAACCGGCAGTATCCATAGCCGATCGCGAGGTCCGGGTGATGGTCCTCCGAGTTGGCGACATGCGCGACGGCGTTCACGAAATCCATCGTGCGATAGAAGTCCTTGAACGCGAAATCGCACTGAAGCTCGGTGCCGTCGGGCGACAGGCGCCACTGTGCCGACAGCTGCTCGAGCAGCCGCTCGCACTCGGCGCGCGGCAGGGGCGGCACGCCGCCCTCGCAGGGTACGCACTTCTTCTCGGTCAATCCGCTCATGTCCGATCCCCCTCGGCCGACGCACCGCCGTCGGAAGGCGCCGCGCGACGCGGATAGCGCCGCGCGACATAGGTCTCGACGAGTCGCTGGAACTCGCCGGCGATGTCGTCGCCCTTGAGGGTCACGGTCTTCTCGCCGTCCTCGTAGACCGGCGCCACCGGACGCTCGCCGGTACCGGGCAGGCTGATGCCGATGTTGGCGTGCTTGCTCTCGCCGGGTCCGTTCACCACGCAGCCCATCACCGCCACGTTCATCTCCTCGACGCCTTCGTGTGTGCGGCGCCACTCAGGCATCCGGTGACGCAGATAGGACTGGATGTCCTGCGCCAGCTGTTGGAAATAGGTGCTGGTGGTGCGGCCGCAACCCGGGCAGGCGATCACCATCGGCGTGAAGGCGCGCAGCCCCATGGTCTGCAGGATCTCCTGCGCAACGGTCACCTCGAGTGTGCGGTCACCGTTCGGTTCGGGCGTGAGCGAGACACGGATGGTGTCACCGATGCCCTGCTGTAACAGCACGCCGATGCCGGCGGTGGAGGCGACGATGCCCTTGCTGCCCATGCCCGCCTCGGTGAGGCCTACATGCAGCGGGTAGTCGCAGCGTGAGGCGAGATCGGTATAGATCGCGATGAGGTCCTGCACACCGCTCACCTTGGCCGAGAGCACGATCGCGCCGTGCGGCTGACCGAGCTCTTCGGCGCGTCGCGCGTTCTGCAGGCAGGATTCGACCACCGCAGCACGCATCACCTCGTTGGCGCTGCGCGGCGCGGGGGACGCATTGTTCTCGTCCATCATTCGGGTCAGCAGCTCGGGGTCGAGGCTGCCCCAGTTGACGCCGATACGCACCGGTTTGGCATGACGACAGGCCATCTCGATCATCTCGGCGAACTGCGGATCGCGCTTGCTGCCGCGACCGACATTGCCGGGGTTGATGCGGTACTTGGCGAGCGCCTCGGCGCAGGCCGGATGGGCCTTCAGCAGTTTGTGGCCGTTGAAGTGGAAATCACCGACCAGCGGAACCGTGACCCCGCCTTGGGCGAGGCGGTCGCGGATGTGCGGTACCGCTGCGGCGGCTTCCTCGGTGTTGACCGTGACGCGCACGATCTCGGAGCCGGCACGCGCGAGCGCGCGCACCTGCGCGACGGTGGCATCGATGTCCGCGGTGTCGGTGTTGGTCATCGACTGCACGACGATCGGCGCATCGCCACCGACCTTCACGCCGCCGACGAGACCCTGGATGCTGCGACGCCGCCGGATCACTTGGCCTTCTCCGAGGTGCTCTGCTGGGTGGCGATCCACGCGCGCATGCGTGGTTCCATGACATCGAGCGGCACGGCTCCCGTGGCGAGCAGCGTGTCGTGGAAGGCGCGGATGTTGAAACGCGGTCCGAGCGTGGTCTCGGCCTCGCGCCGCAGCGCCGAGATGCGCAGTTGACCGATCTTGTAGGCGAGGGCTTGCCCGGGCCAGGCGATGTAGCGGTCGATCTCGTTCACGATGTCGGCCTCGGTCTTGGCGGCGTTGTCCTTGAAGAAATCGACGGCCTGTTGGCGCGTCCAGCCCTTGGCGTGCAGGCCGGTGTCCACCACGAGCCGTACAGCGCGCCACATGTCGTAGGTCAGCTGTCCGAACTTCGAGTACGGGTCCTGATAGAGCCCGAGCTCCTCGCCGAGACTCTCCGAATAGAGCGCCCAGCCTTCGACATAGGCCGTGAAGCCGGCGTTGCGCCGGAACTGCGGCATCGAGGCCTGCTCGAGCGCGAGTGCGATCTGCAGGTGGTGGCCGGGCACCGCCTCGTGCACCGACAGCACTTCCATCTCGTACTTCGGGCGTACCTCAGGTCGGTAGAGGTTCACGTAGTAGAAGCCCGCCCGGCTGCCGTCGGCCGCCGGCGGTTGGTAGTAGGCGGTGGTCGTGTTGGGTGCGCTCGTCGCCGGGATCGCGCGCAGCCCATAGGGCGTGCGCGGCAGTTTGCCGAACAGCTTCACGAGGCCCGGGTCGATGCGCTTGGATACCGCGAGGTAGGCGTCGAACAGCTCCTGCGACGTCTTGTAGTAGAACTGCGGGTCGGTGCGCAGGAAAACGAAGAACTCCTGCAGCGTGCCCTTGAAGCCCACTTGATCCTTGATCTTGATCATCTCGGCGCGGATGCGTGCCACCTCGGCGAGACCGATGGCGTGGATCTCATCGGCCGTGAGTCCGGACAGGGTGGTGTGGTAGGCGATGCGTTCGCGGTAGTAGTCGGCGCCCTGCGGCGTTCCCGAGATGCCGACGCTCGCACGCGTGGCGGGCAGATAGCGCTCGATGAAGGCGGTCTGCAAACGCCGATAGGCGGGCAGCACCGAGCCTGCGATCGCCGCACGACCTGCCGTCTCGAGCCGCGCACGGTCGGTGGCCCCGATCCCGTCAGGGAAGCGCTTGAAGGGCGGGTAGAACGGACTCTTCTCCGGCGCGTCGACGACCTGCAGCGCGAGTTGCGGCGGCAGGCGCTCCATGATCGCGCGCGGCTGCGTGCGACCCTCGCGCACGGCCTCGTCGAGCAGCGCGATGTGTTGGTCGACCAGCGTGCCCACACCCTGCAGGCGCTTGATCCAGTCCTCGTAATCTTTGATCGTCTGGAAGGGCAGGATCTCGGCCGTCTCGGAGAGGGTCTGGATACCGCCCATATGGTCGATCTGATAGAGCCAGGGCTTGAAGGCGTGGGTTGCGAGACGCTGCTCGTACTCGCGCGCGAACAGGTCATAGTCGAGCTGTTCGGCGGGTGTCAGCCCCGCGCGTGGGATGGCGCGTAGCGCGGCGAGCGTGTCGCGGTCGTGCTGGTGGCGGCGTGCGAGTCCGGCGGCAGACAGATCGGTCCAGCGGTCGTTGAAGCGCGTGTCGCCGGTATAGGTCGCCATCATCGGGTTGTCGGCGAGCTCCTGCTGCCAAGCCGAATCGAACAGCGCATACAGGCGTTCCGCGGCAGGGCTGCGGTCGGGGCCCGTGGCCGCCAGCACCACAGCGCCGTCGCTGAACGCGCCGCCGAGGACGAGCAGTGCCGCCACGATCCCCGCGGACGCCCTAGACCGGGATGCGCTGGATCGGGATGGGCTGGGTCGGGATGAGGCAGGGCGGCCCAGGGTGGCTGCCAGGAAAAAAAGCTTCGGCAAGTTCATCAGGGCGTTCTCCGTGACACCGACCCCGATATTATCGCTCTTGTTCGTGCATTCCGACCTCGCCGGAGAGATCTGCCTCGCCTTCAAGGGGGGGTAGACGCCGAAAGCGCAAGTTTCCGCCCGGAAACGCCCAGGTAAAGGAACGGCAGGTCGCAGGCGAACCCCGGTCAGCGCGCGTCTACCTCGACATGCGTACGCTCGGCCGCGACGGCATGGCCCGCGTCGGCGAATTCGCGACGCTCGATGCGAACTACTCGGTGCGAACTGGATGCAGCCTACGAACCCGCCTATTCCACCCAACGGGCGAGCCACGCGTTCATCCTGACCTTGCGGCGCGAAGCGAAGGGGCTCGATGTCACGGCGATGGACATCGCCAAGCGGTGGCTCGACGATGTTCGCGCCGCGAAGCATCTCGATCTCACCTGGAAGCCGGTACAATATCGAGATGGCCCCGCTTACCGACCGCCCGAAGCCGACGGGTCTGATCCGCCTCTGGCGCGCCTTCGGCAACACCGCCAAGGGCTACATCGGTGCGTTCCGCGAGGAGGCCGCCTTCCGGCAGGAACTCGCCTTGTGCGTGCTGCTGTTCCCGGTCGGCCTTTGGCTCGGGGAGGACGGGATCGAGCGTGCCTTGTTGGTCGGGCCGTTGTTCGTGATCCTCATCGTCGAGCTGCTCAACAGCGCCATCGAGGCGACGGTCGATCGCATCGGCCTCGAGCGCCATGCGCTCTCCGGGCTCGCCAAGGACATCGGTTCGGCGGCGGTGTTCACGTCTTTCGCGTTGTTGGTGACGGTATGGGCGCTGCTGCTCTGGGAGAGGTTCACATGACGGCATTGATCTGCGGTTCGGTCGCCTACGACACGGTGATGGTGTTCGAGGGCGAGTTCAAGGACCACATCCTGGCCGACCGCATCCACATGCTCAATGTGGCGTTCCTGGTGCCCGCGCTGCGCCGCAACTTCGGCGGCTGCGCCGGGAACATCGCCTACAACCTCAAGCTGCTGGGCGGTGACGGCAAGGTGATGGCGACGGTGGGTCATGATTTCGGCCCCTATCGCGCGTGGATGCAGAACAACGGTCTGCCCACGGATTTCGTGAGCGAGCTCTCGGACGAGTACACGGCGCAGGCGTACATCACGACCGATGCCGCCAACAACCAGATCACGGCCTTCCATCCGGGCGCCATGAACCGCGCCCACCTGAACGAAGTCCCGCGCAGCGCCGGCATCACGCTCGGTATCGTCGCGCCCGAGAGCCACCGCGGGATGCTCGAGCACGCCGCACAGTTCTCGAAAGCCGAGATCCCTTTCGTGTTCGATCCGGGCCAGGCGATGACGCTGTTGGGCGGCGATGACCTGCGCACGCTCATCGGCCAGTCGCGCTGGGTGGCGGTCAATGATTACGAAGCCAGCCTGTTGGTCGAGCGTACCGGTTGGGGCGTCGCCGACATCGCCGATCGGGTCGAGGCGCTGATCGTCACCCGTGGCGGCGAGGGTTCACATATCCACACCGGCGGTCGCGTCATCGAGATCCCGCCGGTCAAGCCCGAGCGGGTCGCCGATCCCACCGGCTGTGGTGATGCGTACCGGGGCGGATTGCTCTACGGTCTGCAGCGTGGGCTCGATTGGGCGGTGACGGGCCGCATCGCCTCGCTGATGGGGTCGCTCAAGATCGCGCACCACGGCACCCAGAACCACCGCTTCAGCCGCGAAGAGTTCGCGCGGCTCTACCAACAGGCCTTCGGCACCGCGCTCGAGGCTTGAGCGGGCCCGACGCGCAGCCCGATCTGTTCGGTGGTGGCTCCCGGGCCGCCATCGCTGCGCAACCCGTCGATCCGGCGCTCGCGGCGCTCGCGGCGAAGTTGCCGACCACCCTGCGCTTGGGGACCTCCACCTGGTCGTTCCCGGGTTGGGCCGGGATCGTCTACGACCGTGTGTATGACGAGGCTGCGCTCGCCCGTCAGGGGCTCGCGGCCTACGCGCGCCACCCTTTGCTTCGGGCGGTGGGGGTCGACCGCAGTTTCTACGCGCCGCTCGATCCGCTCACGCTCGAGCGCATGGCGGACTCGGTGCCGGCGGATTTCCGTTTCCTCATGAAGGCGCACGCGGCGCTCACCACGCCACGCAGCGCGCGACGACCGGCGTTCCTCGGCGACACCCCCGAGGCCTTCCTCGATGCCGACTACGCCACCCGCGTGGTCATCGACCCGGCACGGCGACTGCTCGGCGAGCGCTTGGGGGTCGTTCTCTTCCAGTTCTCGCCGCTCGGTGAGCGCGTGCAGCGTCACCGCACGTTGCTGCTCGATCGGTTGTCGGCGTTCTTGCGGGGCTTGCCGCGCGGGCCGTGCTACGCCTGCGAATGGCGCGACCCGTTCGTGCTCGGCGCCGATTATCACGCGCTGCTCGCCGATGCCGGCGCGGTGCACGGACTCTGCGCCCATCCGCGCATGCCGTCCGTGGACGCTCAGGGCGTCGATCCCGGGCACGATCCGAGCGGTGCAGGTCCTCTCGTGATCCGGTGGTTGTTGCGCCGAGATCGCGCCTACGACGAGGCACGCGCGACCTATGCGCCGTTCGATCGTCTTGTCGAACCCGACCCCGATGCGCGGGCTCGTATCACAGCGCTGGTGCGGGCCGCCGCGTCGCGTGGCCGGGAATCGCTGGTCATCGTCAACAACAAGGCTGAAGGGTCCGCGCCGCTTTCCATCGAGGCGCTGGCAGGGCAGTCGGTGGGTGATCCGGCCGCGTGACTCTCGGCGCTCAGTCCTCCTCCACCGCATCGCCGAGCTCGGTGCGTCGCCGCTCGACGAATTCGCGCAGCGCCTCGTCGATCGCCGGATCGAGGCCGGGATCGGCATAGTCAGCGAGCATCCTCTTCCAAACGCCGTGCGCCCGTTGTTCGGCGCTGCGGCCGCCTTCGGCCACCCACTGCTCGAAGGGCGAGTAGTCGGCGATCGTCGATTGGTGGAACGCATGCTCGAAGTGGGCCAGGGTGTGCGTTGCGCCCAAGAAATGGCTCCCGGGGCCGACCTCACGGAGGGCGTCCATCGCCTGACCGCGTTCGGTGAGGTCCATGCCGGCGGTGAGCGACTGCATCATCGCGAGCTGGTCGGCGTCCATCACGAATTTCTCGTAGCTCGCGACGAGACCGGACTCGAGCCAGCCCGCCGCATGCGTGACGAGGTGCACACCCGCGAGCACCGTGGGCAGCAGGGTGTGTGCGCTCTCGTAGCCCGCCTGCGCGTCGGCCACCTTCGAGGCGCACAACGATCCGCCGCTGCGACAGGGCACGCCGAGCCGGCGCGCGAGCTGCGCGGTGGCGAAGATCATCTGCGTCGCCTCGGGGGTGCCGAAGGTCGGCGAACCGGAGCGCATCGACACCGCGCCGACGAACGAACCCATGATCACCGGTGCGCCCGGGCGAACGAGCTGCGTGAGCGCCATGCCGGCGAGCGTCTCGGCGAGGATCTCGGACATGCAGCCCGCGGGTGTCACGGGGCCCATCGCCCCGGCGAGCACAGCGGGCACGATGATCGTCCCTTGGTTGTGGGCGGCGAACTCGCGTAGCGCGCCGAGCATGCGGCCATCGAACGTGAGGGGCGAGTTGGAGTTTATGTTGCCGAGCAGCACGGTGTGCGAGTCGACGAACTCCGGGCCGAAGAGCACTTCGGCCATGCGCACGGCATCCGCAGCGTGCCCCGGGGTCTCGGGCGTGCCCTCGCAGGCCTGGTCGCTGTGTCGGAAATAGGCGTACTGCACATCGAGATGGCGCTTGCCGGCGGGGATATCCATCGGTTCACAGGCGCTGCCGCCCGAGAAATGGATCGCAGGCGCCATATGCGCGAGCTTGATGAAGTTCACGAGGTCCTCGAGCGTGGCATATCGCCGACCGCGCTCGAGATCGGTCACGAAGGGCGGTCCGCCCACCGGCGAGAACACCATCGCATCGCCGCCGAAGCGCACGGTGCGTGCGGGGTTGCGTGCATGCACCTCGAAGGACGCGGGCGCCGTCTTGAGCAAGGCACGGCAGAGACCGCGCGGTATCCGCACCCGCTCGCCCTGCACATCCGCACCTGCCGCACGCCACAGGCGCAGCGACTCGGGGTCGCGCCGGAACTCGATGCCGATCTCCTGGAGCAGCGTCTCGGCGTTGTGCTCGATGATCTCGATCGCTTCGTTGTGCAGCAGTTCGACCGCCGGGATCCTGCGACGGATGTAGCCGAGCTGGACGGCGCCCTGACGGCTGCGCTCGGCGCGCCGCGAGTCACGGCTGCGTCGCGGACCGGTCGGGGCTGCCTCGTCGCCTTGCGGGGCGTCGCTGCTCATGCGTGTTCGCGGCGGGAGTGCGGCGCGGTCGCAAGGCCGGGAATTCTTGCGTCGATCCACCGTCGGAGTTGCGAGGGCTTCAAGGCGGGATACCGGCTCGGTCGGGGGGAAGGACAGACACTGAAGGTCAGGCGGTAGGCTGTCAACCGATGCGGCTCGGGCGCGCGGACAGGTCGGTCCGCCCATCACGCACCTTGCGTTCACCGCAGCGGCGTTCAGCGATAGACTGCGCCCATGAACGCCATCGTGGGTGTCGCGCCCGATCTCGCCGCTGCCGTCGTCGCGCTGCGCGCGGGTGGACTGGTGGCGATGCCGACCGAGACCGTCTACGGTCTCGGTGCCGACGCGCGCAACCCGGCTGCGCTGCGCAAGGTCTACGCGCTCAAGGACCGTCCGATCGACCATCCGTTGATCCTGCACCTCGCGGATGCCGCCGCGCTGCCGCAGTGGGTCGTCGAGGTGCCCCCTGCGGCGCAGGCGCTTGCGGCTCACTTTTGGCCCGGCCCTTTGACGATGGTCTTGCGGCGGGCGCCCGGCGTACTGGATGAGCTGACCGGCGGCCAGGACTCGGTCGCCATCCGCGTGCCATCCCATCCGGTCGCGCAGGCCTTGTTGCGGGCCTTCGGCAGCGGCATCGCAGCGCCCTCGGCGAACCGCTACGGTCGTGTGTCACCGACCCGCGCCGCTCATGTCCGCGAAGAGTTCCCGGAAGGCATCGCGGTGATCCTCGAAGGCGGCGACTGCGAGGTCGGCCTCGAGTCGACCATCGTTTCGTTGCTCGGGCCGGTGCCACAGCTGCTGCGTCCCGGCGTGATCGGTCGCGCGGAGATCGAGGCCGTGCTGGGCGTGCCGGTGGCGGGCGTCGCCGCCGCGTCT
>DBCG01000137.1:19726-20352 GCA_002292945.1 Proteobacteria bacterium UBA964 | reverse complement strand
GCGGTGTATGCCACCGTCGGATGGCAGGCGGCGGACATCCTCAAGATACTCGAGCGCATCCGCGCCGCAGGGGATCTGCAGCCGAAGGTGCTGATCCACCTCGGAACCAACGGCTACATCTCCGAGCGACAATTGCGCGCCATGCTCGACATGCTCCGCGACCGGGAGCGTGTCCTCGTGATGAACTCCCGCGTCCCGCGGCGTTGGATGGCTGCCAACAACCGCCTGCTGGCGACGCTGGTCCCGCAGTATCCGAACGCGGTGCTGGTCGATTGGCATTCTTTGTCGGACGGACGCCCTGAATTCTTCGTCCAGGATGGCGTGCACTTGACCGGTTCGGGGATGCGGGCGTTCGTCGGGGCGGTGGTGGCCGCGGGCGATTTCCGTAAAGCGGTCGCTTCTGCCGCTGTCGAAGAGCCTCGCCAGTTGCTGGCACCGATCATGCCGGAGGCCTCGGAGCCGGAGGACTACGCGCCCACCTTGGAACGGCATACGCGGCCGATGGCGCCGGATTCTTTCTGGCAGGCGATGGCGCGTTGCGAGACCGGCAACAACTGGCAGAACGGCGGCGAGTACGCGGGCGGCCTCGGTATCTATGTCGGTACCTGGGGCCAGTGGGGCGGGCG
>DBCG01000137.1:18530-19707 GCA_002292945.1 Proteobacteria bacterium UBA964 | reverse complement strand
AGTTCGCGCCGACCCCGGACCAAGCGACGCCCGCCGAGCAGATCATCGTCGCGAACCGTGTATCGACCCAAGGCTGGATGCGATCGGACGGTCGGTTCGAGCGTCCCGTGGGGTTCTCCGGATGGGGTTGTCTGAAGACGATAGGGCGTCCGCGCCTGATGATGTTCACCACCGAGAGCCTGCTGAGCCAAAGATTCCGATGGCAGCAGCGCGGACAGGCCGTCCGCGATCTGCAGGCGGTCCTCGGTGTGCCGATCGATGGGATATATCAGGGCGCCACGACCATCCGTCACCGAGACATCCTCGTGCAGCGCGGTCTGCCGATCGAGCGCTCTGCGTCGGCGCCGGTGGCTGCGGCGCCCGCGGTCGCTACAGCGGCGCCGGGCGCTGCCGTCGCGACCCCGAAGGGCGCCGGGGGTCCTCCTGTCGCAGCCCCGGCCGCGCCTGTCGCGCCTGCCGTCGAACCTTCGATCGAGACCGACCGTGCGTCGACCGATGCGCCGCCGGGTACGTCGCCGCCCGCAGTGCCACCGCCGCCTGCCGATGTCAGCGGCGTTTGAGCGGCGCGGGATGAGGCGCCCCAAGTCCTTCTTGGTCGTCCTCGCTGCGGCGACGGCGGCCGTGAGCGTCTCCGCCACTGTCGTGCTGGTCTCTCTTCTGTCCGTGCCGCTCGCGACGCCGGTGCGTGCGCAGGCGGACATCCCCGATCTCGTCTGTCCCTCGACCGGCGGTCGCTCGCCGACCCGTCGGCCATCGGTCTCCGACGAGGAGATGATGCCGTTCGAGCTCGATGCGCTCGGTGATCTACGCGAGCTGCCACCGGACCTGGATCCGGCGGTGATCGAGGCGTTCCGACCGGGCGTCGCCGGCGTCCGTGGGCCGGGGATACGTCGCCTCGCGGTCTGGGGCGACAGCCACATCGCGTCGGGTGCGTTCGGCGATGAACTGCAGCGTCTGCTCGGACTGGGCGGCATCGAGACCAGTAATTCCTTCATCCCGCCCTACATGGCACGCCGCGGTGTGCGGATCCCGGTGCGGGCTTTCTGCGTCGGTTCTGCGTGGTCTTTGTCGATGGCCTATGTCTCGCGTACCGACGTGGATACCGGCCCAGCGCTTGCCGAGATGCGCAGCCGCGATGGGTCCGATTCGTATCTTTGGTTGGACCTTCGGACCCGCA
>DBCG01000137.1:16070-18429 GCA_002292945.1 Proteobacteria bacterium UBA964 | reverse complement strand
ATCAACGGCGGCGAAGAGGGGAGCTACTACCTCGAGCCGGGCAGCGAGTATGACGATGCGGCGCCGAAGGAGCTCTATTTCGAGGACGGTGATCTGCTCAGCACCGTCAAGATCCGCGTGGTCAGCGGTGAGGTCGCGTTGCAGGGCTTCTTCGTCGACAAGGTCACCGAGCCGAGCCTTGTGGTCGATGTGTTGGGCATCCCCGGCGCCACCGTCAACGGCTGGGCGGTGGCCGATCCTCAGCACCTGTCGGCGGCGTTCTTGGAACGTCAGTACGATGCCGTGATACTCGAGTTCGGCACCAACGAGGCGGTCGGCGACTTCGATGCGGAACGCTATGCAGCGATGCTCGACCGTGCGCTGATGAACATGCGCCGCGTGTTCCCTGAGGCGGCTTGCGTACTCGTCGGCCCCCCGGATCGCGGTGTCGTGATGCGCCGCAAGCGTGGCAGTCGGCAGATGCCGTCCGTCGATCAACTGCTGCGCTATCCGCGCGTCCATCAACGGATCAACGAGATCCAAGCCGAGGTCGGCGCGACCTTCGGCTGCAGTGCATGGGACTGGCAGCAGGCCATGGGCGGTCCCGGGGCGGCCTATGCGTGGGCCCGGACGTCGTCTCCGCTCATGGGCGGCGATCTCATCCATCTGACCCCTGCCGGCTACCGCCGCAGCGCCGCGCTGCTCGCGCGGCATCTCGGCTGGGCCCCCTGAGCCGATACGATGGATCTGCACACCAGACCCGTCTCGAAGCCGATCCCGCTACGCGACGGGGGCTGTATCGCCGGTGCAGGTCCGGTCATCTGTGCGCCCTTGGTCGGTCGCTCCCGGGTGTCGCTCGGTGTCGAGGCGTCTTCGCTCGCCGTGCAGCAACCGGATCTGCTCGAATGGCGGGCCGACCACTTCGAGGGCGGCGTCGCCGGTGCAGCGAGCGATGCGCTCGTGGCGACCGCTGCGGTCATCCGCGCGGCGGCGCCCGGACGACCGCTGCTCGTCACGCTGCGTGCGGTGCGCGAGGGCGGCGTGGATCGCGGGTTGGACGATGCCACACGCGCCGGCCTGCTCGGGCGACTCGCGCGGGACGGTCTCGCGGACATCGTCGATTTCGAAGCGGGCAGTGATCCGGATGCGCTCGCGATGCTGCGCGAGATCTGTGTCCTCGCCCGGGTGCCGTTGCTGCTGTCGATGCACGATTTCGAGCGAACGCCTTCGCCCGAGTCATTGCTCGCCGCTTTCACGCACATGGCCGCACTCGGGGCGGACATCGTCAAGCTGGCGGTGATGCCGCGATCGGAGGCCGATGTGACGATGCTGCTCGAGGCCACCTCGCGTGCCGATCGTTCGCTCGCGATCCCCGTCGTGGGTATCTCGATGGGCGAGCTCGGGACCCCGAGCCGGGTGATCGGCCACCGCTTCGGTTCGCGGATCACCTGGTGCAGCGGACTCGAGGCCTCGGCCCCGGGGCAGCTCCCGCTCGAATTGTTGCGACGATTGGTCGAGGAGTCTCGGGCGCCCTGACCGGGAAGGTGTCGACGGGCAGCGTAGGTACCAGCGTAGGTACGGTGCGGACGGGCCGGTCGTCCGTTGTCGGGTGTCAGCCGCCCGCCCAGCCCCGTGAGCGCTCCACCGCCTTCGCCCATTCGCGCAGGCGCGCCGCGGCTTCATCGCGGCTGATGCGCGGCTCGAAGCGCCGATCGACACGCCACTGCGCGGTGATCGCGTCGGTCGACTTCCAGTAGCCCACCGCAAGCCCGGCGAGATAGGCCGCGCCGAGCGCGGTGGTCTCGGTGTTCGCCGGACGCACCACCGGGACGCCGAGCAGATCGGCCTGGAACTGCATCAAGAAATCATTGCGCGCCGCACCGCCGTCGACCCGCAGTTCGCGCAGCGGTCGTCCTGCATCGAGCTGCATGGCTTGCAGCAGCTCCGCGCTCTGGAAGGCGATCGACTCGAGCGAGGCGCGGGCGATATGTCCGCGGGTCGTGCCGCGGGTGATGCCGGCGATGGCGCCGCGCGCGAACGGATCCCAGTGGGGACTGCCGAGGCCGGTGAAGGCGGGTACGACATATACGCCGCCGTGGTCGGGCACGCTGGTGGCGAGCGCCTCGATCTCGGAGGCGTGCTTCACGAAGCCGAGGCCGTCACGCAGCCACTGCACGACCGCCCCGCCCACGAACACGCTGCCCTCGATCGCGTACTGCAGCGGCCCCAAGGTGCAGGCGAGGGTGGTGAGGAGGCGGTGCTTCGACATCAGCGGCGCGGCGCCCGTGTGCATCAGCATGAAGCAGCCGGTGCCGTAGGTGTTCTTTGCCATTCCTGGCATAAAACAGGTTTGTCCAAAAAGTGCAGATTGTTGATCGCC
>DBCG01000137.1:15713-16044 GCA_002292945.1 Proteobacteria bacterium UBA964 | reverse complement strand
CGCAGGCCGTCGTCGGCCGAAGACGGCCGAACGGTCGGCAGACAGGCGCGCGGGATGCGCAGCAGATCGAGCATCGGCTCGTCCCACTCCCCGGTGCCGAGGTTCAGCAGCAGCGTGCGGCTCGCGTTGCTGACATCGGTGACATGGTGACGCCCACCCGAGATCTTGAAGGTGAGCCAGGAGTCGATGGTGCCGAAACAGAGTTCGCCGCGCTCGGCACGGCTGCGCGCGCCTGGGATCGAGTCGAGCAGCCAAGCGAGCTTGGTACCGGAGAAGTACGGGTCGAGCAACAGCCCCGTGCGTGCGCTGACCATCGGCTCGTGACCCGCCT
>DBCG01000137.1:0-15616 GCA_002292945.1 Proteobacteria bacterium UBA964 | reverse complement strand
CTCGCGCTGGTTGGTGATGCCGACCGCGGCGATATCGCCCGGCGTGACACCTGCGGTCTTCATCACCTCATCAAGGGTCGCCGATTGCGTGTCCCAGATCTCCTGCGCATCGTGCTCGACGTGTCCGGGGGCAGGGAAATGCTGCGTGAACTCGCGTTGCGCGACGGCGACGATACGGCCGTCCGTGTCGAACAGCATGGACCTGGAGCTCGTGGTGCCTTGGTCGAGGGCGAGGATGTAGCGGCTCATGCGAGCGTCTCCGTCCTGGTGCGGGAGGCGAACCAGTCTGCCACCGCCTGCGCAGCGTCGGGCGGCAGGTGCAGACCGAGCTTGCTGCGTCTCCAAAGCACATCTTCAGCGGTACAGGCCCACTCGGACGCACGCAGATACTCGAGCTCGCGCTCGTGAAGACCGGGTGCGATCTCGCGACCGAGGTCTGCGGGTGAGCGTGCGGTGCCGAGCCAGCGTCGCGCCCGGCTGCCATAGGCGCGGGCGATGCGCCGCGCCGAACGCTCCGGTAGCCACGGAAAATCTCGTTGCAGCGCGACCAAGAAGGCCTCGAAGTCCCCGTCCAGATCTCCACCGGGCAGCGGTGCACCGCCCGTCCATGCGCCAGAGCGCGTCGGCAGCAGCGGCTCGAGGCGTGTCATCGCTTCCTCGGCAAGCGCGCGGTAGGTGGTGATCTTGCCGCCGAAGACGCTCAGCATCGGCGCGGGATCGTGGTCGAAGACCAGCGCATAGTCGCGGGACACCGCGCGTGCATCGGTGGTCTCGTCCTCGAGCAAGGGCCGCACGCCCGAATAGGTCCACACCACATCAGCAGGCGCCACCGCCCGTTGGAAATAGCGGGTGGCCTCTCGGCAAAGATATTCGATCTCACCGGCATCGATGTGCGGTGCGGCCGGGTCGGCATGATGCTCGACATCCGTGGTGCCGATGAGCGTGAACTCCCCTTCGTAGGGGATCGCGAACACGATGCGCCGATCGCTTGCCTGGAAGATGTAGGCGTAGGGATGGTCGAAAAGCTTCGGCACGACGATGTGGCTGCCCTTCACGAGGCGCAGACCATGGCGCGCGGGACCGGGCATCGCGAGGTCATGCAGTTGCGCGGCCCAAGGGCCGGCGGCATTGACCACCGCGCGGGCGATCAAGGAGACGGCGGTCGACCCGGCCGGCTGCAGCGACGCACGCCATCGGCCGTCCGGCGTCGCGGTCAGCGTGTCGCAGCGGGTGCGGGTCGCGATCACGGCGCCGCGCTCTGCGGCATCGAGCGCATTGAGCACCACGAGCCGTGCATCGTCCACCCAGCCGTCCGCATACTCGAAGCCGCGGACGAAGCCTGCGCGCAGGGCCGCGCCTGCCGGGTGACGGCGCAGGTCGATGCCTTTCGAGCCGGCGAGCTGGCGCCGTGGCGCGAGGTGATCGTAGAGGAAGAGCCCGGCACGGATCATCCACGCCGGTCGCAGCGACGAGTCGTGCGGCATCACGAAGCGTAGCGGCCACATGATGTGCGGCGCGATGCCGAGCAGCACCTCGCGTTCGGCGAGCGCCTTGCGCACCAACCCGAACTGCATGAACTCGAGGTATCTGAGCCCGCCATGGATGAGCTTGGTGCTCGACGACGAGGTGTGGGACGCGAGATCGTGTTGCTCGACGAGGACGACTTTCAGGCCGCGTCCGGCGGCGTCGCGTGCGATGCCGGCCCCGTTGACTCCGCCGCCCACGACCAGCAGGTCGCAGTCGGCAGGCAACGTCGGGTCTGTGTCATGCCGAAGCAGACCCATGAGGTGGCCGCACCGCTTCATCGATTCCTCCATCCGCATCGGATGATATCCATCGGCAGTATGGCGGATAGGCACTACCATCGCACCGGATTTCCTGCTTATATCAAAGTCATGGGCGACATCACCGTATTGTTGGGCCGGGCTCGCGATGGCGATCGAGGGGCGTTCGACAGCCTGTTCGACGCCCTGTATCCGGACCTGCGACGGATCGCCCACGCGCGTCTCGCTTCTCATCAGCGCAGCACCATGCTCAACACCACCGTGCTCGTGCACGAGTGCTTCCTCAAGTTCACCGCGGCCGACCGTCTGACGCCGACCGACCGTGCGCACTTCCTCGCCTATGGCGCGCAGGTGATGCGCTCCATCATCGTGGACCTCGCCCGTGCGCGCCAATCCGAGCGGCGTGGCGGCGACGCTGCCCACACCACGCTCGGTACCGATGTGCGCGAGAACCTGCCTGCGGGCGAGGACGAGATCATGGATGTCCACGAGGCGCTGGAGCAGCTCGCGCTGCTCGATGCGCGCCTCGCCAAGGTCGTGGAGATGCGGTATTTCGGCGGTCTGCGCGAGGCCGAGATCGCCGAGGCGCTCGGCGTCAACGAGCGCACCATCCGTCGTGATTGGGAGAAAGCGCGTCTGCTGCTTGCGGCAGCGCTGCGCGAGCAATAGCGCGCGCCGGCGTCGGTGTTCATCCGTACGCTTTATTTGCTGGTTCTGTGTCCGGTTGGGTGGTGCCGTTGCGTATCTTGAGTACAAGCAGGTGTTCTCGTGCGCAAACGCGCGACACCCATCAGTACCAACAAAGATTTCACAGAGGTCGCTATGCCCCTGATCCCCCGTATTGCACCGCATTGGCCCGTCATCAACGGCCTGCTCGATCAAGTGCTCGATCTCGATCCCATCGCGCGTGAGCGTTGGCTGGAGGACCTCGGTCATGAGCATGTCGCGATGCGCGGTACGCTACGACACCTGTTGTCGGTCCAATGCGGCATCGAGAGCGGCGCGTTCCTCGAGCGGTTGCCCGAGGTCGCCTGATCCTCTGCGCCCCGATGTCCGGAATGAGCCCTGGAAATCGTATCTCCAGGTAGGGCGGCGCTATACTCGTCATCGGACGGGCGCCGCTGGTGTCTGCCGCAACCGCTCCGCATCGGGTGGCGATCATTGAAGCTGCTCTCTGATCTCTCCGCGCAATGGGCAGTCATCAACCGGCTCCTCGACGAGGCGCTCGGCGTTGAGCCATCGCGTCGAGATGCTTGGCTTGAGGGGTTGCCGGCCGAACATCAGTCCCTGAAGGCGACATTGCGCGATCTGCTCGCCCGGCAGGCCGGGATCGAGACCGAGGCTTTCCTCGACACCCTGCCGAGGATGTCCGCGCCACCTCCTCCCGAGGGCGAACTCAAGTCGGGCGATGAGATCGGCCCTTATCGCGTCATCGAGCTGATCGGTCGGGGCGGCCAAGGATCCGTCTGGCTCGCGCAGCGCATCGATGGCCAACTGAAGCGCAAACTCGCTCTGAAGCTGCCTCGGCTCAGCTGGGTGGAAGGGCTCGCCGCCCGCATGGAGCGCGAACGCGACATCCTCGGTGGCCTCGACCACCCATACATCGCACGGCTCTACGACGCGGGTGTCGATCAGCGAGGGCGGCCGTTCCTCGCCATCGAGCATGTCGAGGGGACGAACCTCGAGCGTTTCTGCGACGAACAGCGGCTCGATGTCCGTGCGCGGGTGACCTTGTTCATGAAGATCCTCGAGGCGGTGCAACACGCCCACGCGGCGCTGGTCGTGCATCGTGACCTCAAGCCCGCCAACATCCTCGTCAACGCCCGGGGAGAGCCGAAACTGCTCGATTTCGGTGTCTCCTCGCTGATGGACGACGCAGCCGCCGATGGCGACGATCCCTCGATCCGCACGGCAGGGCGCGCGCTGACGCCGCGTTATGCCAGCCCGGAGCAGATCTCCGGCAAACGCTTGGGCGTGGGCTCGGACATCTACTCGCTGGCGGTCGTCCTTTACGAATCGCTCACCGGGTCGTCGCCCTACGCGGTCAAGCGGTCGTCGGCTGCGGAGTACGAGCGGGTGATCACCGATGGCGA
Source organism: Proteobacteria bacterium UBA964 (assembly GCA_002292945.1). GTDB lineage: Bacteria > Pseudomonadota > Gammaproteobacteria > Steroidobacterales > Steroidobacteraceae > UBA964. Next base: position 11,739 of record DBCG01000137.1, on the reverse strand, counting down.
GGTGCGGTCGGCCAGTCGGGCAGCGCTGACCGACGGCATCGCGCTCGCCCGCTCGACCACACCACGGCGCCTCGCCCGTGTGTTGCAGGGCGACCTCGAGGCCGTGCTGTTGCGGGCGATGGCGCTCGACCCGCGTGAGCGATACGCCACTGCGTCGGCGTTGCGTGATGATCTGCGACGCTGGCTGACCGGACGGCCCGTCCAAGCCCGTCCGCCGTCCGCCTGGACCAGCCTGAGAAAATTCGTGGTCCGCAACGCCTGGACGGTGGGCGGTGTCAGTCTGGCGGTCGCAGCGGTGATGGTCGCCGGCTTGATCGCCATATGGCAGGCGCGACAGGCACATGAGGAGACGCGCCGTGCCAACGCCACGCGCGACCTGTTGATGGGCGTCTTCAGTGACGCCAATCCGGCCCTGCACGGTGGGCGCGAGATGACCGCGCGCCAACTGCTCGAGAGCAATGAGGAGCGGTTGGTGGACCGTTTGCAGGGCGACCCCTTGTTGCAGGCCGATGTGCTGCACTCGGTCGCCTCGGTATGGGACCGCTTCGGCGATCTCGAGCGGGTGATCGAGACCCATGAGCGGCGCGTGGCGCTGCTACGCGAGTCGGGCGTGAAGCCTGAGACCCTGGCACAGGCGATGCTGGAGCAAGGCTATTCCTTCGCGATGGTCAACGACATGGCCAGGGTGGGCCCGCTGCTCGATGAGGTCCGAGTCCTGCTACCCCCCGAAGATATGCCGGTGAACGTGCGGGAGGTCTACGAATGGCAACGCGGCTGGTTCGCCTTGCGCTCGGGCTGGCGGGAGAACGCCGTACGGCATTTCACCACCGCGCTCGGTGCCGCCCGACAGACCGGGAACGTCGATCTGCAGGTCCGTTCCCTCTACGGCCGTAGCGTGAGCGAGGGTTGGATGAATCGCATCACGATCGACCGCGACAGCGCCGCGGCCTTACGCGATGCCCGGGAAGCAGCGCGGTTGTTGGACTCGCCCGTGTTGCCCCGCACCGACAGATACGATCGGCGCGAGGAACTGGTCACCAACCTGTACTCGCTGGGGGAGTTCCGCGAAGGCTGGCCTTTGATGCAGGAACAGATGGGCGAGGCGACGGCGTTGTTCGGGGAATTCTCGCCGTCCGCGCGATTGGCCCAGCATCTGTGGTTGGCCTATCAATGGCGCTTGGGCAGACCGCGTGCTGCCTTGGAGTGGTTGGCGAGCCGCGAACGCACCCTCGGGGCTGCCCCACCGATGTCCGCTGCGCCCGTCGGGTCGGTGGTCCGTTCCCTCGAGATCCGTGACATCGCACTCGAGGCGCGCCTGTGGTTGGCGACCGGGGATCTGCGGCGCGCTGAAACGACCTTGGACAGGGGCTCGGCCCTGTTGCCGCCGGAGCGCACGGGCGGTGATGCCTTGCTGCTGGCGGTGGTCGAGCTCGAGTGGGCGCAACAGGCCCGAGCACCCGAGGAGATTCTCAGGCAGTTGGGGCAGCGGCCCTGGACGGACCTGCAGGCGGGCATGGATGCGGACTGGTCGGTGTTCCCTTTGTTGCATCGCGGGCTCGCGCTCGGTCGCATGGGCGATCACGCGGGCGCGATCACGCTGCTGGAGTCCGCCGTGCAGGGCGGGGGCCAATTCTGGGGTGAGGGGCACCCCCGTACGGGGCTCATCCGCCTGTCTTTGGCCTGGGCTCGCTGGCGGGCGGGGCGTGGATCTCCAGAGGCGCGGGCGGCGGCGGCCGCTGTTTTGGAGCGGGCGCTCCCCGGGCTCGAGCAGGGATTTCCGCCTGATCACGCTGTATTGCAGGAATCCCGCGTATTTTTGGCGCATCTGCGTGGCGCTTCAGCAACAAAGACGGACGTCGAGCGTTGGGTAGACCCTTCAAAAACCTTGTTTTTCTGATTTTCCAGTTTTTGTCGCGCGCTGATGTCCGGTTCGGTGGATGTGCCTCGTACCTTATGTTACCTAACCAATAATTCGTGACCCCCGTCACGACCGGTAACCGAGGACAACCCCATGATCACCCGTCGCACCTCCCGCTCTGTCAATGTCATTGCTGCCCTCGCCGCATCGGCAGCGCTTTTGGTTGGTGCCTCGGCGCCGGCCTCGGCGAGCACGGGTCTCTCGTTCAAAGCCTGCTGGGGCGGTTACTCCCTCTACATCAGCTTCGGCAGCATCGTCATCCTGCCGCCGAGCGGCTGATCCCGTCCAGCCTGCACTCTCCAGGCGGCTCCTACGGTATCCTCCTCCGCCCGTCGCTCTCACACGCGATGGACGGAGGAGCATTTGTCTGCTGAATTTCTCGCCCTGATCGCCGGCCGCCGCTCTACGAAGCGGTTCGATGACGATCCGCCGTCCCGGGCCCACATCGAAGCGCTGTTGCAGGCCGCTGCGTCTGCACCCGACCACGGGCTGCTCGCCCCTTGGCGGTTCTTGGTGTTGCAGGGTGACTCGCGGGCGCTGCTCGGCGATGCGATGGCGATGGCCTTACGGACCCGTATGCCGGAGGCCGACGAAGAAGCGCTGTCACGGGAGCGCGGTAAGGCGTTCCGCTCCCCGGTGCTGATCGTGGTGTCGGTGCGCCCGGTCGCGCATCCCAAAGTGCCCGAGATCGAACAGTGGGTGGCGACCGGAGCGGCCGTGCAAAATCTTTGGCTGGCCGCGGTGTCTTTGGGTCTCGGTCTCGCTTGGAAGACCGGCAGCGCGGCTTATGATCCGGGCGTGAAGCGCGCGCTCGGTCTGGCGGAGGGAGAGGGGATCGTCGGCTTCCTGCATGTCGGGACGCCGTTGGTGCAGAGTTCGCCGCGCCCGGTGGAGTCGACGAGCCGCACTCGCTGGCTCTGACCGGAACGACGCCGGTTCACGCGAGCGGCGTCGCGCTCACGATGATCCCGTTCTCGTCGGCGTAAAGCCACTCACCCGGACGGAACACCACGCCTGCGAATTCCAGCACGACGCCGAGTTCGCCGGTGCCCAGCTGACCAGGGCGGGTCGGGCAGGCGGCGATCGCGCGCACCGCGACCGGCATGTTGCGCAGGGTTTCGACATCGCGCGCTGCGCCGTTCACGATGATGCCCGCCCAACCGTGCTGCAACAAAAGTGCGCCGAGCTGGTCGCCGACCAGAGCGCGCCGCAGCGAACCGCCGCCATCGACCACCATCACGCGACCTTCGCCCGGGGTCGAGAGGGTGCGGCGAAGCAAGAGATTGTCCTCGTGGCAGCGCAGCGTGGCGATGGGTCCGTGGAACACCCGTTGGGCACCGTAGTCCCGGAACAACGGGTCAGCGGTTTGCGTGAGCCCGGGATGGTCGTCGGAAAGGTCGCAGATGCTGCGGATCATGGCGGTGGCCTCAGGTTCCGTGGTGTTGAGAATCGTTCTATTATGCCCGTCGGGACCGAGGGCAAGATGATGATCCTGAGCACGGGGGCGACCGGTCCCATGGGCACCCGCGACGCCGTGCAACCTTCTTCTGCGGAGGCGGTGGGTCTGCTGTTGCGGGCGATTCGTTTCGCGGCTTGGAAGCACCGCGATCAACGCCGCAAGGGTCAGCGTGCGGAGCCGTACATCAACCATCCGCTCGAGCTCGCCCATGTGCTGTGGTTCGAGGGCGGCGTGCGCGATGAGGCGACCCTGGTGGCAGCGCTGCTGCACGACACCCTCGAGGACACGCAGACCACGGTGCAGGAGCTGCAAGGCGAATTCGGCGAGGAGATCGGCTCGATCGTGATGGAGGTCAGCGACGAACCCACGCTCGATTGGCGGGTCCGCAAGAAGCTGCAGGTGACCCGCGCAAAGACCGCGACGCCGCGGGCTCGGCTCGTCAAGCTCGCCGACAAGATCTGCAACCTGCGCAGCATGATCGCGAGTCCGCCGCAGCGTTGGTCCGTCGAGCGTCGCCGGGCGTATTTCGACTGGGCACGCGAGGTGGTCGAGCAGCTGCGCGGCACGAATCCGTCGCTTGAAGAGCGCTTCGACCAGGTCTATCGCCAACGGCCCTAGGGTCGGCGTGGTGCGTCGCCCGCTAAAGTTTCAGCCATTCGGGTCGTCAACGCGATAGGGTATCCAAAGTGTCCCAGATCGGCCCCGGAGGCTGAAGATGACGATGATGACGCTTGTTGGATCCGACCGCCGCGGCCGTTCCGGGCGACCCTTGGCGCTCACCGCCGCGATCGCGCTGTTGTCGATGCTGCCCCCCTGGAGCGGATCCGCGACAGCCGCCGCAGCGCCGCTGAAGACGGGTGGACGCGCGATGGCACCGCGCATCGCGCCACCACCCAGCCAACTGATCGTACGGTTCCGTGACGAGCAATCACGGGGCGAGCGGATCGCCATGACCGTACCGCGGGTCGATGGCTTGTCGAAGAGCGGCGGTTCGCACCTGCTCTATCGCAGGCCGATGATCGATCTCGCCCATGTGTTCCGTTTCGCCGAGCCTGTCACCCAGGCCGAAGCCGAGGCGGTCGCCGCGCGCCTTCGCCGCGATCCGGCGGTCGCCGAGGTCGAGATCGACGATTATCTCTTCCCAATGTTCGAGCCCAACGACGGCTTCTACACCAACGCCGCGGTCGAGCGCATGTGGCACCTCAAGGCGCCGACGGCCTTGCGTGGGGGCGGTGCCAACTTGCCTGCGGCCTGGGACAACACCCGCGGTGCCGGTGTGGTCGTGGCGGTGATCGACACCGGGATCTTCAACCAAGAGGACCTCGAGCCCAACATCCTTCGTGGGTATGACTTCACGAGTCCGGATTCCGCGACGAACGGCGGGGGCTTTCTGGTCGCCAACGACGGCGATGGCCGTGACGCCGATCCTTCCGATCCCGGTGACTGGATCTCGGCCGAGGACGTGGCGCGACCGATCTTCGCGACTTGTCGGGTCGGCAACAGTTCCTGGCACGGCACGCATGTGTCGGGCACGGTGGCGGCGGTGGGTGACAACGGTATCGGCGCGGTCGGCGTCGCCTTCGCATCCAAAGTATTGGCGGTCCGGGCGCTCGGCAAATGCTTCGGCTACGGTGCGGACATCACCGATGCGATCTGGTGGGCGGCAGGCGGTATCCAACCGGCGACCTCGCAAGCGCTCGGGCTCCCTCCGAACCCGAATCCGGCCAAGGTGATCAACCTGAGCCTCGGTTCGAGCAACGGTTCATGCTCGACCAGCCGTCAGAACGCGATCAATGCCGCACGCGCCGCCGGTGCCGTGGTCGTCGTCGCCACCGGCAACGACGGCCAGGTCGGCATCAGCTCACCGGCCAACTGCCAAGGCGTGATCGCGGTGACCGCGCACACCGTCGAGGGCGACAACGCCAGCTACGCGAATGTCGGCCCAGGTACGGCGATCAGCGCGCCGGGCGGCGGCAGTTGTACGGTCGCCGCGCTCAACTGTTTGCCCCAGGGCAGCGAGGGCGCGGCTGGAACGATCTACCGGTTCGTGTTCTCCACGACCGGTGACGGGGCGCAAGGTCCCGGCACCGCGCGCAATCTCTTCGTCGGCAAGGCGGGCACCAGCATGGCGACACCGCATGTCTCGGGTGTGGCGGCGCTGCTGTTCGCGCGCATGCCGACCCTGAAGCCGGACACCGTCAAGACCCTGTTGACCGCCTCCGCGCGGCCTTTCCCGGTCGGCACATACTGTGCGGGTGCGGTCGCGGCAGACGGGCGCTGCGGATCCGGCATGTTGGATGCGAAACGGGCGCTCGACCGACTCGACGATCTAACCCCGGCCGTGACGGCCGCGCCGCCGGCTTCGATCGTCCGCAACGGCTCTGCGGTGACCCTCACCGCGACGGCGACGCCCAAAGCCGGTGGATTGCAGGCCCTCACCTATCGCTGGCAGCAGGTGAGCGGTCCGGCCGTGACGCTCGCCAACGACACGGCGCTGCAGGCGAGCTTCACCGCACCCTCTCCGGGTGGGGCGCTCAGCTTCCGTTTCACGGCGAGCGATGCCGACGGTTTCGCCGCATCGTCCGTGGCCTCTTTGCGCTCCAACGCCTTGCCGACGGTCGCGCCGCCCACACCGGTCACGGTGACCACGGCCGGTGCCGTCTCGTTCCGGGCCACCGGCAGCGATGCGGATGGCGATACCGTCAGTTTCTCGGCGACGGGTCTGCCGACCGGGGCGACCTTCAATGGTGCGACCGGCGATTTCTCTTGGTTGAGTGCGAGCCCGGCGGGCGTCTACACCGTCACACTCACGCCGAGCGACGGTTTCGAGTCTGGTGCGCCGGCGTCCGTGGTGATCACCGTGAACGATCCGCCGCGGGGCGGTGGCTCGATGGACCTGCTCGGCCTCGGGTTGCTGGGATTGTGGAGGCTGTCACGGTTGCGCCGCCGGCAGACTTCGAGGTTTTGTGTACAATCTGCCAAGCATAATTGATGGCATAACGCGCACTTGATCGGCGCGCTGCCGGAGGCTGGGGCAGTGCGAGCGACGAACATCTGGCGGGTCTTCACGGTACTGCTCGGCATCGGTGGGCTTTGGGTGCTGCTGCAGCCCGATCCGATGAGCCCCCGGTCGGTCGCGGGAACGGCGGGGTCTTCGGTCTCGCCCCGGTTGGTCCTGCGCTTCGCTGCCGAGGAGGCTTCCGGCCGATTGGCCTCGCGCGAGCAAGCTGACGCCTCGTTGCGTCAGCTCACCCGCTCGCTCGGGCGTTCGTTCGAGTACAGCCATCCGACCGCCGGTCTGTCCCATGTCGTCCGCCTGCAGGCGCCGTTGCCGGCGGGTGAGATGGCGGCTTTCTTGCAGGCCCTGCGCACCGACCCGACGGTCGCCTCGGTCGAGGTCGACGCGGTGGCGCGGCGGGCGTTGCTGCCGAACGATGAATTGTTCAACGACGTGCGCGAGATCCTCTGGAACCTGAAGGGCGACAGCGGCGCGCGTCGCGGTGGCATCAATCTGCCGACCGCCTGGAACCGCACCCGTGGTGCCGGGATCACGATCGCCGTGCTCGACACCGGCATCACCCCGCACGCGGACCTCAACGCCAATGTGCTGCAGGGCGGCTACGACTTCATCAGCGCCGACGCCGATGCGGGATTCCGGGTCGCCAACGACGGTGACGGTCGGGACGCCGATCCGTCCGATCCGGGTGACTGGATCTCGGCAGCCGATGCGGCGCTGCCGGTGTTCGCAGGCTGCGCCGTCGCGCCGAGCTCTTGGCACGGTACGGCCATGGCAGGCGTGATCGCTGCGGTCGGTGACAACAGCGTCGGCTTGCCGGGTGTCGCCTACGAGTCCAAGGTTTTACCGGTGCGCGTGCTCGGCAAGTGCAAGGGCTACATCTCCGACATCGCCGACGCCATCCGATGGTCCGCCGGCGCCCCGCCCGCCGGTGGCGTGACTTGGCCGTCGCTCGGTATCCCCGTCAATGCGACCCCTGCCCGTGTCGTCAACCTCAGCCTCAGCGGTCTCGGGACCTGCTCGGCGGCACTGCAGTCGTCGATCGATGCCGCACGCGCTGCGGGCGCCACGGTCGTCGCATCGACCGGAAACGATGGATTCGCGCCCGCCATCGGGGCGCGCACGATCGGTTCCCCGGCCAACTGCGCCGGCGTCGTCGCGGTGACCTCGCACACCCTCGAGGGCGACCGGATGACCATCGCTAATTGGGGCGCGGGCACCGACCTCAGTGCGCCGGGTGGCGGCGAGTGCTCGCAGCTCCTCGGCTGCCTCCCGCATGGCACGGGGAACGCTACCGGCACGATCTGGCGCCAGTTGTGGTCGACGACCAATACCGGTACGACAGTTCCGGTGGCCGATGTGTCACTGGAATTCAGGTCAGCCGGCACCAGCGTTTCTGCAGCCCACGCGTCCGGCGCCGCGGCGCTGCTGCTCGCGGCGATGCCGACCCTCAAGCCCGACGGTGTGGAGTCCATCCTCAAGTTCTCGACGCGCACGTTCCCGAACGATACCTACTGCTGGACATTCGAGATCGGCACGCTCGACTGCGGTACCGGGATGCTCGATGCGTCCTCGGCGATGACGCGGCTGACTGCGCTGACGCCGTCGGCCACCGCGCAATCAAGCGCTGCGGTCGCTGCGGGCGGCAGCACGGTCACGCTGACCGGCATAGCCACGGCAGGCAGTTCCGGCGCTGCCGCCGACCTCAGCTATTCTTGGCAGCAGTTGTCGGGCCCGGTGGTCACGCTGTCCGGTGCGACCACCACCTCGGCGAGCTTCACGGCGCCGTCCCCGGGCGGTGCCCTGAGCTTCCGGTTCACCGCTTCGGATGTGACCGGTGCCTCCGCTTCGGCCACGGTCAACCTGCGCTCCAATACGGTGCCGGTGTTGGCTGCGATACCCGACCAGTCCGTGCGTGCCGGCCAAGCCGTCCGTTTCACGGTCTCCGGCAGCGATGCCGAGGGCGACACGCTCACTTTCGCCGCGTCCGGGCTGCCCGCTGGCGCGACCTTCACTGCGGCAGGCGTGTTCGACTGGTCCGCGGCCGCGGCGGGTGTGTATACGGTGTCGTTCACGGCATCGGACGGTTCTTTGAGCAGCGCCGCACAGACCGTCAGGATCACCGTCGCGCCCAACAACGCACCGACGGTCAATGTGATCCCGAACCAGAGCGCGCGTGTCGGTCAGACCGTGGCGTTCGTCGCGGTGGCCACCGACGCTGAGGGCGATCCCGTGACCTTCGCGGCGACCGGCTTGCCGGCTGGCGCCACCTTCACTGCGGCGGGGGCGTTCTCCTGGCCCAATGCCACGCCGGCCGGGACGTATACCGTCTCGGTCACCGCATCCGATGGCTTCCTCACGAGCGCTGCACGCACCGTGACCATCGTCGTGCTCGCGAACACCGCACCATCCATCACGGCGGTGCCGAACCAGACGGTGCGTGCGGGACAGCCCCTCAGCTTCAACATCACCGCGACCGACGCCGAGAACGATCCCGTGACGCTGTCGGCCAGCGGGCTGCCGGCAGGCGCTAGCTTCAGCGTCGGTGAAGGAGCCGCGGCCTTTTTCTGGCGCTCTCCGGTCGCGGGCAGCTACACCGTCATCGTCAACGCGACCGATGGCGTTTTGAGCAGCAGCCGTAGCATCCCGATCACGGTGACCGCGAACACTGCGCCCGTCCTGGCGTCCATCGCGGCGCAGAGGGTGCGGGTCGGGGGTTCGGTCGGTTTCACAGCGACCGCCACCGATGCAGAGAACGACGCGGTGACCTTCGCGGCGACCGGTCTGCCCACCGGGGCCGCTTTCTCCTCGGCCGGGGCCTTCTCATGGTCCAACGCGACCCCTGTCGGAACCTACAACGTGTCGATCACCGCCTCGGACGGATTGCTGACCAGTGCTGCGCGCATCGTGGCGCTCGAGGTCCGCGCCAACACGGCGCCATCGATCACCCAAGTCAACAACTTCACGGTGCGGCTGCAGTCTGCCGTCAATCTCACGATCACGGGCACCGACCCGGAGAGCGACGCGCTCACGTTCTCGGCCACCGGTCTGCCGAGCGGTGCGACGCTGACTCCGGCGGGCGTGCTCGCGTGGCCGACGGCCTCGCCGGGCGGCAACTATGCGATCAGCGTGATCGCCTCGGATGGCTTGTTGAGCAGCGCGCCCATGACCTTCACCATCACCGTGACCGACCGTGCGTCCGATCCGGGCGGCGGCGGTGGCTCGATGGACCTGCTCGGCCTCGGGTTGCTGGGATTGTGGGGGCTTGCGCGCCAGCGTCGACGCCCCGGCGCCACGCGAGACGGCCTCAGAACGCGACGCTGACTAAGCCCCGCGGCGATCCTCGGCAGGCCGTTCGGCCTTACCGAGGTGCTCGCCGAGGTGCGAGCCGACCGGGGCTCAATCCTCGATGAGGAAGGAGCGCAGCTGCTCGCTGCGGCTCGGATGGCGCAGCTTGCGCAGCGCCTTGGCCTCTATCTGGCGGATGCGCTCGCGGGTGACATCGAACTGCTTGCCGACCTCCTCGAGGGTGTGGTCGGTGCTGAGATCGATGCCGAAACGCATGCGCAGCACCTTGGCCTCACGCGGCGTGAGCTGCGCGAGCACGGCGTGCGTGGTCTCGCGCAGCGACTCGGCGGTCGCCTGATCGATCGGCGAGGCCACCGAGGTGTCCTCGATGAAGTCGCCGAGGTGCGAGTCCTCGTCGTCGCCGATCGGCGTCTCCATGGAGATCGGCTCCTTGGCGATCTTGAGGACCTTGCGGACCTTGTCCTCGGGCATCTCCATGCGTGTCGCGAGCTCTTCGGGCGTCGGCTCGCGGCCCATCTCCTGAAGCATCTGCCGCGAGATGCGGTTCAGCTTGTTGATGGTCTCGATCATGTGGACCGGGATGCGGATGGTGCGGGCCTGGTCGGCGATCGAGCGGGTGATGGCCTGGCGGATCCACCAGGTCGCGTAGGTGGAGAACTTGTAGCCGCGGCGGTACTCGAACTTGTCGACCGCCTTCATCAGGCCGATGTTGCCTTCCTGGATGAGGTCCAGGAACTGCAGCCCGCGGTTGGTGTATTTTTTGGCGATGGAGATCACGAGGCGCAGATTGGCCTCGACCATCTCCTTCTTGGCGCGGCGCGCCTTGGCCTCGCCGATGGAGACCTCACGGTTGATGTCCTTGATCTCCGGGACCGAGAGCCGGTGCCGTTGCTCGATCACGACCAATTGTTCCTGACGGCGACAGATCTCGCCTTCGAGCTTCGCGATCCCGGCGGACCATTTCTTGCCGGATTTCGCGTGCTTCGCCGCCCATCGGGGGTCGGTCTCGTTGCGCGGGAAGCTCGAGATGAACTCCTTACGCGGCATCCCGGCATCGCGCACGGCGATCTGCATGATCTCCTTCTCGAGCTGGCGGATCTCGAAGACATGCGTGCGCAGGTTGTTGATCAACGCCTCGAACATGCGTGGCGCGAGCTTGAGTTCCATGAACTCACCAGCCAGCTTCTTGCGCAGTTTTTGGGTCTTGGGGTCGGAGAGGCCGGTCTTCGCGACCGCGCCGAGCAGCTGACCATGGAGCTTGGTCAGCGAGGCAAAACGTTGTGCGACCTCGACCGGGTCGGGGCCCGTGTCGACCGCTTCGGCCTCTTCGGTGTCCGCTGCGTCGTCGGTCTCCGCGGGTGCCGGCACTGCCTCGACCTTGGTCGGGTTCTGCGGTTGGGCGATGACATCGGGCGCGTTCGGATCGATGAAGCCGACGATCAGGTCGGCGATCCTGCCGGCGCCGCCTTTCACCGGCTCATAGGCGCGGAACAGGAATTCATAGGTGGGCAGGTAGAGCGAGATCTGGTTGCGCACTGCCTCGAGGCCTTCCTCGATGCGCTTGGCGATGCTGATCTCACCTTCGCGTGTGAGCAGTTCCACGGTGCCCATCTCGCGCATGTACATGCGCACCGGATCGGTCGTCCGACCGAGTTCGGCGTCGATCGCCGCAAGCGCTGCCGCAGCTTCCTCGATGGCTTCCTCGTCGGAGGAAGCGTTGGTCTCGGGTGCGAGCAGCGCGTCGTTCTCGGGGGCCTTCTCGTAGAGCGGGATGCCCATGTCCTGCAGCGTGTTGCCGATCTCCTCGATCTGATCGGGGTCGACCATCTCGGTGGGGAGGAAATCGTTCATCTGCGAGTAGGTCAGGTAGCCCTGTTCCTTGCCGAGGGCGATCAGCTGCTTCAGCTGTGATTGACGCTCTTCGGGCAATGCTGCCGGGCGGCGCTCGGGCATGGCGAGGATCTTGCTGCCCTCGTTGCTGCTGGCTTTGGACTTGCCTTTGCCCTTGGGGGGCTTTTCGGCGACCTGAGCGGGAGC
>DBCG01000009.1:9234-9500 GCA_002292945.1 Proteobacteria bacterium UBA964 | reverse complement strand
ACGCACATGTCCCGTTTCGTCGAGATCCTCCACCAAGAGCGCCAGATCGGGGTGACGACGCTCGGCAGACTCTTGCAGGAAACAGCCGACAAGCTCGAGGCCCACGCCGCCCACATCGACATCGAGTTCCCGTTGTTCGTGATGAAGCGCGCACCGGTGTCCGGCGTACAGAGCCTGATGGACTACCGCACCACGCTCAGCGGCGTGCGGCGCGGTGATCACGAGACCCTCTCGGTGCGGGTCGTGGTACCCGTCACCAGCCTATG
>DBCG01000009.1:0-9216 GCA_002292945.1 Proteobacteria bacterium UBA964 | reverse complement strand
CCCTGCAGCAAGAAGATCTCGGAGCGCGGCGCGCACAACCAGCGCTCCCATGTGACGATCACGGCGCGGCTGCGCGCACCGGTATGGATCGAGGAATTGATCGACATCGTCGAGGCCGAGGCCTCGAGCGAGCTCTACGGGATCCTGAAGCGCCCGGATGAGAAGTTCGTGACCGAGCGCGCCTATGACAACCCGAAGTTCGTCGAGGATCTGGTGCGCGATGTGGCGCTGCGCCTCGACCGTGAACCGCGCATCGCGGCCTATGTGGTGGAAGTGGAGAACTTCGAGTCCATCCACAACCACTCCGCCTACGCGATGATCGAGCGCGTCAAGGACACCCAAGCTCAGCCGGCGAAGTGATCGAAACCCGCATGCGCTGCTGCGCTCGTGCGACCGCCCTCGAGCAGCGTCACGCCTGACCCGGCGCGCATCTCGCCGATTCGCGTCACATCCGGCAACGCCATCACCGCCGCAGCGCGCGCTTGGGGTACCGTGAACAAGAGCTCGTAGTCGTCACCACCGTGCAGCGCATACGGCCGCGACGCTACGGCGTCGAGCGCCGATAGCCGGGGCAACGCATCGACCTCGAGCAAGGCCGCGCAGCCGCTCGCCGCCGCCAGCTTCGCCAGATCGCCCACCAATCCGTCCGAGATGTCGATGCAGGCGCTCGCAAGCGGCAGCAACGCCTGGCCCAACGCCACGCGCGGCTGCGGATAAAGGAAGCGCGCCTCGAGGACACGGCGCTCTGCGGCCGGCAGATCGGCGAGCCCTCGCGCCATGAGCGAGGCGAGCCCCGCAGCCGCTTCGCCCGGCCGACCGGAGACGAACAAGGCATCGCCCGGTCGGGCGCCGCTGCGGCGCAAGCCCTTCCCCGCTGCGACGCTGCCCAGCACCTGCACACCGAGCGTGAGCGGACCGCGCGTGGTGTCACCACCGACCAGCGCGACGCCATGCTCGATCGCGAGGTCACCGAATCCTGACGCGAAGGCCGAAAGCCACGCAGGATCCACTGAGGGCAGGGTCAGCGACAAGAGCGCCCATCTCGGCACACCGCCCATCGCGGCGATGTCGCTGAGGTTGACGGCGAGCGAGCGGTGGCCGATCGAGCGCGGGTCGCTGCCCTGGGGGAAGTGCACACCCTCGACGAGGGTGTCGCTGACCGCGACCAGATCATCGCCGGGCGGTGTCCGCAGCAACGCCCCGTCGTCACCGACCCCGAGCCGTACATCGTCGCGATCCGCGCCGCAGGCGCGGAAGAATCGATCGATGAGCTGGAACTCGCCGAGCGGCATGTCCGCCGGCTCAGTGCTCGTGCGGTCGCAATTCGCGCGCCGCGCGATCGAGCACGGCGTTGACGAATTTGTGGCCGTCGGTGGCGCCGAAGCGCTTGGTGAGCCGCACCGCCTCGCTGACCACCACGCGACGCGGCGCCTCCAGACGCTCGCGCAGTTCGTGGAGCCCGATCAGCAGCACCGCGTGCTCGACCGGGTCGAGCAACGAAGGCGTGCGATCGGTCCAGCCGGCGAGCTGTGCATCGAGCGCTTCGCGTGCCTCGCACACGCCACGCACCAGCACCTCGAAGTACTCGCGGTCGGCGCGCGCCATCTCCGGATCGCCCGCGAACTCGCTCACCAGATCCTGCCATGGTCCGTCGTTGAGCTGCACGCGGTAGATCGCCTGCACGGCCAGCTTGCGCGCGCTGGCACGGGCGGCGGAGCCCGGGTCGCGCACGGCGGCGCCGGCCGCACGACGCTTGGCGGAGCTCGTCGGCACGGCTTCGGCGGGACGGTCGCCGCCCGACGGGTCTTGATCGACTGAAAGCTTATCGGGTGCCATGTCAGATGCCCTTCCGGATCGCAGCGAGCGTATGGGCCATGCTGATGGCGGCCGCCACCGCCTCGCCGCCCTTGTCGAGCCGCGACGCGTCGGCGCGCTCCTCGGCCTGGGGCACCGAGTCCACGGTCAGCACGCCGAAGATCACCGGCACCGCCGACTCGAGACCGGCCTGCATCAGGCCACGCGCGCTCTCGGCACAGACGAAATCGAAGTGCGGCGTATCACCGCGGATCACGCAACCTAGCGCCACCACCGCATGATAGCGCCCGGTCAAGGCCGCCTCGCGGCAGGCGAGCGGTAACTCGAAGGCCCCGGGCACGCGGTGCGCGACGAACGCCGCAGGTGCCCCGCCCGCCCGCGCCCAAGCCGCGCGCGCGGCCTCGAGCATCGGATCGACGAAAACCGCATTGAACTCGGCAGCGAACACCGCAATGCGCAGATCGCTCGCATCGAGCCCGCTACCGGCTGGCCCCAGAGCGCCGCTGACCGGTTCAAGGCGCATCGACGGACTCCGTACCCGGCGCGATGTATTCGTCGACCTCGAGACCGAACGCGGCGAGGCCCAACATCTGTTTGGGCGAGGACAGCACACGCATGCGGCGCAAGCCGAGGTCTCGCAGGATCTGCGCGCCGATGCCGTAGGTACGCCACACCGGGGCGACCGCGTTGGCGTCTGCACCGCCCTCGCCGGCCGGCGCCTCGAGCACCGCATCGGCGAGGTCGCGCGGGGATTCGGCGCCACGCAGCACCACGACGACGCCGGAGCCGTCCTCGGCGACACGCCGCAGCGCCGCATCGAGCGTCCAGCGCGGTGTCGGCTCGATCACGCCCACGAGGTCGCGCAGCGTCCCAGGCAGGTGCACCCGAACGAGCGGCGCCGCGCCGTCGCGACCACGGCCGTCGAGATCGCCCTTCACCAACGCGAGGTGCACATCGCGATGCACATGGTCCTGATAGGCGATCAAGCGGAATGCGCCATGCGCGGTCGTGATGCTGCGCTCGGCGATGCGTTCCACGGAGCGCTCGGCCCGCAAGCGGTGCCGGATCAGATCGGCGATGGTGCCGATGCGTAGTCCGTGCTGACGCGCAAAACGCAGCAGTTCGGGCTGACGGGCCATCGTCCCATCATCGCTCATGATCTCGACGATCACGGCGGCCGCCTCGAGGCCCGCGAGTCGGGCGAGATCACACCCCGCCTCGGTGTGCCCGGCGCGTGTCAGCACGCCGCCCGGCTGCGCCATCAACGGGAAGATATGCCCCGGTTGGCGCAGGTGCTCGGGCCGCGCACCCTCGGCCACCGCTGTACGCACGGTGTGGGCCCGGTCGTGGGCGGAGATGCCGGTCGTCACGCCCTCGGCCGCCTCGATGGAGAGCGTGAAGTTGGTCCGGTGGTCGCGGTCGGTGTCGCTCACCATGAGCGGCAGACGCAGCTGCCGACAGCGCTCGGGGGTGAGCGTGAGGCAGATCAGCCCGCGGCCGAAGCGCGCCATGAAATTGATGTCCTCGGGTCGCACCTTGGCCGCGGCCATCAAGAGGTCGCCCTCGTTTTCGCGGTCTTCATCGTCGAGGATCACGACCATGCGACCCGCAGCGAGATCGGCGAGGATATCTTCGATACGATCGAAGCCGTTGTCAGGCGCACCGCCCGCCAAGTTGCCGGTGCCGCCCACGCTGCGCAAGCTCATGCTGTCTCTCCCGCGCCGGCGAGGCGCTCCACATAACGCGCGATCTGGTCGACCTCGATGTTCACGGCACGGCCGGGCACGGCGCTGCCGAGCGTCGTGGCCTCGAAGGTGTGCGGGATGATGTTGACGCCGAACTCGCGGCCTTCGACCTCGTTGACGGTGAGGCTGATACCGTCGATCGCGATCGAACCCTTGCGCGCCACATAGCGTGCGAGCGCGGCAGGCACCTCGAAGCGCATACGCCAAGAGCGGGCATCCTCTTCGAGCGCGAGCAATCGGCCGATGCCATCCACATGACCCGACATCAGGTGCCCACCCAGCGGATCGCCGACACGCAGCGCAGGCTCGAGGTTCACCGGGGACCCCTCGCCCAGGGCACCGAGGGTGGTGAGCGACAGCGTCTCGTTGGAGACATCTGCGCTGAACGCGCCGGCGCCCACTTCCACCACCGTCAGACAGACCCCGCTCACGGCGATGCTGTCACCGATGCGCACGCCCTCGAGCGGCAGGCGGACGGCGCCGATGCGCAGCCGCATGTCTCCGCCGCGCGGTTCACGCGCGGTGATCCGACCGACGTCCTGCACGATACCGGTGAACACGCCCATCCTCTCCTTGAAAACTTGACGACCGATCGATGCGGGGACGGCCTCAGCCGCCCGGGCGCAGCATGATACGGACATCCGGGCCGATCTGGCGCAAGTCCTGCACCCGCCAAGCCGCCGCATCCCCCAGCCGGGCGAGCGGCGGCAACCGGGCGAGCGGCCGGGCGTCGGGCCCGAGCAACCGCGGCGCGAGGTACACGATGAGTTCATCGACGAGCGCTGCCTCGAGCAGTGCCCCGGCGAGCGTCGGCCCGGCTTCCACCCATGCTTCGTTGAGCCCCTCGCGGCCCATCCAGGCCAGCGCCTCAGGCAAGGACAGCCGTCCTGCCGCGTCGGTGCCCAAGGGGACGACACGGCCGGGGGCGGGCGACGCGCTGTCCCCTCGCGCGCCTTCCGCGGCCAAACGCACCACCTCGCCCTCGGCCGCGAACACCCGAGCCGACGCCGGGATGCGCAGGCGCGCATCGAGCAACACGCGCAGCGGCGGCCGTGGCGCAAGTCCGGCCGCGTCCACGACCGATCCGATGACCTCGGACCCCGGTATCCGCGAAGAACCTTTGGACGGGCGCGCAGTCAGTTCGGGATCGTCGGCGAGCACGGTGGCGGCGGTGCTGAGGATCGCGGCGCTCTCGGCGCGCCACGCATGCACATCGGCACGAGCGGCCTCGCCGGTGATCCAGCGGCTCTCCCCGGACTCGAGCGCGGTGCGTCCATCAAGGCTCGCGGCGAGCTTCAGGCGCAGCCAAGGACGACCCCGGCGCATGCGGCTGAAGAACCCGAGGTTGAGTTCCTCGCCCTCGGCGGCCATCAGGCCGGTCAACACCTCGATGCCGGCGGCGCGCAGCCGGGCTGCGCCCGAACCATCAACCTCGGGGTTCGGGTCACCGCTCGCATAGACCACGCGCTGCACGCCCGCCGCGATCAGGGCGTCGGTGCAGGGGGGTGTCCGGCCGTGATGGTTGCAGGGCTCGAGGGTGACGAAGGCCGTGGCACCGCGAGCGGCCTCACCGGCCGCATGCAGCGCGAACACCTCGGCGTGCGGCCCGCCGGCGCGTTGGTGCCAGCCCTCCCCGACGATCCGCTCGCCTTGGACGATGACGCAGCCGACCCGCGGGTTCGGCTGGGTGCTGCGACAGCCCAAAGCGGCGAGCTCGAGCGCACGCGTCATCGCCCGTCGATCGGAGGCGGTACCCATCATGCGCGGGCGCTAGTGGCTGCGGCGCGGCGGCTTGCCGACGATGGGCGCCGCGCCTTTCGGGGTTGGCTTGCCGGCAGCATCGGCCTCGCCGCCGAGCAGGGACAACTGACCGGCGAGCGGCTCACGCCGCCGGCGCGTACGCAGCTTGTCGACCTCGTCGCGGAACGCCTCGATATCCTGGAAGCTGCGGTACACCGAGGCGAAGCGCACATAGGCGACTTCGTCGAGGTGGCGCAGTTCCTCCATCACGAACTCGCCCACCTGCCGTGATGGCACCTCGCGCTCACCGAGCGCGCGTAAGCGGTGGGCGATGCGCTCGATGGCGGCTTCGACCTTCTCCTGTTCGACCGGACGCTTCTGCAGCGCGCGCAGGATGCCGCCGCGCAGCTTCTGTTCGTCGAAGGGCTGGCGTTCGCCATGGCTCTTGACGACCAGCGGCATGACGAGTTCCGCGGTCTCGAAGGTGGTGAAGCGTTCGCCGCAGGCGAGACATTCGCGCCGTCGACGGATCTGGCGACCCTCGGCGGCCAGCCGTGAGTCGTTGACCTTGGTGTCTTCGTCGCCGCAGAAGGGACAGTGCATGGTGTCGCCCCGTCAGCGCCGCGGGCCGCTCAGCGCCCCGAGGACTCGTAGACCGGGAACCGCCGGCACAGCGCCGTGACTTTGACGCGTACCGCTGCCACGGCCTCGGCGGAGCCCTGCGCGTCCAGCACATCGGCGACGAAGTTGGCGACCTGCTCGACCTCGGCTTCCTTGAAGCCGCGGGTGGTGCAGGCGGGCGTTCCGATGCGGATGCCGCTCGTCACCATCGGCGGACGCGGATCGTTCGGCACGGCGTTCTTGTTGACCGTGAGATGCGCAGCGCCTAGCGCGGCATCGGCTTCCTTGCCGTTGATCGGTTTGTCCGAGAGATCGACCAGGAACAGGTGATTATCGGTGCCGCCCGAGACGATGCGATAGCCGCGCTGCTGCAGGCGTGCGCACATGGCGCGGGCGTTGGCCACGACCTGGCGTTGGTAATCTTTGAACTCGGGCTGCAGGGCCTCGAGGAAGGCGACGGCCTTGGCGGCGATGACATGCATCAGCGGCCCGCCTTGCGTCCCCGGGAACACCAGCGAGTTGAATCTCTTGGTCAGCGCATCGTTCGCCCGCGCGAGGATGATGCCGCCGCGCGGACCCCGCAGCGTCTTGTGCGTGGTGCTGGTGACGACGTCGGCGTAGGGCACGGGGTTCGGGTAGACGCCCGCAGCCGAGAGCCCCGCGAAGTGCGCCATGTCGACATGCAGCAGTGCGCCCGCCTTGTCGGCGATGGCGCGGAAGCGCGGGAAGTCGAGGAAACGCGAATACGCCGAGAAGCCCGCGATGATGAGCTTCGGCTTGACCTCGAGCGCCTGGCGTTCGAGCGCGTCGTAGTCGATCTCGCCGTTGTCGGGGCGGATACCGTACTGCTGGGCGTTGTACAGCTTGCCGGAGAAGTTGACCTTGGCGCCGTGGGTGAGATGGCCGCCGTGATCGAGGCTCATGCCGAGGATGGTGTCGCCGGGATTGAGCAGCGCGAGATAGACCGCGGCGTTGGCCTGCGATCCGGAGTGCGGTTGGACATTGGCGTAATCGGCGCCGAAGAGCTGCTTCGCGCGGTCGATGGCGAGCTGCTCGGCGACATCGACGAATTCGCAGCCGCCGTAATAGCGTTTGCCGGGATAGCCTTCGGCGTATTTGTTCGTGAGCACCGAACCCTGCGCCTCGAGCACGCGAGGGCTCGCGTAGTTCTCGGAGGCGATGAGTTCGACGTGGTCTTCCTGACGCACCCGCTCGGCGGCCATGACGGCGGCGAGCTCGGGGTCGAATCCTTCGATGGTCATTCGGCTCGGAAACATGGGCGGCTCTCGGGGCGTGTGAGCGTCCATTCTACCGCAACATCAGCCCGTGCCGATGAGACCCTCCACCACCGCGCACCACCCGGCGGCGATGTTGTCCCGGTTGTACCCCCCACCGCCCAAGGCGAGCACCCTGCCGTGCCCCAAACGCTCGGCGAGCCGGACGAGGTCTTGCGCCGCCCGGCGATGCACCGCAGGGGTGAATGCGAGGTGGGTGAGCGGATCACCCGCGAGGCTGTCGGCGCCGCATTGCAGCAGGATGAACTCCGGGCGCTGTGCCTCGAGCAGCTCGAGCGCGGGACCCCACGCGGCATCGAAGGCCGCGTCGTCGGCGCCGGGCGGCAGCGGTGCGTTGTACTTGGTGCCCACCGCCGCGCCACGCCCGGTCTCCTCGGCCGCACCGGTGCCGGGGTAGAGGTAGCGACCGTCCTCGTGCAGGTCGACGAACGCGACATCGGGATCCTCTTCGAAGGCATAGAACACGCCATCGCCGTGGTGGGCGTCGATGTCCACATAGGCGATGCGCTGCAACCCGTACCGTGCCCGCAGCCACTCGATGGCGACACCGCAATCATTCAGGGCGCAGAAACCTGCCGCCCCCTTTCGGCTTGCGTGATGCAGGCCGGCGATCGGCACAAAAGCGCGGCGAGCCTCTGCGCCCATGATCGCCTCGGCGGCGCTCAGCGTCGCACCGACCACATCGGCCGCAGCCTCGTAGACGCCGAGGAAGGCTGGGGTATCGCCCCCATCGAGCCAACCTTGACCGCTCAGCGATCGCGCACGCAGCAAGGCGAGGTGAGCCGGATCATGGAACAGCGAGAGCTCATCGGGGGCCGCCTCGCGTGTCGTGCC
Source organism: Proteobacteria bacterium UBA964 (assembly GCA_002292945.1). GTDB lineage: Bacteria > Pseudomonadota > Gammaproteobacteria > Steroidobacterales > Steroidobacteraceae > UBA964. Next base: position 1,166 of record DBCG01000009.1, on the reverse strand, counting down.
GAGACGGCAGCGCTGCGACAGACCGCGGTCCTGGAACTCACGGCGGAATGCGCCCTGGCGGTCGGTGCCGAAGGGGTGTCCAGCGCCGAACCCGTAACGGGCCAGGCGCTCATCGGCGATGACCAAGACCTCGGACATGATGCGGTCGAGCCTAGCACAGGCGATAATATCGGCATGGCTCAGTACATCTACACCATGAACCGGGTGGGCAAGATCGTGCCCCCCAAGCGTCACATCCTGCGCGACATCAGCCTGTCGTTCTTCCCGGGCGCCAAGATCGGCGTGCTGGGTCTCAACGGCTCGGGCAAATCGACGCTGCTGAAGATCATGGCGGGCCTCGACAACAACATCGAAGGCGAGGCGCGGCCGCAATCCGGCATCAAGGTCGGCTACCTGCCTCAGGAACCGGAACTCGATGCCGCCAAAACCGTGCGCGAGGAGGTGGTGCTCGGGATCGGCGGCTTGTTCGCCAAGCTCGAGCGCTTCAACGCCATCAGCGAGCGCTTCGCAGACCCGATGTCGGACGACGAGATGAACGCGCTGCTCGAGGAACAGGCGAAGCTGCAGGATGCACTCGACGCGGCGGGCGGCTGGGAGCTCGACCGCAAGCTCGAGATCGCCGCCGACGCCCTGCGTCTGCCGCCGTGGGATGCCAAGATCGGACTGCTCTCGGGCGGCGAGAAGCGCCGGGTGGCGCTCTGCCGTCTACTGCTGTCGGCGCCGGACATGCTGCTGCTCGATGAACCCACCAACCACCTCGACGCCGAGTCGATCGGCTGGCTCGAGAAGTACCTCGAGGAATACCCGAGCACCGTCATCGCGGTCACCCACGACCGCTACTTCCTCGACAACGTCGCCGAGTGGATCCTCGAACTCGACCGCGGCCACGGCATCCCTTACCACGGCAACTACTCGTCTTGGCTCGAGCAGAAAGAGAAGCGGCTCGGTCAGGAAGAGCGTGAGCGCGAATCGCTGCGCAAGACCCTCGAGCGCGAGCTCGAGTGGGTGCGCCAGAACCCGAAGGCGCGGCAGGCCAAGAGCAAGGCGCGCATGCAGCGCTACGAAGAGCTGGCCTCGCGCGAGTTCCAGGAACGCAACGAGACCAACGAGATCTACATCCCGCCCGGCGAGCGGCTCGGCGACCTCGTCATCGAGGCCAAGGGCCT
>DBCG01000047.1:32079-40777 GCA_002292945.1 Proteobacteria bacterium UBA964 | reverse complement strand
CAGATCGGCGATCAAGGCGGCAACATCGCGCTCGTCTCGAAGCTGCATGCGGGCATCGACGAGCGCGCCAGCGCCTTCACGCTCAACAATTATTGCGTGTCCGGGCTGACCGCCATCGGTCATGCGGCGCTGCGGGTGGCGGGCCGGCCGACCGCGGCCCTGGCCGGTGGCGTCGAGATGATGTCGCGCGTGCCGTTCATGGCGGACCAGGCCGCCTACTACAGCGATGCGTCGTTCCCGAAGCGCTCGCGCTACGTGCCGGTGGTGCTCGCCGCCGACCGGCTCGCCGACGAACAGGGGATCGCGCGCACCGAACTCGATCGGCTGGCACTGCTCTCGCAGCAGCGCGCGGTGGCCGCCGAGGCCGTCCCTGCGCTTGCCGCTTCGCGGATCGCGGTCGATGGCCTCGCGATCGACGAATGCGTCCGTCCGCAGACCACCGCGGAGTCGCTCGCGGCGATGGCGCCCGGTTTCGCGGCGCTCGCCGCACAGTACGCGGATGCGCTCGAGGGTCCCATCGACCACCGTCACACCATCGCCCATGCGCCGCCCGTCTGCGACGGTGCGGGGCTCGCGCTCGTCCGCGGCACGCCCGCGGATGGCTCCGGCCGAAAGGCGCGCGCGCGCATCTTGGCGTATGCCGAATCCGGCGGCGATCCGCGCGCGTCGCTGCTCGCCGGCCTCGCCGCGATGCAGGCCGCGCTCGCCGAGGCCGGGCTCACGCTCGGCGACATGGACCGGATCGAGTTCATGGAGTCCTTCGCGGTCACGATGGCGATCTTCCTGCGGGACCACGCGGTAGACCTCGGTCGCGTCAACGTCGGCGGCGGCCACATGGCCAAGGGTCATCCGATGGGCGCCTCGGGCGCCATCCTGCTCTCGAGCCTGCTCGATGCGCTCGATGCCTGCGGCGGACGGTTCGGGCTCGTCGCCTGCACCGGCGCCTCCGGCGTCGGCGCCGCGATGGTGGTCGAGCGGGTGGGCGGGTGAGCGCAACGCCGTCGATCTCCGCCGCGCCGTGGCCGAGCCCGACGCGGGCGTGGGTGCTGGTCGCGTTGCTCATGGTGGCGTACACCAGTTCGTTCATCGACCGGCAGATCATGAGCCTGCTGGTCGAGCCGATCCGGGCAGACCTCGGCATCAGCGACACCGAGTTCAGTCTGCTCGCAGGCCTCGCGTTCTCGATCTTCTACAGTGTCATGGGCTTGCCGCTCGGTTGGGTGGCCGATCGTTGGAGCCGGCGGATGCTCATCGTCGTCGGCATGATTTCTTGGAGCATCATGACGGCGCTCTGCGGGCTCGCCACGGGGTTCCTCGGGTTGTTCCTGGCGCGCATCGGCGTCGGGATCGGCGAAGCGGCGTTGTCGCCGGCCGCCTATTCTTTGATGTCGGATTACTTCCCGCCCGAGCGGCGCGCCCGCGCCATCAGCGCCTATGCGATGGGGCCGTATCTCGGTTCTGGGCTGGCGTTGATCATCGGCGGCCAGGTCATCGAACTGGCCGAAGGCATGGGAGCGGTGGCGGTCCCGGGGGTCGGCGTGCTTGCGCCCTGGCAGTTGGTGTTCCTGGTGGTCGGGTTGCCGGGTGTGCTGATCGCGCTGCTCTTCTTGTTGGTACGGGAGCCGGAGCGTCGCGGTCTTGCGCCGCGCGGAACCGACCTGTCCCTGCTCGCCTTCATCGGCGGGCGGCGGACGCTCTTCATGCTGCTGTTCCTAGGCTTTTCCGTGTTCGGCATCGCGGGCATCTCGTACCTCGTCTGGATCCCTGCGGTGTTCATGCGCGTGCATGGCTGGACGGCAGGCGACATCGGGCTCGCCTACGGGTCCATCCTGTTGCTGACCTCGGTGCCAGGCGTCTTCGTCGGTGGTTGGGTCTCGGACCGTCTGACGGCGCGGGGTCGTGTCGATGCGCCGATCACGGTCGCCGCGGTGGTGATGTTTGCGCTGGTGCCGTTGGTGCTCGTCACGCCGTTGCACCCGGATCCGACGACCACGCTGGTCCTGCTTGCGGCCACCAGTTTCGGCTTCGGTATGTTGAACGGGCTTCCCGGAACGGCGCTGCAGTCGGTCGTGCCCAACCAATTGCGCGGCCAGATCATCGCGGCGTATTTCCTGATCGGGACGATGATGTCGCTCGGTTCGGGGCCGACATTGGTCGCGTGGGTGAGCGATCACCTGCTGGGCGGACCGATGCAGATCGGCGTGTCGCTCGCGACGGTGGGCGCGGTCGCGACGCTGGCCTCGGGCACGATGCTCTGGGTCAGCCGCACCGGCTTCCGCGAGGCAGTGGAGGTCGCTCGGCAGTGGCGCTAGGCGCCGTCTGCCCGTCAGCCGTCCTCGTCCGAAGCCAGGCGCGATAGTTCGCCCCGTAGCACCTTGCCGACGCTGTTGCGCGGCAATTGCGGGATGACGCGCAAGCGTTCCGGCCACTTGAACCTCGCGAGGCCGAACGACTCGAAGTGGGCGCACACGGCGTCGAGGGTGATGCTCGCGCCGGGCTTCGGCACCACGACGGCGCAGATGCGCTCGCCCATCACGGCATCGCGATAGGCCGCCACCGCGCCCTCGAGCACATCCGGCATCTGGTTGAGCGCGTTGTCGAGCTCCTCGGGCGAGATCTTCATCCCGCCGCGGTTGATCACCTGCCGCAGCCGGCCGACGAATCGGTAGAAACGCAGCTCATCGCCGTCGCCGCAGAGCTCGAACATGTCGCCGGTGCGGAACCAACCGTCCGACGCGAACGACTCGGCGTTGATCTGCGGCGCATTCAGGTAGCCGTCGAAGACCGTGGGCCCCGTGATCTGTAGTTCACCGGCATGTCCTGCCGTGAGGATCTCGCTGCCGTTCTCCGGGTCGATGAGCCGCGTGCTGATCTGCACGGGTGGCGGCGGCGTCCACGACACCTCGTCGCGGCCATACCGCGGGAACCAGCGCGCGCGATGCAAGGCATCGGCAGCGTTGGTGGCGTTGCTGATGAGCGAGACGCCCTCGTTGGAGCCGAAATTGTTGCAGATCTCGATGCCGAAACGGTCCTGATAGCCCTGGATCATCTCCGGGTCGAGCGGAGCCGACCCTGAGCCGATGCAGCGCAACGACGACAGGTCGACCGACGCGAGCAGCGCCTCGTTCTTCAGCAACATGTTGAGCACCGCCGGCGGTGCGATGGCGTACTGCGGCCGCTCGGTGGCGATCTGCCGGAAGAAGGTCGGCAGGTCGAGCGGATGGTGCAGCAGCAGCGTTCCGCCGTTGTGCAGCCAACTCATGAAGCAGCCCCCGAGGGCCCCCATGTTGACGAGCGGGAAGGGGTTGAGCAGCATCTCGCCGGGCTGTATCCCGGCGCCCCGCAGGTGCGCCCAGCTGATCGCCCGCCAGTGGTTGTGCGAGCGCGGCACGCCCTTGGGGGTGCCTTCGGTGCCCGAGGTCCAGCAGATCGTCGCGATGTCGTCGGCGTCGACGCCGAGCGCGGCGCAGTGCGACCGCAGCGCAGCCCGCCGCGGATCATCCGCCGGCGCCGCGGTGAAGGCGATCGCGCCTTCCGGGAGCGTGTCCCCGCTCGCCGCACTGCGCAGACTGAGCACGCGCAGGGTGATGCCCTCTGCGGCGAGCGTCGCACTGGACTGCAGCGCCATCCCGATGTGGTCGGCGCCTTTGAAGGCGTCGACGGTGAGCACCGTGCGGGCGCCGGTGAAGCGGACGATCTGTTCCAGTTCGTGACGGCGGAACTGCATCGGCACCGGGCTGACGATGATGCCGAGCCGCAGCGCCGCGATGTAGAGCGCTGGATACTCGGCGATGTTGGGCAGTTGCGTGACGAGCAGATCGTCACGCCCGAGTCCGAGCGCTTGCAGCGTCACCGCGAAGCCATCTGCCAGATCGGCGGCCTCACGCCAGCTCAGGCGCAGCGGCGCTGTACCCAAGAGATCCGGGCGGTTCGGCGCATCGACCAGGGCCGTGCGTTCCGGGAAGGCGCGGGCATGGGCGTCGAACATGTCGTGGATGCGGGTGTCGCCCCACCAGTCGCGGCTGCGGTACTCGCGGATCTTCTCTGCAGGAGTCGTTCGCACGGGGTCTCTCCGATCGCGTGGATGAGCGAGATACGAACAAGGATTATATCTGTGGTCTAATACCGAAAGTCACATCTCTCCGGAGGATATCGCATGGACCGTCGCAATTTCGTCGCTGGCGCACCTTTGGTCGCTGCAGGCGCCACCGTGGCCAGCGCGTCTGTCGAGGATGCTGCACAGGGCCGCCATTTCGCCGTCATGAAGGCCGTCATCATGGGTTGGCGACAGGGCGACAGACAGGCCGTGGTCGCGCGTTTGGCCGACGACATCGTCTGGCACTCGCATGTGGGCAGTCCGCCCATCATCGGCAAGGAAGCGACCGCCCGGTTCATGGAAACGCTCGCCGGCCAGATGAAGGATGTCCGTTGGCGGATCTTCAGCTACGCCGAGCACGGCGACACCGCCCTCGCCGAAGGGGTGGACGAGTTCACCTCGCCCGAGGGGCGGCAGATCGCGCTGCCTTATGCGGGCATCATGCGGTTCAGGGATGGCCTGATCACGGAATGGCGCGATTACTTCGACCGTGGGCTGTTCGATCGGCTCAAGGCGGGCGAGGCACCACCGCCGCATATCGTCGCGCTGACGGGCCGGACGCCGCTTTTCTAGGGTCTATTTGCCTGGGGTCTATTTGCCTGGGGTCTACTTGCCTGTGCTGATGCTCTGGGCGCCGAGGAGCTTGGCGAGACGGCGCTCCAGTCCCTTCGGGTCGAGTTGCAACGCGGCACGCACCTCCACGGCCATTCGGTCGGTGTCGAGTTCGTCGATCCGGCGCTCCGCCGCGCGCAGACCGGCGCGCGCGATGTCCTCGGGCTTTTCTTTGGCGCCCTGTACATGCGCGGCCATCCGCGTCTCCACCGAGCCGACGATGAGGGCGGCGACGTGCGTGCCCTGGCCGGCGAGTTCCGCGCGCGCCGAGGTCGACAGCATGCGGGCGGCCGCTTTCGAGGGCGAGTAGCCACCCATGTTCGGCAGGGCGACGATCGCGGCCGCCGACAGCACGTTGATCACGGCGCCACCGCCGTTGCGGGCCAGCGTCGGTGCGAACGCCCGGATCATCGCGAGCGGCCCGAAGTAGTTGACCTCCATCTCGGCGCGCGCATGAGACATGTCTGCGGCGCCGATCAGCAGCTGGTTGGTGAACAGACCGGCGTTGTTGATGAGCAGTCCGACATCGCCGCAGCGCTCGGCTGCTGCGCTGATCTGCGCGCCATCGGTGACGTCCAAGCGTACGGCGATGCATCGGCCCGGGAACTCGCGCTCGAGGTGCGCGGCATCGGCAGGGTCGCGGGCGGCGGCATATACCTTGGCTGCGCCGGCTTCGGCGAGCAGCACCCGCACGAAGGCCTCACCGATACCCCGGTTGGCGCCTGTCACCAGCGCTACGCGATCACGGATCTCCATGGATTTCACCTCGGGGTTCAGGAGGGCAGCACGATCCGCGGATCGGGCTGACCGGACTCGAGCCGCTCCACATCCGCTGCACGGCGGAGCAGGGTGACCCGCTGGTTGATCGTGCCTTTGTCTGACAGCTCATGTGCGTCCGCGCGCGGCGGATCGTCGAGCAACAGCAGCGCCTCGACGCGTTCGCTCGCGCCGCGGCCGGCGTTGAAGACCCCGAGGCGGCGCGAGAGCTCGGTTCGCAGGGCGTCATCGACCGGCGTCTTGGGCCAGGTGAGCGCCGTCAGCCGTTCCTGGTTCTCGCCGCAGATCACGAAGTCGCCGAGCAGCGGCGCGAACGCTTCGACGAGCGATGCTCGCAGGCGCCCTGCGGCGACCCAAGTGCCGTTCGAGAGTTTGAACTCCTCAGCGAGCCGCCCCGCGAACTTGAGCCCCTTACCGATGTCGGCGGGGTCGTGCAGCTGTGCCGCATCGCCGGTGCGCCAGAACCCGTCCTCATCGAAGATCGCGCGGTTCTTCTCGCCGTGCCCGAGGTAGCCGGGCGTGATCATGGGGCCCTTGAGCCGCACCTCATGGCGGTCGCCGTTCGGCACGAGTTTGAGCGTGAGCCCCGGCATCGGCAGACCGATGCCGACCTCCTCGGTCGGGAAGTAGATCGCCATGCATCCCGAAGCGGTCTCGGTCGCGCCGTAACCGGTCGTGAAGAAGATCCGTTCTCCCACCGTATCGACGGCGAGCTGCTGGAAACGGTCGTAGAGCGCCTGCGGCAGGCCGGCGCCGCCATAGAGCGCGAGCCGCAGATTGCCGAAGAATCGCTGACGCAGCTCTGCGTCCTTGTCGAGGGCGTCGGCAAGCATCGAGTAGCCGAAGGGCACGTTGACATAGAACTTCGGCGCGATTTCTTTGAGATTGCGCAGCGACTCCGCGAACATGCTCGGCAGGGGCTTGCCGCCGTCGATGTACAGCGTTCCGCCGCTCGTCAGGGTGCCCATCTTGGTGAAGGCGCCCGAGACATGGCTCCAAGGCAGCCAATCAAGCATCACATCGCTCCAGCCGGCGGTGTCGCCCAGCACTTGGCGGCCCTGCGCGAGGTTGGAGGCGATCATGCGTTGGGTCTGGATCACGGCCTTGGGCAGGCTGGTGCTGCCCGAGGTGAGCATGTAGAGCGAGGCCTCATCCGGATCGATCGACGCGATCGAGGCGTCGACATCGGTGCCCGCAGGCGTCGCGAGGACGCTGGCGATCGACACCACCGGGCCGTTGCCCCGTGTGCCGGCGATGAGCGACGGTTCGTCGGTCACGAGTGCGGCGTCGCCGAAGTCCACGGACTCGAGCGCGGCACGGAAGGCAGGCGTCTGCTCGGCGAACACCACGGCCGGGCGCACCATCTCGATGACGTGCTTCAGGCGACCGTAGTCGCCGCCCATGAGTGCGTAATTGACGCTGACGGGGCAGGCCGGCAAACGTGCAGCCATCGCGCCGTACTTGAACACCGCATGCATCACGGAATTGCCGGACAGGATCAGCAACGAGCGGCCGGCCGGGATCCCGCGCGCGAGCAGCCAAGCCGCGACCGCGCGCGATTGTTTGTCGACCTCGCCATAGCTGGCGAGGTACCACGGCGCCTCAGCACCGCCTCGCCGCTCGGCGAGGTAGGTCTTCTGCGGGTGCGCCGCGGCACGCGCGGAGAGTTCCTGCGGCAGATTGGGTCGGTAGTCCGCGAGCGCAAGCTCAGGGGTCACCCAAAGACTGCCGTCCGCACGCCGCTCGGTGCGCATCGCCGCCGAGGGGAACGATGTCTTGCGGAAAGGGGCATCGGGTCGATTCATGGGGCGGGTCGCCTATCGATTCAGAAGCGCTCGTACGAGGGGTCGTCCTCGCCCTTGGCGCCCACGCGCATGCCCGGTGTGCCGGGGACGAACATGCCGCCGACCCAGCCTTGCCGCGTCGGCGTGTCGCGGTTCCAGTCGAAGATGGTGCGGCGATGCGCGATCTTCCAGTGTCCCTCACGCCGCTCGAAGCGGTCGATGAGTCGCCCGCCCGTGAAGGTGTCCAGCGTTTCCCCGCCGACCTTCATGCGCGCGAGCGTGACGATGTAGGTCTCGACATAGGCAAGATCCGCGCTGATGAAATCGAAGTGGCTGGTGCCGAGCACATGCTGCATCGCGTCCATCTGCCGGATCCGAGGGATCGCGCCGTCGACGTACTCGTGGGCGTTGCCGGTGTAGCGGCCGCCGTGCTCTTCGATCGCATCCGGGTGATAGCAGGACTTGAGCAGCGGTCCGTCACCGCGATCGACGCCGCGCACATAGGCGGCGAGGACGTCCCGGATCTCGTCCTTGTCGAAGATCCGGGCGAGGCGCGTTTCGAGGTCGGTCATGTCGATCCCCCTGCGGGTTATGATGACCCGCGACTTTCACTCTAAGACTGACCAAGACTGACAAGGACATCCTCCATGGTCAAGGCATCTGACGGATCGCGGCCCGTCGTCATCGTCACGGGCGCGGGCACGGGCCTCGGATGCGCCTACGCCTCGCACCTAGCGGCGCTCGGGTGGCGCGTGGTGGTCAACAACCGGTTGCGCACCGCTCCGGACGGGGCGCCGTTGCCCTCGCCCGCCGAGGCGGTCGTCGCCGCGATCCTCGCGGCGGGTGGGGATGCCATCGCCCAGCACGACGATGTCTGCGCGGACGGCGCCGGTCAGCGCATGCTCGATGCCGCGCTCGGTCGCTGGGGCCGGATCGACGCGCTGGTGAACAACGCCGGCGTCGACCAGCACGAGCCGTTCCATCGCATCGCCCTGCAGGATTTCCGGCGCATCATGGCAGTGAATTTCGATGGCACGGTCGCGGTGACCCAGCCGATCTACCAGCACATGCGCGCCCAAGGGCAGGGCCGCATCGTCGTGTCCGTCTCGAGCGCCGGGCTGCACGGGCTGCATGGGCTCACCGCCTATGCGGCGTCGAAAGGCGCGCTGCTCGCGTTCATGCGCAGCCTCGCCGCCGAGGGCGCGCCACGCGGCGTGCATTGCTCGGCGATCGCGCCGTATGCGGCGACCCGCATGACCGGCCCGCACCTGGGTGATGACCTGCGACACAGGATGCCCCCCGAGTCCGTGGCGCCGGTCGTCGCAGCGCTGATCCGGCCCCTCTCCCGCACCAATGGGCAGACCTGGGTGGCGGGCGCGGGTTGGGTGCGACGGGCGTCTTCGGTCGAGTGGGGGGAGGGGTTCCCTGT
>DBCG01000047.1:30032-32049 GCA_002292945.1 Proteobacteria bacterium UBA964 | reverse complement strand
TCGATGCAACGGTCGATGCACCGATCGACCAGTCGGCTGCCGTTGTGCCGGAGCGGCCACGCGAGTTTCCCGACGCGCTCGGTGCGCACACCGATTTCATGGCTTCGGCGCAACAGGGCTTGCGCCCTGCTCGGCAACCGGAGTAGCCTCGCCACAAGGCAGGTTTCGTTATGCAAGTTGCTGCAAGGCGCTTGCGTCCGATGCCGACGAAAGGCCGACCAACGGAAACACTCCAGGGGTACCCAAGAATGACGATCAGACACAACCGTTCCTCAGGCGCAGTCGCCACGCTGGCCGCCGCCGCCGTCGTGGTGGCGCTCACCGGCGCTACCACGCCGAGCTTCGCCCAAGGCCTCGAAGAGGTCGTGGTGACGGCCCAGCGCCGCGAGACCGCTCTGCAGACCACGCCGATCGCGATCAGCGCGTACAGCGGCGAGACCCTCGCTGAGGCCAAGTTGTTCTCCGCGGGTGACCTCGCGGCGGCCGTGCCGGCGTTCTCGCTGACGGCCAACACGCCGCTCGACGTCGAGCTCAACATCCGCGGCATCACCAACACCCGCCTCGACTCGCCGTCCGCCGACCCGTCGGTGGGCACCTTCGTCGACGGCATCTACATGGGCCGCACCGGCGACCTCAACTACGACTTCTTCGACCTCGAGCGGGTCGAGGTCATCCGCGGCCCGCAGGGCGTGCTGCTCGGCAAGAACGTGGTGGGCGGCGCGCTGTCGGTCACGACCGCGAAGCCGAAGTTCGACAACTCCGCTTCGGTCACGGCCGGCCTCGGCAACTACAGCTCGAAGTTCCTCACGGGCTATGTCACCGGTGGCCTCTCCGACACCGTCGCGGGCCGCTTCTCGATGCAGTACCGCAAGCGTGACGGCTTCGCGCGCGACCAACTGCACAACCGCGACGTCGATGACCTCGACTCCCTGCAGGCCCGCGCCCAGCTGCTCTATGACGGCGGCGACAGCGGCGTCACCGCCCGCGCGATCTTTGGCTACTACAAGGACAGCAACAACGGCGTCAACGTGGTCGCCGTCGACGGCGGCTACAAGGACTGCGAGACGAGCTATCTGCGCAGCAATTGCTCGCGCCCTTGGAGCAACCTGCGCTCCTTCCTCGGTCTCACCGATCCGCGCGTGAACGTCGCCACCAATGTCACCTTCAAGGGTGATTCCACGCCCACCGAGCAGTACATGGAGCGCGATGGCTTCACCTTCACGCTCGATGTGGCCAAGGAGTTCGACGGCTTCATCTTCAACTCGCTGACCGGCTACACCAGCGGCGACAGCGCCCAGCTCTATGACCAGACCGGCGCTGGCCCGGAGGCCATCGGCTACAGCATCACGAACTGGCAGTCGTACATCGCGTTCATGAACACGAAGTACGGCACGCGCCCGGCCACCTCCAACAACGGCCAGTTCCTGTTCGCGAACCCCATCACGGAAGCCGTGGACGCCACGCAGTTCAGCCAGGAGTTCCGCATCACCTCGGACAACCCCGAGTCGCGGTTCGACTGGATCGCCGGTGCCTACTTCAAGAAGGACGACATCGAGAAGACCGACCGTTTCTGGGGTGAGAACTTCCTCGGTGCGGTGATCCCGGGCGGCAACAGCCCGCTGTCCACGCTCTCGGGCGAGAACAAGTGGGTGAACGACGGCTCGATCGAGAACATCGCGGCCTTCGCCAGCCTCGGCTACGAGATCACCGATACGGTGAAGATCAGCGCCGGTCTGCGCTACACGCAGGACAAGAAGTCGGGCTCGGTCAATGCCCTCGTCGTCGAGACGGGCGACCGCTTCAGCCCGAACGATCCGCGCCCGGTGGTGACCATCGAAGGTCTCTGCCGCCGTCCGGACGGCTCGGTCGTCAGTCCGTTCCCCGCCGCGGGTTGCGTGGCACCCAATGTGCTGCAATACGCCGAGGGCGGCGGGTTCACGACGCCGTACGGTGCCAAGTGGAACAAGACCACCCCGCAGGTGACGGTTGACTGGCGTGCGTCCGACAACACCTTCGC
>DBCG01000047.1:24150-29905 GCA_002292945.1 Proteobacteria bacterium UBA964 | reverse complement strand
TTCAAGACCACCTTGCTCGACCGTCGGCTGCGCCTGAACGCCGCCATCTTCATGATGGACTACAAGAACCTGCAGGTGACCCAGACCAACGCGGCCTGCCTCTGCAACCTCACGGACAACGCGGCGAGCGCCGACATCCAGGGCATCGAGGCGGAACTTGAGTTCCTCGCCACCGACTCGCTGCGCTTCATGCTGGGCGGCTCGTTCGTCGACACCGAGTACGTGGACTTCCTCGAGTCGGCGATCAACCCGTCGACCGGCTTGCGCCTCGACAGCTCGGGCAACCAGCTGCAGCGCACCCCGGAGAAGCAGCTGAGCGTCGGCATCGACTACACCACTGGATTCGGTGCTTGGCAGGACGCGCTCAAGTTCAGCCTGAACTACAACTGGCAGAGCCAGCTCTTCTGGGCGACGGACAACCTCGCCAAGGAGCCGTCGTACGGCCTGCTCGATGCGCGCATCCAGCTGTCGCCGAAAGACGCCCCTTGGACGGTGTCTCTCTGGGGCAAGAACCTCGACAACGAGCTCTATCGCGTGAACATCATCCATTTCTTCGGCGAGGAAGTGTCGCAGTTCGGCAATCCGCGGACCTACGGCCTCGACCTCACCTGGAAGTTCTGATGACCTGACCGGAAGGGCGGGGCGTTCCTGACGGGGCGCCCCGCCCTTTTTCTTTGGGCCGCTCTCTGCATCGGCCCGCGGCCTTCCGGGGCCGGTCTCTGCGAGGTCGCCATGGCCGAAGTCACCGCCATCTGTCGTTTCTGCCACGCCACCTGCGGGATGGTGGCGACCCTCGAGGACGGGCGTGTCACACGCCTCATCGGCGACATCGACAACCCCATGTACGCCGGCTACAGCTGCGTCAAGGGCCGCAACTATCACGCGTTCCACGAGTCGCCTTCACGCCTGCGCACGCCGCTGAGGCGCCGGAGCGACGGCGGCTTCGAGAGCGCCTCGAGCGCCGCGGTGCTCGACGAGATCGCCGTCCGCACCCGCGACATCCTCGACCGTCATGGGCCGCGATCGGTCGCGATGTACGGCGGAACCTTCAGCCATTTCTGTCCGGCGGGCGTGATGCTGCGCGAGTCGTTCATGGACGCCATCGGCTCGCCGATGCGTTTCTCCAACGCCACCATCGACCAACCGGGCAAGCCGATCTCGATGGCGCTGCACGGCAAGTGGGGCGCTGGCCCGCAGGATTTCGCCGATGCGGATGTCTGCATGCTGATCGGTGCGAACCCGCTGGTCTCGATGTGGGGCGGCATCCCGTCGTTCAACCCGGCGAAGCGGCTGCACGAGGCGCGGCAGCGCGGCCTGAAGCTCATCGTCATCGATCCGCGCCGTACCGAGTCCGCACGCAAGGCGGACCTGCACCTGCAGTGCCTGCCGGGCCAGGACGTGCCGCTGCTGGCGGCGATGCTCAACGTCATCATCACCGAAGGGCTCTGCGACCGCGCCTTCATCGAGGCCGAGACCGAAGGATTCGGCGCGCTCGCCGCGGCCGTCGCGCCGTTCACGCCCGAGCGCGTGGCGCCGCGGGCCGGCATCGAGGCCGGCTCGATCATCGAAGCGGCGCGGATGTTCGCACGCGCGCAGCGGGGCAACGTCACGAGCGGTACCGGACCCAGCATGGCTCCGCACGGCGTGCTGATGGACTACCTCGTGCTCGCGCTGAACACCGTCTGCGGCCGCTGGATCAAGGCCGGCGAACGCATGCCCAACCGGGGCGTGCTTTTCCGGCAGTTCTCCGGCGTGGCGCGTGCCGAAAAGCCGCGCGCGGCGACCGGCTTCGGTGAGGCCTTACGGGTCCGGGGTTTGACCGATACCGCCGCTGGCCTGCCGACGGCGGCGCTTGCGGAGGAGATCCTGACGCCGGGCGAGGGACAGGTGAAGGCGCTGTTCGTGGTCGGCGGCAATCCGCTGCTGTCTTGGCCGAATCAAGCCAAGACCCGTCGGGCTCTGGAATCTTTGGAACTGCTGGTCGTGGTCGATCCTGTGCTGTCCGAGACCGCGCGGCATGCGCATTACGTCATCGGCCCCCGTTTCGGCTTCGAGTCGCCGGCGATCACCTTCGGTAACGAGGGCATCACCGTCTACGGCCTGTCGCTCGGCTATCCGGAGCCGTTCGCGCAGTATCAGCCGCAGCTGATCGAGCCGCCGGCGGGCAGCGATGTGCTCGAGGACTGGCGGATCTTCTATGAACTGGGTCGGCGCATGGGCTATCCGCTCGCGTTCCGCGGCCAGCCCTTCGACATGTCGACGCCGCCCACCACCGACGGACTGCTATCGCAGTTCGTCGCGCGCAGCCGCGTACCGCTCGAGGAGATCAAGCGTCATCCGCATGGTGCGGTGTTCCCCGACCCCAAGCCGTGCGCCGAGCCGCGCGATGCCGAGTGGCCGCACCGCCTACAGCTTGCGGCACCCGTGATGATCGCCGAGCTGCATGGCATCGCCGCGCAGAAGTCCGAGGCGCCGGCGCCGGCAGGCCCGGTGATGGGCGGCGAGGGCAGCGCCCTGCGCTTGCTGCTGGTGTCACGGCGCGAACATGCGCTCTACAATTCGGTGGCGCACGATCTGCCTGCTCTGCGCAGACGCTTGCCCCACAACCCCGCGCACCTCAATCCGCAGGACGCCGCGCGTCTGGGCATCGTCGACGGCGCCATCGTCGAGATCGAATCCGCGGTCGGCGGCATCCGCGCGGTCGCGCACCTCGCGCCCGATGTGCGCGAAGGCGTGGTGTCGATCGCACATGGGTTCGCGGGCGCCTGCACCGCGGCCTTGATTGACGACGCGACCGACTACGAGGCCCTGAGCGGTCTGCCGCGCATGAGCGCGTTGCCCGTGACGGTGCGGCCGGCGGCCGCGACGCCGACTACGGCCTAGAGCCGCTCGCGCCGCAGGTGGATGCCGGCGCGTTCACGATCCCAGGTGTCCGCGGTGATCCCCTCGTCCCGGAACACCACTTTGCGCGCCTTGTTGGTCTCGGTCTTCGGGATGGCGTCGACCAGCCGCACATAACGCGGGATCATGAAATAGGCGAGCCGTGGCTCCAGGAAGGCGATGAGGCCGGCGGGGTCGAGCGTGTGACCCGGCTTGGGTTTGATCACCGACAACACGTCCTGCTCCGCGACCTCGTTCTGCACGCCGACGACGACGACCTCGTCCACATCGGGATGCTGGCGGATCGCGTTCTCCACCTCGAACGAGGAGATGTTCTCGCCACGGCGGCGGATCGTGTCCTTCAGCCGGTCGACGAAGTAGTACTTGCCCTCAGCATCCTGACGGAAGAGATCGCCGGTGTGGAACCAACCGTTGCGCCACGCGCGCGCCGTCGCCTCGGGCAGACCGTCGTAGCCCGCGTTCATGCTCCAGGGCGTATCGCTGCGCACGATGAGTTCGCCGATGCTGCCGGGCGGCACTGCGATGTCGTTCCCGTCGACGAGCCGGCAGTGCATGCCGGTGCGCGGCCAACCGCAGCTGCCGTCCGGAGGCGCGTTCATGTCGGTCATGAGGGGCGTCGACACTTCGGTCATGTTGAAGCCGGTGAGGTACTCGAATCCGAAGCGGTGAGCGAAGGCGATGGTTTCATCGTTCACCGGGAACATGGTGATGTACTTGATCGGGCTGTCGCGATCGTCAGGTCGCGGCGCCGCCTTGGCGAGGAAGGCCGCCATCACCCCGATGAGCCCCGAGGTGGTGGTGCAGCCACCTTCGCGCACCTGATCCCAGAAGCGCGTGGTGCTGAAGCCGTCGACCAGGTAGAAGCTGCCCGAGCGCACCAAGGCAGAGGTGATCGAGCTGGTGCCGCCGACGTGGAACATCGGCAGATTGACCAAGATACCCTCGCCCTCGCCCATGTAGCCGTAGTTGACCACCGCGGTCGTATAGCCCTGCAGATAGGGCGAGAGCACGCCTTTCGAGGGGCCGGTGGTGCCTGAGGTATAGATGATGCTCTGGATGTCCCAGTGATCGACCTGTTCAAGGTCGCCGAGGGCATCGCCGTCGCCGTGTTCGAGTTGCGAGAAGTCGGTGGTCACCGTGCGCAGGTGCGGCAGGTCGAGACCCTGCAGACGGTCCGCGAGGCTCGGATGCGCGATCATCACCGCGCCCGCCGCCGCGTTCACCACATGCTGGAGCACCGCACCCTTGTAGGCGGTGTTGAGCGGGACGTAGATCGCCCCGAGGTAGTTGATCGCGAACCAGGACAGCACCATCGGCTTGCCGCTCGGCAACCAAGCGAACACCCGGTCGCCCTTACGGACGCCTTGGGCGTGCAGCGCCGCGGCCACGGCTCGGGTCTGTGCGCGGCACTCGGCGTAGGTGAGCGTCGAGCCGTCCTCGAACCTCGCGCAGATGCGGTCCGGGCACCGTTGCGCGCGGCTGTCGAGGATGTCGCGCAGCACGCAATCTTCACGGGCGGGCGGTGCGGGATCGAACCACGCGGGTCGATGACCGGCGGCGCCGGGCAAGGGATCGCCGGGCTGCAGCCCCTTGCTCGCCATCAGGCGTCGAGCTGCTTGAGCAGCGAACCCATGTCGAAGTAATCGCGCCAGGAGGCGATCTGGCCATCACGGAACCGGAACACGGTCATGAACGGCAGACTGACGGCCTTGCCGTCCTTGATGTAATTCTCGACGCCTTCGAGCATGACGACATCGCCTTGCACGACGAGATCGTGCATGTCGTAGCGCTTGTCCGCCATGCCGACGCCGAACTTACCGAGAAAGCGCTCCACTTCCGCTTTGCCGCGCAGTTCACGCCCCGGCATGATGCCGGCCACCACGTCGTCGGTGCAGAGGGCGAGCACCCGCGGAAGGTCATCCCTCACCCATGCGGCGTAATAGTCGCGGACGGTGGCAGCGTGGTCGGGTTGGCTCATGTGGTGTTTATCCCTTGCGCAGCGGCGCACAAGAAGTCAGGATAGGACAGCAGGTTCTGTTGTGCAAGTCACTTGAAGACCGCACACTTCAGGGCAGCGGACTGCAGGGCAGCGGAAGGAGGGGTCCATTGGCGCGAGTCGAGATGCCATCCGTGGCGCAGGTCCGGGAGTTGCCGGTGCTCGTGCGCCACACCGTGCCACCGCACTGGGAGGACATGAACGGTCACGTGAACGTGCAGCACTACACCGAGCTGTACGATATGGCCGGCTACCCTTTCATGGATCTCATGGGGATCTCGCCGGCACAGGTCCACGAAAGCAGGGTCGGCATGTTCGATCTGGAGCACCATGTCTGGTTCCTCGACGAGCTGCATGTCGGTCATGTCGTCACCGGCCATGCCTGTCTCGTCGAGCGCGGTCCGAAGCGGGTGTTGTCGGTGATGTTCATCGTCGATGAAACGCGTGACCGGCTGGCGAGCGCGATAGAGGTCATCTCCTCGACGGCCCATCTCGATACCCGCCGCACCGTCGCGCTCCCCTTGCCGCTCGCCGCCCGCCTCGATGAACTGATCATCGAGCAGCAGGCGCGGCGATGGACGCCGCCGCGCAGTGGAGCCTTGTCGGTGTAGCCGTCGGCGCAGCCCTGAGCACTTCTTCTAGACATTGACACAAGAGCCCGCACGACGGGCGAGGGGGAATCATGGAATATCATCAATCTTTGATGTATCTGGGGGGGCTTGTCGCCGCCTTCATCATGCTGTCGTTCATCGTCGTCTGGGTCATCGGGCTCGCGATGAAGGACTCCAGCATCGTCGACATCTGGTTCTCGCCTTGCCTCGGTATCGCTGCCGTGATCGGCTGGCAGATCGGCGGCGG
>DBCG01000047.1:0-24006 GCA_002292945.1 Proteobacteria bacterium UBA964 | reverse complement strand
CAGGGCAAGAGCTATGCGCTCCATAGCCTCATCCACGTCAACATCTACCAGGGCATCACGGTCGTGATCCTTGCAGTCCCCTTCGTCTTCGCGCAGGTGTCGACCACGCCCGCGGCGCTTGGTACGCTCGCCTGGCTAGGCGCGGCCCTGGTGCTGTCCGGCGTCGTCTTCGAGGGCGTCGCCGACCTGCAGCTCACGCGCTTCAAGGCCGATGCCGCGAACGTGGGCAAGGTGCTCGACACGGGACTCTGGCGCTATTCGCGTCACCCCAACTACTTCGGTGAGGTCTGCGTGTGGCTCGGTTTTGCGCTGATCGCGCTCGAGGTGCCTTGGGGCTGGATCGGCTTCGTGGCGCCTGCCCTGATGGCCTGGCTCATCCTCGGCATGATGGGCAAGGAACTGCTCGAGCGCCGGATGCTCAAGAAGCGTCCGGACTATCAGGACTATGTGCGACGCACGAGCGGCTTCTTCCCCTTGCCGCCGCGCGGCTGAGCGCGGGGCCGCGGATGCGCCACTCGCGGCCGACGCGCTTTCGGGGGCGGCGCGATCATCACATCATGCGGATCGACCAGTTGACCGCAGGCTTTGCAGGTGAGCCGGCTGCGCAAGGGATGGCCGCAGGTGCTGTGCTGCAGCCGGATCACCGGGCCGTGGGGCGAAGGCATCCAGCGCGCACCCCATTCATGCATCGCGAGCGTGAACGGGAACAGCTCGAAGCCTTTCTCGGTCAGCCGGTACTCGTGGCGGGCGGGTCTTTCCTGATAGATATGGCGTTCGATCACGCCTGCCGACAGCAGCAACCGGAGCCGGTCGGCGAGGATGTTCGTGGCGATGCCGAGCGCTGCATTGATGTCGTCATAGCGCTTCAGCCCGAAGAAGAGCGCTGCGAGCAGCACTGCGGTCCATCGGTCGCCGACCGTATCGACGGAATGGAACATGGTGGTGTCGACGCCTTTCTCATAGCCCCCCGGGCCGGCTGTCTGACGGCGACGCGTGGCCCGCACCGGACGCGCCGGATGCTCTACGCCCGGGCCCGTGTTGAAGCGGATGTCGCGCAGATGCAGGGCCTCGTCGCAGTGTCCGCAGGTGAGCAGCGGGTCGAGTTCATGGCCGCAGCGTCGGTGGACCATGCGCGGCGGCAGGTCGAACCCTGCGCTCCAGCGGTTCTCCCACTTCCACATGCAGAGCGCCACCGGATAGAAACCGAGGCCTTTTTCGGTGAGCCGATAATCAAGTTTCCCCGGCGCCGGACCGTAAGGCAGCCGTTGCAGCACACCGTGCGCGACCAGATCGGCGAGCCGTGCCGCCAAGGTGCCGCGCGCCGCGCCGGTGCGACGACGCAGGTCCTCGAAGCGTCGGACCCGAAGGAAAGCATCGCGCAGGATCAGGAACGACCACCGGTCGCCGATCACTTCGAGCACCCGCGCGCCTTCGCCGCGGCGCAGCATCTTGCGGATGCTCTCGATATCCCTTGGCGGATCTTTGCGCGTCATCTCCCTAACCAGTTTAGCAAACGAAGAGGCATCGACCGATGAACTTCCAGCAACTCAAGAAGATCGCCGCATTCTACGGGCGGTTCACGCTCAGCTTCACCCAGGTGGGGTATCGGTGGCGCAAGCTGTTCTGGCCCCGCGTCAACCTGGACTTTGCGGGTCAGCACTGGCTCGTGACAGGCGGCTCGGGTGGTCTGGGTCGCGAGATGGTGTTCGCGGCGCTTCGCGGCGGTGCCACGGTCACGGCTGCGGCCCGTAGCGCAGACAAGCTGCGTATCCTCGAAGCCGATGCGAAGGCTGCCGGGCTTACGGGCCTCGATACGGAGTGCTGCGATTTCACCTCGACGGCCGACACGCAGCGCCTGATCGAGCGGCTCATCGCAAAAGGTCGACGCATCGATGCCCTGATGAACAATGTCGGTGTGCTGAACGACGATCTCGTGGTCACCGCGGAGGGCCGTGAGGCCTCGTTCACCTCCAACTTGTTGTCGCACTATCAACTGACCGAAGCGCTGATCGCGAAGGGGGCGCTGGGTCGTGGCGCCGTGGTGGTCAACGTGACTTCGGGCGGTGGATACAACGTTCCGCTGTCGACGGCGATGCTCAATGTCACCGACCCGGCGCGCTACAACGGCACAGTGGCCTATGGGTTCCACAAACGGGCGCAGATGGTCCTCAACCAGCACTGGCGCGACAGCTATGGTCAGCGCGCCATCGACTTCTATGTGATGCACCCCGGATGGTCGGACACGGCGGGCGTCCAGCGCTCGCTGCCGCGTTTCCGCAAGATACTGCGACCCATCTTGCGCGATGAGCGCTCGGGTGCCGACACGGCGATCTGGCTGGCCGCGACCCGTCCGGACCAACCGGAGCAAGAACTCGTGTGGTTCGACCGCAAGGTGCGCACGGCGCACGCCTACGAGCGGACCCGCGCGACCAAGGACACTCCGGCGTCCCTGGTCGCTGCCCTTCAGGCCGAGCTCGCCAAGGGGCCTGTGTGACCCCGAGACAGGCGGTCCCTCAAGCGGCGTGCGACACGCTACGGTCGCTGGCGGCGGGCCAAAGGTCCCGTCCGTAGGACCAGCTGGCGTGGAACCCGACGGGTATGCGCCCCGGGATCGCGATGCGCGTGATGGGGCCGGCGGTGATGTCCTGCGCATCGAAGATCCAGGCTTCGGAGCGGTAGTCTGAGATGTTCGTGGCAAGCGTCACGCAGTAGCCGTGGTCTTCCTGTGTCGCGCGCGTGCTGCGCGCGAACGAGGTCTCGCTCGGGAACCAGCCGCGCGGGTAGTGGTACACCTCGCGTGTGGCATTGTCGTGGTCGTATTTGACCAAGCCCTCGAAGGCGAGGGTCTGCAGGTCGGTCGGGATCAGCTGGTGGTAGGAGTAGCGGCTCTTGACGCCGTAAAGGTCCATGTCCGGCAGGCAGAACTCGACGTTCAGGTCGTCGAGCTGCTGCTCGCTCTTCTCGCCGGTCACGACATTCATGCGCCAGCGGCGCAGGTGCCCTTTGTAGCGCAGGTAGGCGAGCATCGACCCGAGCGCGCCTTCTTCCGGGTCGCGACGGATGGTGGGGTCGGGCTGGAAGCAGCCGTCCATCGTGATCCAGTCGCCGTCTTCCCAGGCGTTCACCATATGCAGCACGTAACCCGGCTCGAACTCGAACCACTTCACCTGCTCCTGCGTGCCATAGCGCGGGATCACGCCGAAGCGGCTCGGCAGGTCACGCCGGAACTGCACCACGCGATGGCCGGTCCGACGCAGCACGGCGGTGTCGTGGAACAACGGGAAGTCGTGCAGGATCGTGAAGCGCGGCGTGATCGTCGTGTCGTGCGGTAGCCGCGGCCCTGGCAGGTCGATGCGGGCCTTGTGCCGCAGCGTGCCATCGCGGGCGATCACGAAATAGGTGAGCCAGGGCTGGAAGTCGGCGTAGCCGTAGTTGATGTATTCGCCGGTGCGGACATCCACCTTGCCGTGTGCGTTCAGGGCGGTGTCCACTCCGCCGCCGAAGCGTTCTTCACCGCGGGTCTCGAGCGTCAGCGGGTCGACGTCGTAGATGCTGCCGGCGTTGTACCAGGCCGAGAGCAGCTTGCCGTTGTGCAGGTTGAGCGTGGTGTTGGAGGTGTCCTTGCAGTACTCGCTGTTCGTCGCGGAATCTTCGTGTCCAGCGATGCGCGAGACTTCGTACGGGCCCATGATCCCGGAGAGCTCGACCTTGCCGCGCTCGATCTCATCGTGCAGCGCGCGGGTCTGCGTCCATTTGCGGATGTAGCTCGCGCGGCCGTCGCGAAGATAAAGGCCGTGGATCATCCCGTCGCCGTCGAACCAGTGGTACTGCCCCTTCGGTTCGAACACCGGGTTGGGGCCCTGGCGCATGTAGGCGCCGTAGAGATCGTCCGGCACGCTGCCTTGCGTGACGCGCAGGTCGACCGCGGTCACCTCTGACACCACCGGCGTGTAGGGGCCATGAAGATAGGGGTTCTCGATCCCATCGACCCAGGTCGGACGATCTTCAGGGTCGGCGGGATTGATGTCGGAGTATTTGCGCATGGGGGGGCTCCTCGTCAGTGTCGACGGGGTCAGCGTCGACGGGTCAGGTGCAGGCGAGTCTCAGGCGGCGCGGCCCACGATGAAACTCACGGTGGTGGTGGCGCTGCCGCCGATGTTCAGCGTGGCGAAGCGGCGGGCTCCAGCCACTTGATAGCCGCCGGCCGTGCCGGTGACCTGCTTGTGGCAATCGAGCAGCATGCGTGCGCCGGTGGCACCGACCGGGTGCCCGAGTCCGATGAGCCCGCCACTCGGGTTCATGGGGATCCGGCCGCCGATCTCGATATCGCCGTTGTCGATCGCCTGCCCGCTTTGTCCCGGCGGTGTGATGCCGAAGTGGTCGATCGCCATGTATTGCGTGCTGGTGAAGCAGTCGTGGGTCTCGATGCCGTCGATCTGCTCCACGCCCGTGATGCCTGCTCGCCGGAACGCGTCGGTGATGGTGGCGCGCACGAACGGGAACACATAAGGCTCACCGGCGCTGAGTGCGATCTTCGCGTCGTAGGTGATCGGCGCGGTGCGATGTCCCCAGCCCTCGATGCGGGAGATCGACTCGAAGCTTCGGCCTTGGCGCTGCGCCCACGCGCGGGCGACCGCCTCGCTCGCGAGGAACACCACGGCCGCGCCGTCGCTGACCTGTCCGCAGTCCTGCTTGCGCATACGGCCGTCGATGACGGGGTTGGCGGCGTCGTCTGCGGTGAAGCTGCGTTCGTTGAACTCCCAGCGGCGAGTCTGCGCGTTGGGGTTGCGACGCGCGTTGCCGAAGTTGATCTCGGCGATGCGCGCGAGGTGTTCATAGCGCAGACCGTACCGCCGCTCGTACTCGCCCGCCAGCTCGCTGAAGACATGGGGCCAAGGGTATTTGACGCCGATGCATTCGTGTCCGGCCCACATCGCGGAGGGGCCGATGAGCTGCGCGGCCTGGTCGCCGGGGACATTGCGCATCTGTTCGATGCCGACCACCGCGGCGAGCCCGTAGCGGCCGGCTTCGATCTCCGCCCCGGCTGCGAGCGCGGCGAGGCTGCCGGAGGCGCAGGCGCCCTCATGGCGGGAGGCGGGGATGCCGGCGAGACCGGGCAGTGCTGCTGCCAACAGGCCACCGAGGTGCCCTTGGTTGCAGAAGAGTTCGCCCGCGAAGTTGCCGACATGGGCGGTGTCGAGGTCCTGTGCCTCGAGGCCGGTGGACGCGAGGCCTTGCTCCAGCACATCGCGCATGCCATCGGCCAGTTCCCACCCGTTGCGGGCCCAGTTCGCCGAGAAGTCGGTCTGGTAGCCACCTAGGATATAGACGCCGCTGCCCATGGTTGCGATCTCCCGTGTCCGATGCGTGTCGCGTGAGCCGCCACGATAGTATCATTATGCAAGTCATCAGGGAGACGGTCATGGTCGGCACAGCGACGGTTGGGCGGCGACGGTTGGGCGAGCTCGGGCGCGGCCTGCGGCTGCCCATGATCGCCGCACCCATGTTTTTGGTGTCGGGGCCTGATCTGGTGCTGGCCTGCTGCCGTGCGGGCATCGTCGGCAGCTTCCCGGCGCCGAACGCCCGCACCGTGGAGGCGCTCGACGACTGGATGGGGCGCATCGCTGCCGGTCATGCGGCGCTCGCGGCGGAGCGGCCGCCGCATCTGGGCCACTGGGCGCTCAACCTCGTCACGCACAGCTCCTACGAACGCCTGCCGGCTGAGCTCGACCTGGTCTCGCGCCACCGCCCCCCGCTCGTGATCACCGCGCTCGGCAGTCCCGTGCCGGCCATCGAGCGCGTGCACGCCTACGGCGGCAAGGTGTTCGCCGATGTGAGCTCGCTCGCCTTCGCGCGCAAGGCCGCGGCGGCCGGCGTCGATGGTCTGATGCTGGTGTCAGCGGGTGCGGGTGGTCACACCGGCAAGATCTCGCCGTTCGCCTTCATCGCGGCGGTGCGCGCGTTCTTTGACGGCGTCATCGTGCTCTCCGGTGCGATCGGCTCCGGCGCGGCGGTGCGCGCGGCCGAGGTCGCCGGTGCCGATCTCACCAACGTCGGTACACCGTTCATCGTCGCATCCGAGAGCCTCGCCAGGCCCGACTACCAGGACATGGTGACGCGGGCCTCGCTCGAGGACCTCGTGCTCACCAAGGTCTTCACCGGCGCTGAGGCGTACTATCTGCGCGAGAGCATCGTCGCGGCGGGGCTGGATCCCGACAACCTGCAGGGCAAGTCGAAGATGGATCTCAGCGGTACCCAGGATCAGGTCAAAGCTTGGAAGGACATCTGGTCGGCAGGCCAGGGCGTGGACGAAGTGCGCCGCATCGAGTCCGTCGAGTCCATCGTCGCGCGCTACGAATCCGAGTACCGGGCGGCCGCGGCGCTGCCCATGTTCGGTGCGGAGCCCTATCCGTGAAGCGCACCGTGAAGCGCACCGACATCGTGGGCGCCTGGGCGTATCACGCCTGGCGCATCACCTACGAGGACGGCCGTGTCACCGAGCCTTTCGGCGCCGATGCGTCCGGGCTGCTGCTCTACACGCACGACGGCTTCATGAGCGCCTGCATCATGGCGGGCGACCGCAAGCCCTTCGCGCGCCCCAATCCGCGCGAGGCGACGCTGCGCGAGCGTGCGGACGCTTTCGACGGGTATTTCAGTTATGCCGGACGCTGGCGTCTCGTTCGCGGAGTCGTCGAGCACATCGTCAGCATCGCAGCCAATCCCGCCATGGTCGGCACGAGCCAGTTCCGTCACGCTCGGTTGTCCGGTCGCCGGTTGGTGCTGTCGGCCGAGGAAACCACCGTGCGTGGCCTGCGACGCCACGAACTCGAGTGGCGACGGCCGCGGGCGCTTCCGAGGAGCAAGCCACGATGACAGAGGACCTCTACGCCAAGCATCGTGAGGCGCTCGCCTCTGCGGCGCTCGCCTGCAGCGACCGGCGGTATCATTCTTTGTTCCCGGAGACGCCCGATCGTCATCGTGGCGGCGAAGCGGCGGCTGCGGCAGGCAAGGCCGCGTTCACGGCGGCGCTCGGCCGCCCGTTCGAGATCGCGCAGCCGGGCACCCTCGGGCGGCTGACGGGTGAAGTGTCGCCGTACACCCAGGAACCGCTCGGTATCGACTATCCACGCGCCGATCCCGATGCGCTCTACGAGGCGGCAGCGCGTGCCATGCCGCGTTGGGCGGCTGCGGATCCCGCCCAGCGCGTCGGCGTCTGCATGGAGATCGTGGATCGACTCTACGACGCGGTGTTCGAGTCGGCTCAGGCCGTGATGCATACCGCAGGGCAGGGCGCCTTGATGAGCTATGCGGGCAGCGGCACCAACGCGCTCGACCGCGGCGTCGAGGCCTTGGTGTACGCCGATCAGGCGATGTCTGCGGTCGCGCGCGAGGCGCTCTGGGAGCGGCGGTTCGGCTCGGCGACGTTGCGCCTGCACAAGCGCTATCGGCTCGTGCCGCGGGGCGTCGCGGTGGTGTTCACCTGCGCCACCTTCCCCACCTGGAACGCTTATCCGGCGATGTTCGCCAACCTCGCGACCGGCAATCCGGTCATCGTGAAGCCCCATCCGACCGCCGTGCTGCCGATGGCGATCGCGGTGCGCGTCTGCCGCGAGACTCTGGCCGCCGCAGGCTTCGACCCGAACCTCGTCACCTTGTGCCTCGACACGGCGGCCGAACCGCTCGGCAAGCGGCTCATCAAGGATCCGCGCACGGCCATCGTCGATTTCACCGGCAGCGCACGCTTCGGCGCCTGGGTGGAGGCCAATGCCTGGCCGGCGCTCTGTTACTCGGAGACCTCAGGCGTCAACACGGTGGTGGTCGAGTCCGCCGCCGACATCGAACCGGTGATCAAGTCGCTCGCCACCACCATGAGCCTGTTCTCGGCGCAGATGTGCACCTCGCCGCAGAACATCTATGTCCCGGCCACCGGCATCGCCACGGATTCCGGTCGGGTCTCGGCCGAGGAGTTCGGCGCGCGGTTGGCTGCCGCGATGGCAGCGATCTCTGCCGATCCGAAGCGTGCCGGCGGCATCCTCGCCGCCATCCAGTCACCGGCCACGCCCACCCTGATCGATGAGCTGTGCGAGGTCGGTGCGCGCAGCGGCCACGTGCTGCTCGGATCCGCCCCCTACCTCCACCCGGAGTTCCCGCAGGCTCGCACACGCACGCCGCTGCTGCTCGGTGTGGCCTCGGGCGAGGCCGAACGGGCCCTCTACGGTGAGGAGCGCTTCGGGCCGATCGGCTTCGTGATCCGGACTGTCGATGCGGATGACGCGTTGCTGCAGGCCACGACAGACGCACGCCGCGGCGGCGCGATCACCGCGTTCCTGTATTCGTCGGACGAGCGCTACATCGCGCGGGCCGAGGACGGTTTCTCCGCCTCGGGCGCACAGCTCACGGTCAACCTGACCGGCCCGATGCCGCTCAACTTCGCCGCCGCCTACAGCGACTATCACGTCACCGGACTCAATCCGGCCGGCAACGCCACCTTGACCGACGCGGCCTTCGTGGCCGCACGCTTCCGGATCACGCAGTCGCGGCGACCTGTGTAGGTCGATCTAGGCGCCGCGGATCGCTGCCGCTTGGGCGGGATCGAGGTATTCCTCGATGCGTGATATGCGGCCATCGCGCATCGTCACCATGCAGCAGGCGTGCATCGCCACATCCGTGCCGTTCGGCAGCCGCCCCTCGAGGACATGCTGTTGCACCCAGCCGTCCGTCAGGATCTCGCGCCGCACGAGCCGGTAGCGTCGGTCCGGGAACTTGCGCACCATCCATGCCAGGACCTTCATGTTCTCGTCGACGGTCTGCGCGACGCCGTCGAAGTTGTGCCAGAAGCGCGCGTCCGGCGTGTAGAACGCGCGCACTTCGTCCGGCGAGGCGCGCTCCAGCGCGGCCAGGAAACGGTCTGAAAATGCGGCGATGTCGGCGTGATGGGTCATGGTGTCCTCCCTGACCGGATGCTAGCACGCGACGCTGATCCGCCCGCGGTCCTGGTCGCCCCGGAAAGAAAACGGCCGGAACCCTTGCGGATCCCGGCCGTCGGTAGGGCGGATGCTGGAGGCGATCAGGCCTTCGGCTTGCGCGCTTCCTCGATGACCTTCTCCGCGACGTTGCGCGGCACGAGGTCGTAGTGCGAGAACTCCATCGTGTACGACGCGCGGCCGCTCGACATCGCGCGCAGCTGGCCGATGTAGCCGAACATCTCCGACAGCGGCACGGTGGCCACCACGGCGATGCTGGCACCGCGCTCGAGCTGATCCTGGATCGAGCCGCGACGGCGGTTGATGTCGCCGATGACATCGCCCAGGTAATCTCCCGGGGTCACCACCTCGACCTTCATCACGGGCTCGAGCAGCACCGGCGAGGCTTTCGGGATCGCCTCGCGGAAGCAGGCCTTGCCCGCGATCTCGAAGGTCAACGCGTTCGAGTCGACATCGTGGTAGCTGCCGTCGAACAGCGTGGCCCGGAAGTCCACGGTCGGGAACTTCGCGAGCACGCCTTCTTCGAGCTGGACCTTCAGTCCCTTCTCGACCGCCGGGACGAATTCACGGGGCACCGATCCGCCGACGGTATCGTCGACGAACTCGAAGCCCTTGCCGCGCTCGAGCGGCTCGAACTTGATCCACACCTCGGCGAACTGCCCGGAACCACCGGTCTGCTTCTTGTGGACGTACTGCTGCTCGATCGGCTTCGTGAAGGCCTCGCGATAGGCGACCTGCGGCTCGCCCATGATGCCCTCGACGTTGAACTCGCTGCGCATGCGATCGAGTGTCACATCGAGATGCAGTTCACCCATGCCGCGCAGGATGGTCTGACCCGTCTCGCGGTCGGTCTCGAGGCGCAGCGAGGGATCGGCACGCACCATCTTGCCGAGGGCGGCGCCGAACTTCTCGAGTTCGCCCTTGACCTTGGGCTGCACCGAGACGCTGATGACGGGCTCGGGGAAGCGCATGCGCTCGAGCACCACCGGATGGTCGGTGTCGCAGAGCGTGTCGCCGGTGTCGGTCTCGGCGAGCGAGACGAGCGCGATGATGTCGCCGGCGCGGGCCTCCTCGATCGGGTTGGCCTCCTTGGCGAACATCTCGACCATACGACCGATCTTCTCGCGCTTGCCGCGCGTGGTGTTGGTGACCGACATGCCCTTGGCGAGCACGCCTGAGTAGACGCGGACGAAGGTCAGCGCGCCGTAGGCGTCGTTGATGACCTTGAAGGCCAGCGCCGAGAACGGCTCGTCGTCCGAGCAAAGGCGCTCGCCGATGGGGTTGCCGTCGGCATCGACGGTATTGATGGCGGCGACGTCGGTCGGCGCGGGCAGGTAATCGACGACGGCGTCGAGCACCTGCTGAACGCCCTTGTTCTTGTACGAAGAGCCGCAGAGCACCGGGTTGAAGGCGCCGCTCACCGTGCCCTTGCGCAGACAGGCGCGCAGGGTCTCGACGGTGGGGTCCTTCTCCTCGAGCAGATAGGCCTCCATGGCGGCGTCATCCATCTCGAGGCAGGTGTCGACGAGTTCCTTGCGGTACTCGAACACCTTGGCGAGGATCGCGCGATCGGTCGGCACGGTGATGCCGAGCGTGTCGGCGAGGTCGGCCGTGACATCGAGCACGGCCCACTGCGCGTCCTTGTCGTCCGAATCCCACACCAGGGCCTTCATCTCGACGAGGTCGATCATGCCCTTGAAGTTGTCCTCGGAGCCGATCGGGATCTGCACCGGCAGCGGCCGCGAGTTCAGACGCTTCTTGATCATGTCGACGCAGCGCGTGAACGAGGCGCCGCTGCGGTCCATCTTGTTGACGTAGCAGATGCGCGGCACGCCGTAGTTGTCGGCGAGGCGCCAGTTGGTCTCGGACTGCGGCTCCACGCCCGCCACGCCGTCGAACACCACGACCGCGCCGTCGAGCACGCGCAGTGAGCGGTTCACTTCGATGGTGAAGTCGACGTGCCCCGGGGTGTCGATGACGTTGATCTTCTTCTTGCGCCAGAAGGTCGAGACCGCGGCGGACTGGATGGTGATGCCGCGCTTCTGCTCTTGCTCGAGGTAATCCGTCGTCGTCGAAGTCTTGAGGTCCTTCGTGTCGTGGATGTCGATGATGGTGTGCTTGCGCCCCGTGTAGTAAAGGATGCGCTCGGTGGTCGTCGTCTTGCCGGCGTCGACGTGGGCGATGATGCCGATGTTGCGGATGTCGGCTAGGGCGGTTGTACGGGGCATGGCAGGTTCCGTGGCTGGGGCGATTTATGGGTGGAAAACGGGACGACCCCGCCCGATTGGTGGGCAGGTCCCGGGTTAACTTCCTATGATAATACGGAACGGGGGACGGCTTCGACCCCCCGTCTGGGGAGGGCAGGTCGATGACAGGAAGGGTGGGTTCGCCCGTCGGCAGGGATCGAGCCTTGGACGCATTCCGGGGTGCCACCGTGGCCGCCATGATCCTGGTGAACAACCCCGGCTCCTGGGCGCACCTCTATGCGCCGCTCGCCCATGCCCCCTGGCATGGCTGCACCCCCACGGACCTGGTGTTCCCGTTCTTCCTGTTCGTGGTCGGCGCTTCCTTGGCATTGACCCTGCCCACCCTGCGCGTACTGTCGACCGCCGCGTTCACCCGGCGGATCCTGCAGCGCTGCCTGATGATCTTCGGTGTCGGGCTCTTCCTGAACGCCGCGCCGTTCGTCCGGTGGGATGAGGTCGGCGATCTTGTGGTGCGTGAGGCGGACTCGTTGCGCATCATGGGGGTGCTGCAGCGCATCGCCTTGTGCTTCGGCGTGGCGGCCGTCATCGCCTGGTGGGGCGGCATCCGCGCTGCGCTCTGCGCGAGCGCGGTGCTGCTGCTCGGATATTGGGCGGCCATGACGGTCTTCGCCCAGGGGCCCGATCCCTACAGCCTCGAGGGGTTCTTCGGCACCGCCCTCGACCGTCAGTGGCTCGGACCCGGACATCTTTATCAGGGTGAGGGGGTGCCTTTCGACCCGGAGGGGCTCGCCAGCACGTTGCCTGCCATCGCCCAGGTGTTGCTCGGCTTCGTGATCGGCTCGATGCTGTCCCGGCGCCGGGAGGGTACGGCTTGGCTGGGGCGGTTGTTGGCCGTGGCAGCCCTCGCCGTGGTGGTCGGTTTGGCATGGCAGTGGGCGCTGCCGTTCAACAAGAAGATCTGGACACCGAGCTACGTCATGTTCACGACGGGCCTCGCCACGGCGGCCATGGCCTTGACTGCGGTGGTGCTCGATGACCGGCGGGTCGACAACGCGTTGGTGCGCGGTTGCGAGGCGTTCGGGCGCAATGCCTTGCTGGTGTTCGCGTTGAGCGGCCTCGTGCCGCGCCTGCTGTCGTTGTGGCGTTTGCCTGATCCGTCCGGCACGACCGCGGGGCTGACACCGCTGCAATGGCTCTATCGGCAAGGCTTCGACCCGTGGTTCGCCGATCCACGGTTGGCGTCGCTGCTCTACGCCGTGAGTCTGGTGCTGGCCTACGGCGTGTTCGCGCGGGCACTCGACCGGCGAGGGCTCTACTGGCGAGCGTGAGCGGCGTCCGCGCTACCGCAGGCGCACGAGCCGTCCGGGGCGCGCTTCTTGCACCGTCCCCTCGAGCGCCACGGCTTCGCCGGCGACCCAGGTGCCGAGGTAGCCCTCGCCGACCTGCAGCAGTCGCTTGCCGCCCGCCGGCAGGTCGCGCACCAGTCTTGGGGTGCCGCAGGCGAGGCGCAGCGGGTCGATCAGGTTCAGATCGGCGCGTAGGCCTGGCGCGACGATGCCACGGTCCGTGAGCCCGAGGTGGCGCGCATTGCGGTGCGTGAGCATCTCGACGGCGGTCTCCGGCGCAAGGCGCCCGGTGCTGCGGTCGCGGCACCAATGGGCGAGCATGAAGGTGGTGGTGCTGGCGTCGCAGATGGTGCCGACGTGTGCGCCGCCATCGGAGAGTCCGTAGAGCGCGCGCGGATGTCCGAGCATCTCGCGCACGACATCGAGCGATCCGTCGTTGTAGTTGAAGATCGGGAAGTGGATGAGGTTGCTGCCGTCGCTGGCGGCAAGATGGTCGTAGATCGCCTCCAGCGCGCCGCAGCCGCGGGCCCGGGCTTGGGCGAGGAAGCTCTGCGCCACGGTCGGCTCGTAGCCGGCCTCCAGCGGGAACATGCGGGCGCTGAGCAGCTCGACGCGGGCCAGCATCAGATCGACGATCGGCGGGATGGGTGTGCCGTCCCCCGACATGCGGCCTGGGCGCTCCGCGAGGATGCGCGCCTTGCGCAGCGGGTCGCGCAGCGCCGCAGCGCGCTCGGCGAGCGGCAACTTCGCCACCTCGACATAGCCCGGATGGCCCATCAAGGGATGGAAGCTGGTGTCGAGACCGAGGATGACACCGATGCCGCGCGGTGCGCTCTGCAGCCAGAGCGGCAGTCCTCCCGCGACCGCCGCGTCGGTGCGCGCGCGGATCGCCTGCCATTGTGCGCCGCCCGGATCGCGTTGCAGCCAGGTCATGGAAAGCGGCCGGCCGCTCTGGCGCGCCATCAGCTCCACCAAGTCGAATTCGGCATCGAACCGTTCGGGGCCGTGCAGCAGGTCGAAATCGCTCACGAGCTGCAGCACACCGCGCGGCCGGTCACGGAAGACCTGCGCAAGCCCGGCGAGCTCCGCCGCTGTGGCCTCTGCAGCGGGCGTCGGCACGCCGGCCGTGGTGCGGTGGTTGTCGGTGCGTCCGGTCGAGAACCCGGCGGCACCCGCCGCGAGCGCTTCGCGCAGCAACCGCTGCATCGCGGCGATGTCCTCGGTCGTGGCCGCTTCCTGCGCCTGCGCACGATCGCCCATCACCGCCATGCGCAGCGGGTCATGCGGTACCTGCGCGAGGAAATCGAGGGTATGCGGGATGCGCTCCAGCGCGTCGAGATACTCGGGGAAGGACTGCCAATCGAAACGGACACCCTCGACGAGGGCGACGCCGGGGATGTCCTCGACGCCTTCCATCAGCGAGATCAGCCCTTCGATGGCGCGGTTGCGGTCGCCGGGCGCGAGCGGTGCGAAGCCGACGCCGCAGTTGCCGAAGAGCAGCGTGGTCACCCCGTGCTGCACGCTCGGACTGAAGGTCTCGTCCCAGCTCGCTTGGCCATCGTAGTGGGTGTGCAGGTCGATGAACCCCGGGGTGAGCCAGGCGCCGTTGGCGTCGATCCGTCGGTGCGCTGCGCCGTCCACCCGTCCGACCTCGCGGATGATCCCGTCCTGCACGCCGACATCGGCGGTGCGTGGTGCGTTGCCGGTTCCGTCGATGACGGTGGCGGATTCGAAGACAAGATCGAGCATGGCGGGCTCCGGTCGTCAGGTGCGGGGCGGCACGGTCAGGGAGGGGGGCGCAGATCGACGCCGATCGGACAGTGGTCGGCCAGTTTGCGTTGCAGGGCGTCTTTCGGCTCGTAGCCCTGACGGATGAAGGAACCGGGGACGCGCCACGCGGCCAGCGATCCGCCGAGCACGACATGATCGATGTAGCTGCGGTAATTCTGGCCAGGGTGGCAGTTGCTGAAGCGCTGTCCGAAGGCGATGTTCACCAACCGTGCCCCAGCGGGATCGCCATCGTCGATCTCCGACCAGAGATGGCGTACCGCGCCCTCCGCGTTGCGCGCCGGGGGTTGCCCCTCCAGCAGGTCGTGGTTGAAGTCGCCGAGCACGGCGTAGTGGCGCCCGGCCGCCGCTTGCGCATCGATCCAACGCTCGAGCTCGGGGACCTGTCGTGCCAGCACCCGGCACGCCTCGCCCGGGTCGTCGAGCGGTCGACGCGCGCAGCCGGATTTCAGGTGCACCGAGAGCAAGCGGATCTCGCGCGCTTCGCCGGGGAAGATGATCAGCTCGGCACCGCGGCGCACGCGACCATTGAGGGACAGGGACTCGAGGTCCTTGCCGCAGCGGTGCGGTAGCCCCTTGCGGATGGCGAAGCCGGTGTTCTGCACCGCTTCACGGCGGGTGAAGCAGAAGTCGTGGTCCGTGAACACGCGCCGCGCCGCATCCGCGCCATCGACCTCCTGCAGCGCCACCACATCGGCATCGAGCTCGGTGGCGTAGCGGGCGAGGGCGCGATAGTCCGCTTCGCTGCGTTCCAGGCGGTCGGCGACGTTGCAGGGGATGGAGCGCTTGCGGGCGCCGGGCGAGGCGCCTTGCGGCACGCACTCGGCAGCGAGCTTGCGGAAGGCATTGGGTGCGATCAGCCACTCGAGGTTCCAGGTGGCGATGCGCAGCAGGTCCGCCCGCGCCGCGGGCGCGTCCGCGACCGCGTCTGCGACCGGTAGGCCGGCCTCGATCCGATCGGTGCATGCGGCGGTGCCCGACAGCGTGAGCAGCGCGGCCAGGCTGACCGTGAGCATGGAGGGGTGGCGGCGGCGGGGTCGCGGATTCGGCGCGTTCATGGCCGCATTGTGTGGTCGTGTCCCCGGGGCGCGCAATCGTCCGGGTGCGGTACCATTGCCCTGTACCGACGCGAGGAGGATGCCGATGTTGGATCTCAAGCACGAACTCAAGCTCGACAAGACCCGGGACGAGAAGGCGAGGATGAACTTCGTCTCCGGATTGCGCGCGCATGTCCTCAACGACATGGCCAGCGGTATGCGTGCCGTGTGGGACGCCGAAGTGGAGCCGGCCTTCCGCCGCAGCCGCGGGCGTCGTCCGAAGGACGGTCCGGAGGTGCATGCGGCGCTGAAGCCGAACGAGTGCTTCAAGTTCTACTCGAGCCTGCGAGTGACCACGCAGGATCTGGTCTGGCAGTCGGTGTTCCCGGCGCTCGAGCGCAACCGTGGTGCGCTCAAGGAAAAAGCGGCGCGGCTCTCCCGTAGCAGCCAGTCACGCAGCGGCAAGACCCGCGGCACGCTCGCGCTGCGGCCCGGCTTCCAGGTCCCGCGCAGCGTGTCCGCGCTCGATGTGCACCTTATGGCCGGCAACTACGACGGCGAGTACGAAGAAGGTGATCTTGCGGCCGGGTCGCTGTACGACAACGGCCTCGCGGTGTTCTCGTTCGGGCTGATGGGCCAGAACCTCGACGACATCGGCCAGTCGATCGCCGGCTTCATCAAGCTCAAGTTCCCGAAGCTCAAGCCCGCCAAGATCCTCGACCTCGGCTGCACCATCGGCCACAACACCGGGTCCTGGAAGGATCACTTCCCTGCAGCCGAAGTGCATGGCATCGATGTCGCCGCCCCCTGCCTGCGCTACGCCCACGCGCGCGCCCAAGCGCAGGACCGCGAACTGCACTTCCACCAGATGGACGCCGAGGCGCTCGACTTCCCGGACGCGAGCTTCGATGTGGTGTTCTCCTCGATGTTCCTGCACGAGGTGCCGCGAAAGGGCATCGAGCGGATCCTCGCCGAGGCCCACCGGGTGCTGAAGCCGGGCGGCTTGATGCTGCACATGGAGCTGCCGCCGAACTCCCAGCTGTCGCCCTACGACGCGTTCTATCTGGATTGGGACGGCGCCTACAACAACGAACCGTTCTACAAGCCGTTCCGTGACCTCAAGCCCGAGGACATCTGCCGACGCGCCGGCTTCGCCCCCGAGAAGTACCTGCAGTTCGTGATCCCCTCGGTCGGCTGGTACGGCGAGAAGGTATGGCGCGAGGCTGCCGAGCGGCCGCCCTCGGTGGACAGCGACAAGACCGGTCGGCTCACCGATGGCATCCTCTGGTACTGCTTCGGAGCCTTCAAATGAGCGCGTCCGATCCCGCGCGCCGCCCGATGCGACGCACCATCCGTGGCGGCCGCCCCTATTTCTTTGATGACCCCGCGATCGACAAGATCCTGAACATGGTCGTGGTGCTCGGCAGCGAAGTGTGGACGCTGCGCGAACGGCTCGCCGCGCTCGAGGCCATCCAAGTCCGCCAAGGCAGCTTGGCGAGCGGCGAACTGGACGCCCACGACTTCAGCACTGAAGACGAGGCCCGCCTTGCCGGTGAGCGCAAGGAGTTCATCGACAGCCTGTTCCGCGTGCTGCAGGTGCAGGTCGAGGAGCCCCGAACGCAGCCGGTGAAAGCCAAGGCCAAGCCAAAGGCCAAGCCCAAGGGCAAGACGGCACGCCGCCCGACCTCCGCAGCGAAAGGGCGCAAGACCCGACGGTGATGCGCGAAGAGCGCCTGCGGATGAGCGACTGATCCTCCGAGACTGCGGCCGGGGTCTCGCGTCAGCCCGCTGCTCGCAGCGCCTGGTCGAGATCTTCCTTCAGGTCTTCGATGTGCTCGATGCCGATCGACAGACGCACCATGTCCTCGGAGACACCCGCCTTGGCGAGCTCTGCCGGTGACAGCTGTCGGTGCGTGGTCGATGCCGGATGTGTCGCGAGCGAACGCGCGTCGCCGATGTTGACGAGCCGGATCACGAGCTTGAGCGCATCGAGGAACTTCTCGCCCGCGGCGCGCCCGCCCTTCACGCCGAAGGTCAGGATGCCCGACGCGCGTCCGCCCATGTAGCGTTGCGCGAGCGCATGCTGCGGGTGGTCCGGGAGCCCGGCGTACTTCACCCAGCCGACGGCCGGGTGCGACTGCAGGAACTTAGCGATCGCGAGCGTGTTGTCGCAGATCCGGTCCATGCGCACCGCCAAGGTCTCGATGCCCTGCAGGATGAGGAACGAGTTGAACGGTGAGATCGCCGCGCCCATGTTGCGCAGCGGTACGACCCGCGCACGGCCGATGAAGGCCGCGGGCCCGAGCGCTTCGGTGTACACCACGCCGTGATACGACGCATCCGGCTCGTTGAGCTGCGGGAAGCGCGCTTTGTGTTCCGCCCAGGGGAACTTGCCGGAGTCGACGAGCACACCGCCGATGCTGTTGCCGTGGCCGCCGAGGTATTTGGTGAGCGAGTGGACCACGATATCGGCGCCGTGGTCGAAGGGCTGGCAGAGATAGGGCGAGGGCACGGTGTTGTCGACGATCAAAGGCACGCCATGGCGATGCGCGATCTGCGCGAGCGCCGCGAGATCCGTGACGTTGCCGAGCGGGTTGCCGATGCTCTCGCAGAACACCGCCTTGGTGCGCGAGTCGATCAGGCGCTCGAACTGCGCGGGGTCCGAGTAGTCGGCGAATCGCACCTCGATGCCGAACTGCGGCAGCGTGTGGGCGAAGAGGTTGTAGGTGCCGCCGTAGAGCGCCCCGGAGCTCACGACGTTGTCGCCTTGGCCGGCGATGGTCATGAGCGCGTAGGTCACGGCGGCGCTGCCTGAGGCGAGCGCGAGTGCGCCGATGCCGCCCTCGAGTTCGGCGACGCGCTTTTCGAGCACATCGCTGGTCGGATTCATGATCCGGGTGTAGATGTTGCCCTGAACCTTCAGGTCGAAGAGGTCCGCCCCGTGCTGTGCGCTGTCGAACGCATAGGAGGTCGTCTGGTAGATCGGGACGGCGACCGCCTTGGTGGTCGGGTCGGGGGTATAGCCGCCGTGTACGGCGATGGTCTCCGGGCGCATGGTCATGATCTCCTTAGGTGATGTCCGGCATCAGGTCGGCGGGGACGCGCGCAGCGAACCAGGGGCGCAGCAGCGCATCGAAGCTCGTGAAGTCGACGAGGAACGCATCGTGCCCGGTCAAGCTGTCGAGCTCTGCGAACTCGGTGTCGACGCCCGCCGCGCGCAGCAGGGCGGCGAGCGCTGCCTGTTCGGCGAGGGTGAAGAGCGCATCGCGCCGCACTCCGACGACAAGCGCCGAGCGCAGCGCGGCACGGCGCAGCACCTGCACCGGATCGCCATGCGCAGCGAGGTCGAACCGGTCCATCGCGCGCGACAACTGCAGGTAGCAGTGCGCATCGAAGCTTTCGGCGAAGCGTGCGCCCTGCTGCGCAAGATGGTCCTGCACCGCGAAGTCGCGTCCCTCGCGTGAGGGCGCTCGACCGAAGCGCTGCAGCAGTTCGTCAGCCGATCGATAGGTGACGGTGCCGATCTTTCGGGCGAGCGC
Organism: Proteobacteria bacterium UBA964; assembly: GCA_002292945.1. GTDB lineage: Bacteria > Pseudomonadota > Gammaproteobacteria > Steroidobacterales > Steroidobacteraceae > UBA964. Next base: position 5,105 of record DBCG01000047.1, on the reverse strand, counting down.
GAGGCCGTTGCGCGGTGGTGCGTCGGCCGGGTAGTCGCCCTGCCTGAAGGCGGGATCGGCCGCGACGGCGTCGCGCTGGATGCTGCGCAGCGCGATCGCGTAAGGTGTCGCCGCCGCGGTGCCGCTGATCGACAGCAGATGCTGCGCGTCGCCCGGGAACAGCGCGGCGTGCGCGAGCACCACCATGCCGCCTTGCGAGGCGCCGACGAGGGTGTGGACATGCTCGATGCCGAGGTGGTCGAGCACCGCGCGACCGCCGCGAGCGATGTCCTCGAGCGACAGCTCCGGGAAATCCTTGCCGTAACGCCGACCTGTGCGTGGGTCGACGGAGGCCGGTCCGGTAGAGCCGAAGCAGCTCCCCAAAGAATTGACGCAGACCACATGATAGCGGTCGGTGTCGAGCGCGCGCCCGGGTCCGATCAGCGGCTCCCACCAGCCAGGTCGCGGATCGTCGGGCGTCGCGGCGGCGTGCGCCGACGGCGACAGGCCGGTATAGAGGAGGATGGTGTTGTCCCGCGTCGTCGTGGGGCTGCCCCAACTTTCGAAAGCGATCGATCCCTCGAAGAGTTCGCCGCCGCGCTGCAGCCGCAGCGGCGTGGGCAGCGGTGCGATGCCGCTCACGGTTCCGGATCGCTGCCCTCGGGCAGGTCCGCGAACAACGCCGTCGACAGGTAGCGCTCGCCGGTGTCCGGGAGGATGGCGAGCAGCACCGAGCCGGCTGGCGCCTCGTGCGCGACCTTGAGCGCGGCGGCGAAGGTGCCGCCGCAGGAGATGCCGCAGAAGATGCCTTCCTCGCGGGCGAGTGCGCGCGCGGTGTCGAGCGATTCGGTGTCGCTGACCAGCACGATGCGGTCGACGACACTGCGGTCGAGCACCTTCGGGACGAAGTCCGGTGTCCAGCCCTGGATCTTGTGCGGTGTGAACGCCTGACCCGACAGCAGCGCTGCGGTCGCAGGCTCGGTGGCGACCACCTGCACCTCGGGCCGCGCCAGCTTGAGCATCTGACCGACGCCGGTCAGCGTGCCGCCCGTGCCCCAACCGGAGACGAAGAAATCGAGCCGTCGACCGGCGAAATCCCGCAGGATCTCCGGTCCGGTGGTGTTGCGGTGATAGGCCGGGTTCGCCTCGTTCTCGAACTGCCGCGATAGGAACCAGCCGTGTCGGGCGGCGAGCTCTTCGGCCTTGCGCACCATGCCCGAGCCGCGCTCGGCAGCGGGCGTGAGGATCACCTTGGCGCCGAGCGCGCGCATGATCTTGCGGCGCTCCACCGAGAAGGTCTCGACCATGACGGCGACGAACGGGTAGCCCTTGGCGGCGCAGACCATCGCGAGCGCGATGCCGGTGTTGCCCGAAGTGGCCTCGACGACCGTCTGGCCGGGTCGCAGCGTGCCGCGGCGCTCGGCATCCTCGATGATCGCGATCGCCAGCCGGTCCTTCACCGAGTGAAGCGGGTTGAACGCCTCGCACTTCACGAACATCGTGGTGTGCGCGGGGGCGAGCCGGTTGATGCGAACGATGGGCGTGTTGCCGATCGTTGAGAGGATGCTGTCGTGGATCATGGGATGCAGCATAGGCCGCAACGATGACGGTCGTGGGTCCAGAAGGCGATGCCGTCATAACCCCAGGTTATGGTGCGGTGACGGGCATGTGCCGCTTGTATCATGGTGACGCATGACCAATGTCCCCCTGCCGCCGCAGCGGCTGCAGAAAGTCCTCGCCGGCCTCGGGCTCGGCTCACGCCGCGCCATCGAAGAATGGATCCGTGCCGGGCGCGTGCAGGTCAACGGTGAGCCGGCCGATCTCGGTCTGCGCGTCGGCCCTGCAGACCGGATCACCGTCGATGGGCGAGCGGTGTCGCAGCACGCGATGGGGACGGCCTCGTCGTCGCAGGGCGCGGTGCTCGGTTACCACAAGCCGCTCGGCGAAGTGACGACCCGCAGCGATCCGCAAGGTCGACCGACCGTGTTCGATCGTTTGCCTGCGCCCCCTGCCGGCCGATGGATCGTGGTCGGGCGACTTGATGTGAACACGGCAGGCCTGCTGCTTTTCACCAATGATGGTGAACTCGCGCATCGCTTGATGCATCCGTCCTCAGAGGTGGAGCGAGAGTATCTCGTGCGCGTGCGCGACCAGCCTGATGCCGCGACGCTCGAGCGCTTGCGCCGTGGCGTCACGCTCGAGGATGGACCGGCGCGGTTCGACCGCATCGAAGCGCAGGGCAGTAGCGAGGGTCATGCCTGGTTCCGCGTCATCTTGCATGAAGGCCGCAACCGCGAGGTGCGACGCCTGTGGAGCGCCGTGGGACATGAGGTCAGCCGTCTCACGCGGCTGCGCTACGGACCGGTCGGATTGCCGGAAGACCTGCGGCCGGGCGAGGCGCGTCTTTTGCCGCCTGAGTTGGTCGCCGAACTCGCGCGCGCTGCGCGTATCGCCGTTGCGCCTCCGGGGTGAGCCTGTTCAGTCCGCCGGCGAGCCCTTCAGCCGTTGCAGGCTGCGGCTCACGAACGGGTGGACGAGGCGCACACCCGCCAGTACCAGTGCGCCCGCCACGACACCGGTGCCGCCGTCGACCAAGAGTTTGATCAGTCCGCCGAGGACCCCGTCGCCGCCGAGATGGTGCAGGGCGGGCAGCGCGTGTGTGAGGATCCCGCCGCCGACCAGGAACATCGCTGCGGTACCGACCACTCCGAGCACGCGCATCAGGCGCGGTGCCGTGGCAAGCAGACCACGCCCGATCCCTCGCGAGAGGCGGGCGCCGGCACTGGTGCCGGCGCGGCGCGTCAGGTGCAGCCCCGCATCGTCGAGTTTGACGATGCCGGCGACGAGGCCGTAAACGCCGACCGTCATCAGCAGCGCGATCGCCACCAGCACCCCGATGCGGGTGCCGAGCGGTGCGGTGCCGACGATGCCGAGCGTGATCACGATGATCTCCGCCGAGAGGATGAAATCCGTGCGGATCGCACCTTTGATCTTGTCGCGTTCGAAAGCGATCAGGTCGACCTCGGGGTCCGCGGCCGCTGCGCTGACGGCCGCGCGCGCGGCGGCCGTCTCTTCCGCGGGGTGCAACCAGCGGTGCGCGAGTTTCTCGAAGCCTTCGTAGCAGAGGAACAGGCCGCCGAGCACCATCAGCGGCGTGATCAGCCACGGCAGGAACAGACTGATGAGCAGCGCCGCCGGGACCAGGATCGCCTTGTTGACGAGCGAGCCTTTGGCGACAGCCCACACCACGGGCAGTTCGCGCGCGGCCTGCACGCCCGAGACCTGCTCGGCGTTGACCGCGAGGTCATCGCCCAGCACACCGGCGCTTTTCTTTGCCGCCACCTTGGAGAGCACGGCGACGTCATCGAGCACCGTCGCGATGTCATCGAGCAGGGCGAGGAAACTTGCGCCGGCCATCAGCGGAACTTGTCCGGGCGCAACACCTCGACGTCGACCACCCACATCACGATCGCGTAATGCGCGTAGTACTTCTCGCGAAGCCGCGCGAGCACCCGCTCGGCGAGCGGTGTGTCGCAGACGATCTCGACGCGGATGTTGCTGCTGTGGCCCCAGTGCGAAGCGCGCAGCCCCTTGTCGCCGCGGCCGCGGGCGTCGGTGACGGTGTAACCGGCGACCCCGAGCGCATCGAGTTCGCGGATGAGGTCGCGCTCGAGGTTGGCTTCGGTGATCACCGTGACGAGCTTGCGGTGGGAATCGGCGAGTCCGGTCATGGGCGCCTCAGGTGGGCAACAGATGTTCGACCAGCCGCAGATACAGCGGCAGGCCGACGAGGATATTGAAGGGGAAAGTGATCGCGAGCGCTGCGGTGAGCGAGAGCGCGGGGTTGGCCTCGGGGACGGCCTGGCGCATCGCGGCCGGTGCGGCGATGTAGGAGGCGCTGGCCGCCAAGGTCGCCAGCAGCACCGCGCCACCGGTCCCGAGACCCATCAGCCCCGCGAACCCGATGCCGATCAGGGCGAAGAGCGGCGGGATGAGCAATGCGAATCCGACCATGAACAGCCCGTGGCGGCGGAATCCACCGAAGTGATCTGCAGCGATCAGGCCCATTTCAAGCAGGAAAATGGCGAGAATTCCCTTGAACAGGTCGAAGAACAGCGGTTTGACCGGCTCCAGCCCCTCGCTGCCCGCCACGGCGCCGATCAGCAGACCGCCAAGCAGCAGCAGCACGCTACGGCCGAGCAGCACCTCGCGCCCGACCTCGCCCCAAGGGGTGCCGGGATGCAGACCCCGCGCCAACAGGATGCCGATGACGATCGCCGGCACCTCGAGCAATACGAGCAGCAGAGGCAAGGTGGGCTCAAATGGGATCTGGGCTCGGCCGAGGAACGCGACGCCGACCGCGAAGGTGGCGACACTGACCGAACCGTAGTGCGCGGCGACCGCAGCCGCGTTCGTCCGATCCAGTCTGCCGACGCCTCGCAGGATGAAAAACGCTAGGAAAGTCAGTAAGATGCCAAGCAGAAGGGTAAGCGGGATCTGCAGCAATAGGCCCGCTGTCGAGCCGTTCGCGAGCTCGATGCCGCCCTTCATGCCGATGGCAAGCAGCAACAAAGTACTGACGAACTCGTAAATGGCGGGCGGTAGCCGCAGATCGGCCTTCAGGGCCCCGGCCAGCAGTCCGAGACCGAAGAACATCACGATGGGATCGAGACCCGCGAGCATCCTGCCCTCCCTCCAGCCCCCGCGCGGCCATTGACACCCCTGCCTCGTCCACCCAGAATAGGCGGCTCGTTTTACGGCGGAGGGGTACCCAAGCGGCCAACGGGAGCAGACTGTAAATCTGCCGGCTTACGCCTTCGTAGGTTCGAATCCTACCCCCTCCACCAACGAGGTTGCTAACTTTGGTGTTGGGCGGGTGTAGTTCAATGGCAGAACCTCAGCCTTCCAAGCTGATGACGTGGGTTCGATTCCCACTACCCGCTCCAGGTTTCTGCTCACGTAGCTCAGTCGGTAGAGCACGTCCTTGGTAAGGACGAGGTCACCGGTTCGATTCCGGTCGTGAGCTCCAGTCGATCGTCGAGAGTCTTCATTCAGGTCCTTTGGTTCGTTAGTCGTCACGTCAGAAGATCCAGGAGATTATTCCGTGTCCAAGGAAAAATTCGAGC
>DBCG01000005.1 GCA_002292945.1 Proteobacteria bacterium UBA964 | reverse complement strand
AGTTGCGCCGCGTTTGTCGAGAGATCGAGGCGGGAAGAGACCCCTATCCAGAGGAGGGCGGACGATGAGCGCGGACGCCGAACAGCTTCGAACACGAGATCCGTTCCGCATCGAAGGCCCCGCCGTCATCTCCTTCAGCGGCGGTCGCACCAGCGCATACATGTTGTGGCGGATCATTCAAGCGCACAGCGGAGAGCTGCCCGGCGACGTCATCGTGGCCTTTGCCAACACCGGCAAGGAAATGCCGCAGACGCTGGACTTTGTGCGGGATTGCGGCGCACGGTGGGGTGTGCCGATCGCGTGGGTCGAGTACGCCGACCACGACGAGGTTCCGCAGCGGTGGCGCGTCGCGACCTACGAAACGGCCAGCCGCGACGGCGAGCCGTTTGCTGCGCTGATCCGACGCAAGAAGATGCTGCCGAACGTGGTCGCAAGGTTCTGCACCGCCGACCTTAAGATCCGCGCCATGCATCGGATGCTGAAAGAGACGCGAGGCTGGACCGAGTGGACCGAGGCGGTCGGGCTGCGCGCCGACGAAATGCACCGGGTCGCCAGCATCAAGGCGTCCAACGAAGGAAAGCGGGATGTGGTATGCCCGCTCGCGACGGCTGGCGTCACGAAGCGCGATGTTGCGGCGTTTTGGCAGCGGCAGAACTTCGATCTGAACTTGCAGAACGTCAACGGACGCACGCCGCACGGAAACTGTGACCTGTGCTATCTCAAGCCGATCGCTACCGTGCGCGCGATCATGCGAGACGTCCACGGTTCTGCGGATTGGTGGGTCGAGCAAGAGCGCCTGACGGGCGCTCGATGGCGCAAGGACTGGCCTCCATACAGCCAGATAGCCGCCAACGTCGAGGCCAGCGCCGATCTCTTTGCGGAAGATGGCAGGGCCACCGAATGCTTCTGCAATGGTGATACATGAGCCTCGTCAACAGCATGGCCGTGCCGGTGATGCGATGGCTCGCCGAACGCGACGGGGCGCGGGCCGAGGTCGAGCGGATGCGCGCCGAGAACGCCCGCCTGCGCGCGCAGATCGCCGAGTATTTCTGCGAGCCGGCGACGCACCCGGTCGAGCGCGAAGAATGACCATTGACCCCTTCCGCCGCGCCCGCGGTCCGCTCCTGTGGTGGCTCCGCGCCGCCGGCTACGGCGGCATCACGATGCCCTGGGGCCGGGCCTACCTCGTGCCCGAGCGGCTCCACGACCCCGGTCTACGCGCCCACGAGGCAGTCCACCTCGATCAGCTGCGCCGCCTCGGGCCGGTGCGGTTCGTCGCGCTCTATCTCTGGCTCCTAATGCGTCACGGATACGACCGGCATCCGATGGAGATCGAGGCGCGGGAGCGGAGCGGCAGTTGGTGATGCGTCCCGCGCATAGCAGGGTTGCGCGGATTGCGTGTCGGTAAATATGGACACGGGCAGGGGCGGTCCCTACATTGCTCTCCATCGGGCGGCGCGGTGTCGCCCAGAACCGGAGATCGACAAATGACCCAGACCGAAATCTACGTTCAGGCCCTCAAGACCGGCTACGAGGCCGGTGTCGCCCGCGCCGCTCAGATGGTGCCCGGCGCGAAGTTCATCGGGTCGATGCCCGAGGCGATCGCCGCCGGGTTTGCCACGGGGAGCCCTGGCTACGGAGCGTTCCAGATCGGATTTCTGGGCGCGCTGGCGCAGCCGATCATTACGGACGCCGATGGCGTGATCGTCTGACCACCCCAGGGCGGCGCACCCCGCGCCGCCCAACCCTCCGAAAGAGAACGAACATGACCCACGCCGACAACCTCGCCCTAATCGCCGAAACCGCCCGCACCGAGCCGGTTGCGCTCGTCGATGGCATCGCCTTCCTCTTCAACGCCGACGAGGTCGAGATCTGCGACCAGACCGGCGCCGTCACGATCCACGCCGAGGGCAGGCGCTCACGCGCGCTCAACGAGGACGACATCGCCATCGTGGCGCGCGCGCTGCGCGATGGCAATCTGTGACAACCCCAGGGCGGCGCACCGCGCGCCGCCCGTCACTCTGACAGGAGAACGACGATGCCCCAGACCACCGAAACCCGCATCTCCCGCGCCGCCGCTGCGCTGCTGATGGTCCGTCTGTCGCCGCGCCGCTGGGCGCATTACGACGACGCGACCCGCCGCTGGTGGGCTGTGAGCCGCGCCGATCTGGTCGCGCTCCTCGCCGTCCTGCGCGAGTCCGACCAGGGCGCGGCCTACAGCCTCTGGTGCGCCAACACGTTCGCGCGCCCGCTGACGCCGCGCCAGCAGCGCACGCTCGACAAGATCCGTTACGCCTGATCCTTGGGGCGGCGCACCGCGCCGCCCGCTACCCTGACACGGAGAACGACAATGAACATGCTCAGCATCGAATGGCACGGCTCGCGCAGTCACGATCAGGACGACACCGACCGCGCGCGGCGCGCGGCGGAAGCGGTCCTCAATGCCGCTGGCATCGCCGACTATTCGGCCCTGTTCGCCGAGGTCGTGGCCGCCGTCGACAAATGCCGGGAGATCCCGGCGGTGTGGCGCGAAGCCGAATACGCCGCGTGGGCAGCCGGAACGCGGGGATGGGCGAGGCCCGAAAACGTCGACATCTCGATCAGCGCATGACCCCCGCCACCCTCTCCGAGATCGGGTTCCTCTTGTGGGGCGCCCGATGGCGCCTCGAAATGTCGGAGGCGCTGATGGTCAGCCGCGTCACCATCAATCGATGGGCCTCCGGCAGGTGCCGGACGCCAAGTTACCTGCCGCTCCGGCTCGCATGCCTAGCGGTGGAAGCGCGGCGGGACGCGGAGCGGGCCGAGCAGCTCGCGCGTCAGGCGGGATAGTCCCGCCAGGGCAGCTGGAAATGCGGGCCATCGAAGAAGCTGCGCCAGTGCCCGCCCCATTCGATCGCGACGCCCTCGGCCTGCGCCGCCGCGAGGATCTCGACCGCGAGCGCCTCGTAGGCGGGCCTGTCCCACCGCACGCCGCTTTCGCCGCCGCGCACCGCGAGATCGACGGCGTGGCCGGTCAGGTGGCGCGATCTCATCGTGCGAGATACCCCGGCGGCCGCTAGCTCGGCCTGCCGGTCCATCGAGCGCACGCCCTCGGTCACGAACCATTCGATCGCGCCGTCGCGTGCGGCGCGCTCCAGAACGCGCACGAGGTCGGGATGCACGCCGACGAGGCGCTGCCGGTCTCGGGCGGTGAGGGTGCGGGTCATTTGCGCCTGAGCGCGTCCGCGATCTGCGGCGCGATCTTCTCTGCCGAGCGGCCGATCACGTAGCCGCCGAGACCCAACTGGACGATGTCCCAGAGCTTCAGAACCTCGGCCTCGCTGATGCCCGGCGCCGAGTAGCCGAGCCACCGCGCCACGATGAGCGCGCCGAAGGTCAGCATCAGGATCGGACGCCAGCACGCCGCGAGGAAATGCTCGCTCTTGGCCTCGGCCAGCACGATATCGCCGGCCGCGCGCTCAAGCTCCGCGCTCGACGCGAGCAGCTGCTTCGCGATCTCGGCCTCGGCCTGAGCGCGGGCGCTGGCGTCGGGAATTAGGTTGCCGATGGCTTTCCCGAGGATCGGGACGAGCGCGGGGAGAAGGGCAGCGATCACGGTGTCACCTGTTCGATGAGGAAGGCATGTCGATGGTGATGCGTCGCGCGTTGCGCGGCGACGCGCCAGCCATCAGGGATCGGTTCGCCTACGCGCAGCCACGCGACGACGACGACCGCCGGAACGATACGCCGCCGGGTCGATGCAGAAGCCGAGCGGCCCGCGTTGCGGCTCATAGGGTCGTCCTGGCGGATCGGCGGATCGTAGCTCATGAATGGAGCCCTGCATCATCTCGCCCGTGTGCGAGGCGGCTTCTGCCCATTCGGGATCGTCGTATCCGGCCTTGCGTCGTGGCATGCTGCCGCCTCCCACCGCGCGCGCTTCCATTCCATGATCTCGACGGCCTCGGCCAAGTCGGCGTAACAGTGCAACGCCGCCGGTCCTTCGCGCGACGGATCGACCACAATGCCAATCGTCGCGCCATGCTTCTGCGAGCCGAACTGGTGCTGGTCGGCGTAGGCGTCCAGGAACTTGTAGCCGCGCGCCCGCGCGAGCCAGAACGGACGCGACGACTTGTTTGCGTCCTCGCCATTGAACAATTCCCAGTGGTGCTGATGGCCCGCGACGTAGACATCGGCGTCGCCGCCGCTGAACTTGGCCGCGCGCATCGGACCATGCAGCGGATTGTAAATCGACGTCCCCTTGAAATCGTGCGCCGCCCAGATGCGGACGGCGTGGCCCGCTGGCGTCGCGACCTCGAACTGCGCGGACCAGTCCTCAAGCATGGCCCCACCGCGCGACATCCAGTCGAGCGGATCGCCAGTGCCGTGGCTGGAGGACCAGAGATCATGATTGCCCTTCACGATCACCAGCCACGGCACCGTCGAGAAGAACCACTGCGCGAGCTTCCAGCCCTGTGTGCGCGTCACCTCTTGCTCGGCGTATAGGCGCTGTAAGCGACCCGCCCAGTTGTTGACGACATCGCCCAGGCAAACGCCGTGGACATGCGCGCGGCGCATCAGCTTGTGGTGCTGGCGCAGCAGCGCCCAGTTGGTGCCGGGATCATCGAGGTGAGGATCGCCTACCACCGCGAGGCAATACGGACCGTCGTCGTGCAGCGTGAAACGTGCCCAGGTCTTCGCGGCCTTGTGCTCGGCTCGGCGCTGGTAGTTCCGCTCCAGCTTCTCAATCAGCTCTTCGACCGGGACGTCTGCGTCTGGGATCGACGGCGGATCAAAGCGCGGCTTCGGCGCGGTGTCTGGAGAGATGCGAGCGTCCGGCGAAAGCGACCAGTCGATCAAGCGTCCGGCTGCGGCCTCGATCTTCTGCACCGACAGCCGATTCACGCTCTGCCGCAGACCGAGCCGGTCGAACGCCATGCGAACTGCCGATCGCTCTCCGCGCCGCGACATCACCCCCATCGGGGTGCCGCCCTCGCGCAGCGCCTGTTCGATGGCGTCGATGCGGCGGTGAGCCTCGGCCCGCGAGATCGGCGGCGTCGGCATCAGCGCAGCGGCAGGAATGGTAGGAGCTTGACGAGCAGCGCCGTCACTGCGCCGGATGCCGCGCCGACAGCGATCAGCACCCGCCAGCCACCGCCCGCTGCGTCGAGTGCAGAACGCACGGCCTTGAGGTCAGCCGCCATCGCCTCGACAGATTTGTTGAGCGCGGCGACCTCGGCCTCGAGGCGTCCGAAATCGCGCGGGTCGATGTGATCGCTCATGCTGCGATCTCGGTGACGGTGATCGAGGATGCGCAGACGCCGCCGAACAGCCGCGCGCCGTTGTCGCCGTTGAAGGTGAAGGTCGATCCCCCATTGCTTTGCCCGCCGCGCACCTTGAACGTCGTGGCGCTGGTCGTGCCGGCGGTCATGTAGTGCGAGAACGAGATTTCGATCATCGCGTTGGCGCGGTTGATGATGTCATGCCCACCCGCCGCCAGCGCATTCGCGGTGCTGTCCTGGAACAGCGCGACCACCATGTCCCCGAAGGACGAGGCGCAGAACACGGTGACGTCGATGCGAAGCTTGTTGCTCGAGTTCGACGGCGTGATCGTGGCCGTCATCAGTTCCGCGCCCTCGGTGTTTTGCGGGATGGTGTCGTCATATGGCATCGCCGTCGTGTTCGTGGCGACTGCCGATGACGTCGTGTTGACGACTTGAAGAACCTTGCCCGTCGTCACCGTTGCGCGCTTCAGCTTGTTGCTGTCGCTCGCGTCAAGGATGAGGATCTGGTCGCTGGTCGAGTAGGTCACCGACGCCGGACTGATGTTCGCCAGCTTGAGCGGCGTCAGCGCGCGCGTGTCATCGGTGCCGTTGTTTGCTTCGGTCTGCGTCGCGATCTCGATGCGCCCTGCGGCGCTTTCGGTGGCGTCCTCGACGCCGAGGTTCGTCCTCGCTGCTGCGGCTGTCGCTGCGCCCGTGCCGCCGTTCGCCACCGAGAGCGGTATCGACGCTGGCCCGCTGGTGATGGTTGAGAGGTTGAGGTGAGTGAGCAAGTCGTTGAACTTGTCCACCAGGTCCGCGAGGTCAGGACGCGCGAGCTTCGGATCGTCCGTCGCGCTGTCGAGGTTCGCTTTTGAGGCGTTCGTCGGGAGCGTCATGCCTGTGGTCCTCTCAGCTCTACATCGATTGTAGCATTGGCGAGTGTACCAGAGGAATTGTATACTTTGAACTCGGCCGCTGGCTCAGAGTTGACGATCTGCGTTTTGCTTATCAACTCCCACGACCAGCCCGCGCCGACGTTCTGGAGCGCGAGGATACGCGCGGTGCTGATCGCCGCCAGCTGGCCGCGCGCCCCGATCTTGAAGTGCCCCGCCGCCACCGAGGAGAACCACGACGCCGTCTCGGTCGCCGTGTTCACGTCCTCGTAGGTGTCCGTATACGACGACGACGAGATGATGGTCGTCAGGCCAGACAGGACCGGCGTCGTGTCAGACACCGAGGCGCGGATCTGCACATACCGCTTGCCCTCGACCAGCGCCAGCGCCACCCAGGACCCGGTGACGGTGCCATCGGCTTGAGTGCCCGTTTTCATTTCCAGGGTGACGGTGCCATTCGCCACCGCCGTCACCAGCGGCGTGAAGTTCACATCGGCCCCGAGATCGAGGACCGGCGTCTCGTAACGGATCGGGCTGTTGTTGTTGAGGATGTTGTCCCAGGTCGCGGCAAGGCTCGACCAAGCGCTCGGGAGGTTCGACCAGTTCTGGCTGCTGGTCGCGTGGAGTGCGTTATCTCGGTCGAGGAAGCACGACGTCTTCGTCCCCGGCCACACAAGCGACTGCTCGATCCGCTGGAGCAGCACATCACGCAGCGGCGGATCGCCGAGCACCGCAGACGCGATGAAGCGCGCGTCGGTGCTTTCGTTCCCGCTGCTGTCCACCGTCTTGACCGCGAACCAGTATGTCCCGCTCGCGAGATCCGCCGTCTCGTAGGGCGACGAGATGAGCAGCCCTTCATGGAGCGCAGTCATGCTCGACCAGTCGGTCGTGCTGCTGGTCTTGTAGCGGATGCGGTAGCCGCCGCCGCTGCGAACATCAGCCGGAACGCTCGCGAGGCTCCAGGTGAAGCGCCGCGTTCCGTCCGCGACGCGCGCGACCTGAAACGTGTCAGGGCGCGGCGGTGGCGCGCTCTTGCCCTCAACAACATGGCCCGTCACTGCCACCCACCCCGACACCACGCCGAGGCCAGAGATCGAGCGCACGCGCACATCGTAGGCCGTGCCGTCCTCGACCGGCGCGACGTAGCCGACCGAGACCGATGCCGACGAAAGAACGCTGTCCCAGTCGGTCTCGGCGCTCTTCTTCCAGGCTAGCTCGTAGTTTGCGACCCTGGCGTCGCTTGGCGCGGTCCACGTCGCCTTGATGCGCGAGATGACCGAGCCCTCGGCCAGCTGGAGGATCTCGGCGTCGCCGCTCGCCAGGACCAGCGACGTCGGCGCGCTGACAGAAAACGGGTTCGGCAGATCGGTGTCCGGCGCGGGATCGACTTCTTCCTCGTCGGTGCCCGCCGTCCAATCGTAGACGGTCGATGCGGTCTCGCGCAGATCGAGATCGACGCCGAGGCTGCCGTCGCTGTCAACCACGAAGCGCAGATTTGTCAACTCGAATGGCTTCGATGTCCACCCCATACGCGTGTTTGTCAACCCGACGACATCGCCCGGCACCAGTCGATACGCCGTCAACTTCGCCGCCAGCTGCACACTGATCTGCTGCCGCGCGCGGCGCAGCTCGATGCGCGCGAGGCGCTGCGCGGTGGCGGCGCTAGTCGTGAACGGCAGATCGATATCGCGCCAGAGCCGCTCGCCGCCGTCGTCGGTGACAGCGGTCGAACTCGAGACCGGTGGGAAGTCCGAGGCTTGCCACTTGTTGTCGGGCGAGACGAAGGTGCCCTTGACCCCGTTCGCCAGATCCCGGCGGCTCAAGCGCGACGAAACGCGGATCGGCCCGCGCAGATCGGCTTCGGTCAGCGTGATGGTTGGCGCGGTGTATGCGCCCGCGAAGATCGACCACGTCCCTCCGACCAGCGACGCGCGGCCCGCCATTGCGCCTGTCATCGACGCGATGATGTCTCTCGGCCTCTGAGATGTGTCGAACGTACCGTTCATCGTGTAGCGGTCTTCGGTGCCGCCCGCCGCCAGCGTGACGTTCTCGTCGCAGATATTCGCGGCGGCGATCAGGTCTGCCTCATCGATGCGCGTGGCGTAGTCCACGCCCAGGCCGCGTATCGGGTCGGTGAGATAATCGGCCAGGCAGAGCGCCGCATTCGCGCTCCATGCGGTCGTGCTGGTCCGAGGGTCGTAGACCTTCTTGCCTTTGACCACCGCCGTGATGTTCGGGATGCCGGACGCGAAGAGATCGGAGTTGTGCGTCAAGCGCACATAGATGCACGCGCGGCCACGCTGGCGGTGGTCAGCGGTCCACTTGTCGGAGGCCTCGGTGATCAAATCCGCAAAGGCCGTTTGCCCATCGGTGCCGAGCTTCTTCTGAACGCGGACGTAGCCGGCATACTTGCCGGTCGCGTTGCCCGCACCGTCGAGCGGAACGATCTCGTCATCGAAGTAGATGTCGCCGATCTCCTCGACCTCGTGACCGGCGAGCGTGATGATGAGGTGCAGCTTGGAATTGCTGTCGGTGGTGTGAAGGAACGTGATCGCACCGCCGGTCCGCACCTGACCATAGACCACGCGCCACGGCGTGATCGGCTCCCGCACGGTCTGCGTGCGCTGCGCGCCGGCAAAGGGGTCGGAGAGTTTCGGAAGCTTCGGGCGGAAGATCGATCCGGCAAGAGCGGAAATGGTGATTGAGACGACGATGTTGATGGCAAACGCCACAACCGTCGCGACCGTTCCTGTCAGGCCAATGGCGGCGGCGACAGCGGCCCCGACAAACGGCATCAGACGCCCCAGGCAGCGACGATGCAGCGCGAGGGCATCATCAGTAGCCCCGACTGCGACAGGCACGCCACGCGCGATCCTGCGACGATCCCGGTGGCCTCGGTCTCGCCATAGTCGGTCGTGACCAGCACGACGTCGCCGCGCTTCGCCATGAGGACGTTGTTCATCGCCGGACCGAGAGCCTTGCTCCACACCGCACGCAGCCCGCCGCCGGACAGCGCGAGCATCGCGGCGCGCGCGCCTTCCTCGTCGGTATACTGGCCGCGATAGAGCGCGACGGGGTCGGTGTCGGTCATCGCGCGGACGCAGTCGCCCGCGAATAGGCCGCAATCATGCACGCCCCACTCGAACGGCTTGTCGCGCGCATCCTCGAGCGCGGCGGCGAGCCTCGACGGCCAATCTTCGCGGCGTGCGATCATCAGCGACCCCATGTGATTTGCGCGTCCTGCAATGCCGCAACATACGCGAAACCGAGGTCGCCGGGGTAATCGATTGCCTGATCCTCGGGCGTGTAGCGGCGTTCGCGGGCGCGCTCCAGGTCGATCAGTTCGCTCTCGTAGCTGATGGCGATGGTGGCGGTGTCTTCGCCGTCCTCGATGGCCGGAACGTCAAGGCGGCCCTCGAACTGTAGCACCGGGTCTGCGACCACCGAGCCGCCGGAGAAGAACGCGAGATAGACGCGGCCGGTCTTGCCCGAGCGCGCGTCACCAAGCGCGGCGGCGAGCAGGTCGGATGGTACGCCGGACAGCGTCACCGTCAGGCCCGAGGCACGGATCTCGTTCGTCTCATCGATGGCCGAGATGCCGAGGAGCGTGCCGACACCGGACCATGTCTTGCTGTCCCAGGACAGGTTGCCGATGCCGGACCACAAGCGCACCCAGCCCGAGGCAAACTCGCCCTCGAACAGGATGCCGACCTCGACAGACGCGGCCTGTAGCTGCGTGATGACGCTGGCGGTTAGGTCGCGCGCCATCAGATCGCCTCGACCGCGCCGAAGGCGAGCGTGTAGCGCAGCCCCGAGCCCTGTAGCGCCCAGCCCTGCGTGTTCGACGCGAGGCGGAACAAGCCCTTGGCGGCGCTCGTCGTCACGACGGCGTTGTCCGCCGGGCTCTCGCGCAGACGCGGCCAGATATCGAGCGTGATCTCGCCGCTGCTCTCGGTGGCGTCCACCAGCACCTTGTAGAGCCGGTCGCCGATCTGGAAATAGTCGCCCGCCTTGACCGTCGCGCCCGCCGAGAAGCCATCGACCAGCAGCGTCTCGCCGGTCTGACCCGCGCCCTTGACCAGAGGCGTTCCGGCCCATGTGCCACGCGGCGTCGCGCCACCGGGATCTGCCAGGCGGAACGTGCCCCAAGCCCCGCGCAGCGAGGCTAGCGCGGCGATCCATTCCTCGGCGGCGGGACGCTCCATCTCGGCGACGGTGACGTCCGCCTCCCACCGCGCGCCCTGGTGTCGGACCAGCTGCTGTTGGAGGGTGAACGGCGACGTCGAGACGCCGACCACGTTGCCCATGCGGAACTCGACGCGCGCATAGCCGCCGGATGTCGGGAGGGTGATCGGATAGGTGATCGTCATATCAGGTTCCCATCGCCGCCGCGAACGATCCGCCGCGCATCCGCGCATCTGCCACCGCATCGACGGTCTGGCGCTTAATCGCCGGCATAAGCGCGGCGATCTCGGCGCGGACGGTCTGGGCGACGCCGACGCTGATCTGGATCGTCTGGTTGACCACGGTGCCGCCGGTCTGTCCGTTCGGGATGATGCGGCCCGACTGACCGGGCATGAACAGTTCCGGCCCCTGCTCGCCGACGAGGTAGGCGCTGCCCGCCTCGACCGGCCCGCCGAGAGCACGAGGCCCGCCGAACGGAATGCTGGTCGATCCGCCCGGCCCGCGAATGTCGCCGAGGCTGGATCCGCCGAACAGCCCGCCGAAGGCGCTAGAGAGCCCGCCCATGACGAGACCGGCGAGCGGCGTGGTGACCGTCTGGCGCAGGATGATGCGCGCGATGTCCTGCGCGATACCGGCCAGCACACCGCGCAGCTTCTCGCCGCGCAGGATCGCGTCCTCGAAAGCGGACTGGAACGACAAGCCAAGATCGCGTGCGAGGTTCTCGTTCTCGCGCGACTGCTTCTCGATGCCGGTCAGGTATTCGGTCTGCTTCTCGGTGGCCTTGCGGAACGCCTCGTCCGACATCGCGACCAGTTCGTTGTAGCGTTCCTGGCTGATGATGGCGGCGTCGAGAGCCTGGGCCAAAAGCGCCTGTTGGTCGGCCCAGCGCCGCGTTGCGGCGGTCAGCGGGTCGAGGGTGTTTTCGAGTGAGGTGACGTCGGCCAGAAGGCGTTTCGACGCTTCCTCGCGCGCGCGGATGGCCTCTTCCTCTATGCGCCGACGCTCGCGCTGCTTCTCAAGGATGCCGTCAAGCTGCCATCCCTGCTCGCGCTCTTCCTGTGTCCGATCTGCTGCTGCCTTTCGCAGTTGATCGTATATCGGGATCTGCTCTCGGAGCGCCTTGATCTGTGCTTCAAGGATGGCCGGCTGCGTCGCGCCGACCATCGCAGCCGCGCCGAACTCGTCGCCTCTGCCACCAATCCCCTGCTGCATGAGAGCGTCGCGGATGGCCTGAGCTTCTCGGAGTTGACCTTCTAGGTCCGCGAGCCGCCGCCGTGCGCGCTCGCCAGGATCCCCAAGAGATCGCTCGGCGGCCTCGTCGTTGAACTTCTTGATTGCATCGGTGAGCGATTCGATCTCGGATTTGGTTTCCTTCGCCGCATCCCGCGCCGCCCACATCTGATACGCCACGCCACCGATAGCCAGAGCCGCGCCAGCGACCGCGCCGAACATGCCGAACATGCCGAGCATCTGCGAGCCCTGCTGGACAAAAGCTGTCACCGCTGAGCCGCCGGAGGCGACCTGTGACGCGAAGTCTCCTATCTGATAGCCCGCCTGTTGAGCGACCGCGCCGAAGTTCCGGCCAGATGTCGCCGCCGCCGCAGTCGCCGCCCCCATCGCCGCAGTCGCCGTCGCGGCCGACATGTAGCGCTGCTGCGCGAGGCTGATGATCTGCGCGCCACGCTCCTGCGAGATGCGCCCGCGTTCCATCGCGGAGTTGACGCGGTCCACGATCTGCTCATAGCGCAGCTGCGAGGCGAAGCCCTTGTCGAGCGATGCCTGGAGGCGATCCATGCTGGACGAAGACGAGACCAGCGAGCGGGTCATCTTCTCCTGAGACTGCTCGACCAGGCCGCTGCTCGCGGAGATCTCGGTGTTAGCCCTGTCGATCTCCTGCGCGCCGCGCGTGTATTCGCTCGCGTCGAGGCCAGCGCGGAGGACCGATTCTTTCGGCGCGTTGATCATTTCTTCCCCTCGATCTCGCCGCGCACGGCGAAGAACTCGCGATCTATCCGCATCAGAAGCGCCACCTCGTCAGGCCGCATCTCCGCGCCGGTCAGCCTCGACCATGCGTGGAGATCAGCCCAGGACAGCGGCTCTGCGCCGTTGAAGCCGACGCGGCGACCTTGGTGCAGATCCAGCCACGCCGACCAGATGTGCTCACCCCATGCTGGCATCGGCGGACCATCGAGACCAGCCGGACGGCGGCCCATCTGACGCGCCACGCTCTCCAGATGGTCGCGCTTGCGACCGCCCTTGCGCGGCAGGTCGAGGTCGAAACGGTGACGCGCGAAAGCGATCAAGTCGCCGTCGCGCTCAGCCAGTTTCCCAGGTCGCCGATGTGCTCCTCCACCTGCCGACGGATCCAGGCGAAGGTCGGATCGCTCATCAGTTCGCGCTTCGCCGCCTCGTCGCACGCGACGTCGAGCGGGTCACCGGCGAGCGAGTAGAGCCTCCACCCGACGATCAGCGCCACGAGCATCGAGACCTGCTCGGCCTCAATGTCGTCGGCGGTCAGGCGCGCGGCTCGACGCTCCAGGCGCGCGATCGCCGAAGCGCGTCGCTGCGCTCCGGCTTCGCGACTGTCGAGCGACAGGCAGTCGATGTAGGCCTGATCACCGTCGCGCGAGACGAGCGGCGGACGACCCGCGACCGGGATCGAGAGGAAGCACCGCGTCGGCTTGTCGACCGACGCGGCGAGACCGGTGAAACGAGACATGCTCAAGCCGCCGTGTCGTGGATGCGGATCGTGGTCGTGTCCCTGCCCGCAACGGCGCCGGTGTAGCGGAGCGCCTGGAACGGCAGCGAGATGGTCTGGCCGTTCGCGCCGGACAGCGGCATATCCGCACCGCCGAGCTTCACGCGCGGCAGGTAGATGCAGATCGCCTCGGCATTCGCCGCCGAGCCGCTATCCACGCGCACGATGAGCTGAAGCTCGCTCTCATTCAGGAACGCGTTGAACAACGCGAAGTCCTCGACGAACGCCGACACCGTGCCGGTCACGTTCGCGCGGCCGAGGAAGATCTCGGGCGCGATGTTCTGATTGATGACCGCCTGCATCTCGGCTTCGAGGTCGAGCGCGATGTCGATGCCGGTCACAATGCCGAGCGGCGACGAGCCCGCATCCGGCGACAGGATCAGGCCGTTGGCCGAGGCGCAGGCCGAGGTCGACGTCGCGGCGGTCGGCGCGGTGAAGTAGGGCGCGCTGCCGGCGGACAACGAGACCGCATTGCGGCCCATGACCGACACGTCGACGGTCGATAGGCCAGTCGCCGGAAGGCTCATCGAGTAGCCAGAAACGCGGCACTCGGTGAACAGGCGCGAGAGGTCGAGATCCTCTCGATATTCCTCGATGCCGAACTTGCGCGCGGTGAAGCCGCTGGCGGGGACAATCGTGGTCTTGCCCGGGCGCGTGACGGTGAAGGTCGTATCGGCCACCGCGTCGGTGGTCGGCGCAGGCGACACCGTGACCGTGCGATTGCTCGTGCCGCCGAAGGAGCGGATCACGAAGTTCCGGTCGTTGTTCGCGGTCGCCGCGAGCGTGCCGAAGCGGATGATATCGCCGACGCGCAGGCCCGAAGTCACCGGGTCGCCAGCGGTGAAGGTGAACGTCGACGCCGAGTTGTCGCTCGTAACGCTCGTGAACTGCGTGTTTGATAGCGACAGCGCCGACACCGCCGTGTCGCGATGCGCGGCCACCAGAAGCTCGAAGTAGGTGCTCGGAGAAAGCTCGCCCGAGATCGAACCCTCGACGCGCCGCAGGCCGTGGCGGAAGTCCGCGATCTGTCGATCGGTGCGGATCTCCTCGGACTGATAGGCGTCCTTGACGAGATTCAGAGACGACGACACGCGCCGCAGCACCTGACCGCCGGACGTGCCGGGATCGGTCGCGGTGCTCGGCTCGCTGTTGGCCGTGATCGACCCGCTGCTGTAAGCCTTGTAGACGATGCGTGACTGCACGCCTTCACTGATCGGCATGATCGGGTCTCCTTAGCCCTGGAAGCGATATTGGAACGGGATCGACGCGCCGCGACTATACCACGCGCCGTTTGAGCGTGTTGTGTCGGCAATGCCGACGATAGGTCCGACGAAGGTCAGATTGCCCGCGCGCCGCGCGCGGAGCGCCACGACGGCGGCATCAAGGAGGTCGAGGGTGACATCCTCACCGATGCCGACCTCGCTGAACACGCGAACCGCGACCGCGCCGAACCAGAGCCGCTCATTGGCAAGCGAGCCGCCGCCGAATGCGCGCATCTCCTCGCGGCTGAACTCGGTGTGCAGATGCAGCCAGTGCTGCACCTCGCCCGGTGTCGGCGTGTCGGGATGCGCGTTTTCGTGCCAGATGACGCGGTAGGTCTCGCCGTGCGGCCACCGCGCATCCCAGACGGCCTTGATCTCAGTGCGGATCGTGCTGCGCAGGCTCATGCGCGGTACTCATACGTCCAGGGCATCATCGTGCCACGGATGAACCACGCGCCGTCCTCGGTCGCGCTGTCGAAGATCTCGGTGGAGCCCTCAAGGAAGGACAGCCCCGCTTCGCGGCGCGAGCGGTAGACGCCGACCGCGTCATCGAGCAGGTCGAGCGCGGCGTCGTCACCGTAGCCGGTCTCGGCGACCACGCGGATCTCGACCGTCCCGCGCCACTCGCGGTCGGACGCCTCGCGCCCGCCGACATAGGCACGAACGTCCTCGCCGTCGAAGTCCACGACGACATGCACCCACGCGCGCGCCTCGCCGGGCTCAGGGACGCTCTCGTTGTCGTTCTGCTGCCAGAGCACCCGGTAGGTGCTTCCGTGCGGCCAGCGCGCATCCCAGGCGCTCCTGATGGCGTCCCTGATCGCGCGGAGCGTGCCGGGAGGCGCGATCAGTTGAATGACCGGCGGGATGCCGCCGATAGCGATCGCCGCCGATGCGACCTCGATCGCCTTGCCCGCCGCGAGCGTCGGCGATGCGGCGGTGATCGTGATCAAGGCGGCCGGGACCGAGATCGACTTGCCCGCCGCGACCTGCGGCGCAAGCGCCGCGAGAACCTGCGCCGATGCGACCGGGACCGAGATCGACTTGCCCGCGCTGATCGCGGGCGCTTCGCCGCCGAGGAGGAAATTGGCGGCGGGAGCAGAAATGCTTATGCCTGAAGCCGCCTGGATCGTCGGCGGAGCGGCGGAAAGCGAAATGACGGCCGCAGGTGCCGCGACCGACTTTCCGCTCGCCACGGACGGCACAATCGCCGCCAGATTGATCGTGGCGGACGGCGCATCGATGCGCTTGCCTGCGCCGATAATCGGCGCGAGCGCCGCGGCAGAGATCGAGGCCGCCGGAACGGTGATCGACTTACCCGCGCGGAGCGCAGGCGAGGTTGCGGCGAGCGAGATCGTGGCAGCGGGGACAGAGACAGACTTGCCCGCACGAACTGCGGGAACCTCGCCGCCCATAAGGAGGGCGGCGGTCGGGCACGCGATGTTGACGCCGGATGCTGCTTGGATTGTCGGCGCGGATGCGGAAACGGTGATCGTGGCGGCAGGAGCCAGAACGCTGACCGCTCCTGCACCATAGAGGTTCGCGAAGAGGAACAGCAGGCCCTGAATGCCGGGCTGCGCGGCTGAGATCGATGGCGACACCGCCGAAACAGATACGACAGCGGCCGGTACTGAAGCCGACTTGCCCGCGCTGACGGCGGGCGCACTTGCAGCAACCGCGATTACTGCCGCCGGGGATGCGACGCTCTTCCCGGCGCGGACGGATGGCGTCAGGGCTCCGATGGCGACGGTCGTTGCAGGCGCATCGATGCGCTTGCCTGCGCTGATGGCGGGCGCGAGCGCCGCGATGGTGACGGCCTGCGATGGCGCTGCAACGGACGTGCCTGCGCGGATCGCCGGAACCTCGCCGCCCATGAGGATGGATGCGGTCGGCGCAGAAACGCTCTTTCCGGCGGAGACTTGAGGCGCGCTCGCGGAAATCGAGATGAGCGCTGCCGGAGGGCGTACATATACGGTCGGGTCTAGATACGTCGTGACCGGCTGCCTGACCCTCAACATCTCAGTCCCCGATCAGCGGCGGGCGGTTGGCGAACGGGTGGTCGGCGGCCAGCCGGTATCCCCACTTCCAGCCGAGGTAGCCCTCCATGAGAACGCGGAGGCGGACTGTCAGCGTGTCTGTGATCGCCAGGATCTCGCAGATAGATCCCGGCCAGAAACCAACAGGGTTTGCTTGGGTGATATTGGATCCGCCGACGCGAGACCCGGCCGTACCCGCGATGCTGGGAACCGCGCTCAAGTCGTATACAGAAATGCTGCTCGTGAAACTGCTGCCATTCAGCCACGCAGAATCTTTCTTTGTCGGGCCTTCGTAGGTTTGAGTGACCACCGCTCCTCCGGCGTTGATAAACTTGCTGTAGGTTGTAAACCCGTGAAAGTTCATTGACCCGATGTCATTGGAGTAAGTGGTAATTCTTGACCCGCCATATCCAATGTAGTTTGGTCCGCTGGACCACTCGAAAGCCTTGTAGTCCGCAGCAATTCTCTCGTTGAACAATGTCGCGACCTGCGATGCGTTCGTGCGCGTCGCGGCGTACAACAGCGTCAGCGTGCCCGAGAAAGTGCCCGACGTGATGCCGTTGGACGATTCCAGGAAATCGTTGGTCCCGTCAAAAGAAATGGCTTGAAGTCCGCCGCTTGAGGCGTGTCGGACAAGCGTCGGCTTGTTTGCTGTTGTCGCTTGGGTGAAATCAGACAGGAGTCCGGTCTTATCTTTCCAAGTGTTGACGCCATTTGAGTCCGCCACGACGGTCGCCGGGTCGTTCGCGTCGAGCCACATTTTGAGCGGGACGACCGCAGGCGTCCACAGCCGCCCCTGTATCTGTGCGGTCTCGTAGTCGCTCCGACCGCGAGCCACTTCAATTGCTCTCTTCGTTCCAGGGTCGAACGTAGAGTTCGTTTGCGGACGACGCGAGCGTGACGCCCGCGTTGTTCACCAACGAGATCCGCAGGGAGAACGGCGGCAGCTGTACGCGCACGACGTTGACCTTGGCCGAGGCGCCCGAGGTCAGCGGCAGGACGTAGACCTCGCCGCCGACCTTGTCGCTAGTGTCGGTTCCGTCGTTGATCGTGATGCGAAGCGATACGCTGCCGCCGGTCGAAGGCGTGATGCTGCCGAGCTTGAGCGTGAGGAGCGCGTAGAGGTCGCGGTTTGTCGAGTTGTCGTAGGTGACCGTCGAGCTTTCCGACCCGTTTGCCAGCGAGTTCGCGACGGTCGAGAGGATGTTCGACGAGCGGGTCGACGGCGCTGCCCATTTTGCGGTTGCCACGTTCAACGCCCTCCGCGCGCGAGGCCAACAGCCCGCGCGTCGATCTGCATTCCTGCCGACTCGGCCCACGACGGGTGCCGCTCGACGCGCGACAGCGCCAGCAGCGCGTCGGCCGCGGACTGCTGCAGTATGCCTTCAGCGACCAGCGTCGCGAGCTGCGAGCGCGCGGACGGGCGCGAAATGTCGAGGCCCGAGCCGCGAATCAGTTCCAGGCCCCAGCGTATCGTTGGCGTCGTTTCAGCGAGCGTCTCCAGCGCGTCGAGGAACGCGGCCCCGGCGGTCGGCCCGAGCGCATCGAGGATGGTGCCGATGCCGATCTGCGTCGGACGCCATTCAATGATCGCCGGCAGTGTCGGGTCCGGCGCGTTGAGCCGCGCGGCGGCGTCCCAGTCGGGCAGCGCCGCGAGGTCGGAGCGCTTGAGGCGGTCGGCGAGCGTCTCCATCTCAGATACTCCGCAGCTGCTCAAGCGTGTCCTCGGTCTCCGCGATCTCGGCGTCGAGGACGGCGATGCGGTCGTCTTGACCCGTCGCCACCGCCGACGCGCGCGCGCCATTGAGGGTGGAGAGGCGGTTCTGCGCGAGCGTGATGAGGTCGGAAAGCGTCATGATGCGGACCCCATCAAACCAGCGGGATCAGTTCTTGACTGATCGTGGAGAGGTGCGACTGAAGCAGCACGACGTCGTACTTGTCCGTGCCATCGATCGCCGCATACGCCGCCATGCGGCCGCCGATCGCGGCGGTGCCAGACTGAATGAAGTCGGTCGGCGTGTACGGGCTGAACACGCGGTTCTTCACGTCGAAACGGTAGATCTGCGAGATCTGCGACGCGACATAGACGTTGATGTAGCTGAACCGGCCCTCTTGGCCGTAGGGCGCATAAGCGCCGCACGTGCCCGCGCCGAATGCGTTCACGTTGCCGTCGTAGGTGATCGCGCCCGTCCACGCGCCGGTCGTGCCGCCCGCGATGTCGAGAACATCGAGGGTCGCCGCGCCGCCACGGAAGAAGTAGTTGAAGCTGTGGCGCGCGTTGCGCGCAACGTCCACCTCGATGCCGAACGACGGACACCAGAGATTTCCAGCAGCGTTCGCGGCAGGCGCGGTGCCGAAATAGGTCGTGGACCACGCGTTCGATGCGATGGTGGTCGTGCCGTTGTTCTGCGAGGCGTCGGTGTAGTTGTACGTGTACGTCGTGGTGTTGGCGGCGGTCCGCAGCACGATCTGATTGGGTTGCTCGATCACGAATTTGGCCGTGCTCGACGGCGTCGTGGTCCAGTTCGTGCCGAGCGTGTAGACGGGAGACGCGCCAGCGGTGTGCGACGCGATCAGGCGGCGCTGACCGACAGCAGCAGGCGTGCCGGTGTCTTGCACGATGCGGATCTGGAAATTGCGATACTCGTTGGCGACCACCACGGCATCGCCGCCGGTCGATTGGCCAGTTATCGTGCCGGCGGCGGTTGCCGTGGCGACGAGGGCCTTTCGCGATACAAAGTTGTTGTCGTACTCCGATGTTCCCTTGACCATGCCCTCGCCCGGCTCGCAGTTGTAGGGCGTGTATTGCTCATCTATGACGAGCAGCGCGCTATCGGTCGCCATCGTCGGGAGGTTGGTGTTCGACAGGTTCGCGAGGGTGTTCGTCGCGACCTCGAAACTGCGCCACGACGCGGCAGCGGGCGCGCCGCTTGACAGCATGATTACGCGGCCAGAGAGAAGCTCGTAGCGCGCGCCGGAGGCAGGCGTGAAGGTGAATGGGTTGTCCACGCGGATCGTCGGCGTGGTGCCTGCGGTGTTAGCGACGATGAATCGCTCTTCGGTCTTGCCTGCCGTGGTGTCGATGAGGCGGATCTTGAACCCGTACTCGCCCGAGCCGCCACGATTGGCCAACATGTTGAGGCCGACAGCGGTCGGCAGCGCAGTCGAGAGCGCGAAGCTGGTCGTCGTTGCGCCCGCTGCGATGGTTCCGACAGCGGCAAACGACGGAACGAAACACATGGTCGACGAAGCGGCGACAGCGGCGGCGCCGGGGTTAATCGCAAGCTGCCAGCCCTTTGTGATGATGTTGAACCGGTTGAGGGCCGTGGTCGAAATCAACTCGAAAACGAACGGATGCCGTGAGACATCGCTGCGCATATCGACGCACATTGACGTACCCGCCGCGTGCGCGTTCGGCGCGGGCGCGACCTGCGCCCACATCATGCGGTCGATCACTTTCTTGAAGGTGTTCGCCATGTGCCTACCTCACGTAATGCGCGCGCGGACGCACTGCGCCCACGCGGTCAGATTGATGCCCAGAACCGCCACCTGCGCCGAGTAGCCGCCGACGGCGGCAACGTTCGTGAGCGACGAGACCGTGGTGCAGGTCGTCACGGTGGTGACCGTCGTCACCGTGCCGCTCTCGATGATGCCCGTGACGCGCTGTCGCGACAGGGATCGGTCGAAGCCCATCGGCGACATCAGCACGTTGAGGATGCGGGACAGCAACGACATCGCGCCGCCGCTCTCTTGCGTC
The DNA here is from genome assembly GCA_002292945.1 of Proteobacteria bacterium UBA964. Lineage (GTDB taxonomy): Bacteria > Pseudomonadota > Gammaproteobacteria > Steroidobacterales > Steroidobacteraceae > UBA964. Next base: position 9,549 of record DBCG01000005.1, on the reverse strand, counting down.
GGAAGTGGGTTCGAGCCGCTGACATCCGCGACGGTCTTCGCGTCGTTCGCGCCGTCGAGAACGGCGAGACCGACGACCTGTACCTGCGCGGTCTCGCCGCTATAACTGACCTCGCGGCTCGCGGCTTTCGCGCCGGAGCCGGGAGTGATGCCGACGTTATCAGCCATTAGGCCACCGTGAAGCTAAAGATGCCGTTCGCGTCCCAAATGATCTTGAAGTCGGTGCCCGCGCCCGCGCTCTGCGAGCCGTCGAAATCGATGAATGCAAGCGGCGGATCGTTGGCGTCGGTGTCGTTGTAGATCACGCCGAAGGATGCGGTGATCGAGCCACCGGACGCCGTCAACGTCACGTCGTCGGCATCGAAGCGCGCGTCGTTGGTGGTGACCGTCGTAACGGCCACGTTCGCGAGCGACGGGCCGCCGGCGGTGTAGCCGGTCCCGGTCGTCGCCTCGGTGCCGCCGACACCCGCGAGCGTGGTGTGCGTCGCGTTGAATGTCGCGACCGTGTAGAGCTTCACCTTGTAGGTGTCGGTGGGCACGTTGGCGCCCTCTGCGAACAGCTTGGCGGTGTGATTGTAAAGCGTGATCGTAACGGCCATTTCAGGGCCTCCTACAGCTTGGAAACGCGGATGCCGGGATAGGAGATCTCCGATCCCGCTTGACGGTCGCGGCGCTTGCCTTGCGCGCGGCGAAGACGATAGGCGCCGTTGAGCGTCACGAACGTGTGTCGGATCGCGGCGAAGTTGCCGTAGCGAGCCTTCGCGACCTTCGCGACGCTGTCGACGTAGCGATAGCGACTGTCGTCGACGACGAACGGCGCGCCTGAGCGGGTCTTCCCGACCTCCAAGCGTCGCGCATAGGGCCGCGTGTTCGCGACGACAAAGCTCTTGGTTTCGTGCGTGATCGCGCCGACCTCGGCTTGCGTGCCGTCGACCAGCAGGATGAAGGACCGCGCATATACGCCTGTCGGTCCACGCACCGCGCCGCGCTCCAGCGTGTCAAGGAGCCATGCGGCGATCTCGCGGAGGTATTCGTACTCGATGATGATGGTGGACCTGTCCGTCGCCGCGTCGATAGGCGCGCCGCGCCGTCCGTCCACGATGGTCTCGGTGGTTGGCGCGATACCCGCGCGTTGCGTCTGCTCGGCCAGCACGCGCGCCTTCTCGCGGCGCGCGGCGTCTTCAAGAAGCGCCTCGACCTGAGCCGGAAAGAGGTTCTTCGATGCGACCGTGATCTCGCGCGCGAAGATGCGCGGCGACCGCGAGATCATCCCCGGCAAACCATGTTGTAACGCTCGACGGCCTCGCCCACGCGCACGGTCTCGACCGACTGCACGTTCAGAAGGCGACCCTCCAACATCAGCTTGTCGTCGCGACGCGGTGGCGCTGGCCACTGCGCCGCCTCGATCTCCGCGACGTGCGCGATGACCTGTCGGTCGCCCTGCTGGAGCCCCGAGCCCGGCACGATCTCCTGCGCGCGGAACTGGCGCGCGAAGACGCGCAGCGTGACCTCGTGCCAGACCTGGTTCGCGCCGATGCCGGTCAGCCGCCGCAGCTGCGCGACCTGGCCGAGCCGGTCAATCGCGCCGCGCGTGTTCATCGGACGTTGGCGCGGACCGAGACCACCGTCGATCCGGCATAGGTGCCCGTCGAGACCACCGTCGCGCGCAGCCGGTCGCCCAGCACGCCATCGAGCGCGGTGTCTGCGGCAAGGCTTCCGGCGGTCGCGGCGGCGATGCGCGGCGTGAGACCAGAAACGGTCATCACCTTCTGAAGCCCCGAGGTCGTGAAATCGAAGCGCGCGATCTGTACCCAGGTCACGCCCTGATCGAGCGAGGTCTCGACCACCGCATAGCAGGATGTGCCGCCCGAGCCATAGGCCAGTCGCGCAGAGAGCGTGACGGCAAGCGCGCCGCTGAGATCATCGACAACATCGCCGACTTGCGTCGCGGCTGCGCCGATGGAGAAATCGCCAAGGCTGAACGTGCCGCTCATACGATGACCTCGCGATAGGGATTGAGCAGCGCCACGACGCCGTCAGGAAGCGGCCCGCCGCCGTTGCGCGGATCGAGCCAGGACTGTGAGCCGACGCCTTCGACGCTCTCGCTGCGAAGCGCTGGATCGCGGCCGCGCGAGGCATTCATCGCGACGACGAGCTGCGTCGCGGCGCGCTCGATCGCCGCCGGCACGCCGTGCGGCAAGTCGTAGCCCGCGACGTAGGTGATCGCGATCTTGACCGCAGGCCAGGATGCGCGCTCATCGTCGAACAGGCGATAGGCGAAGCTGCGGTCGATCTCGTAGTCGGTGGCGACGAGCGTCGCGCCGTCCTCGACCACGCTCGACACGCTGGCGACCGGCCAGCGCGACAGCATGATGACCTCGGACGACGCCGAGAGCCGGAGCGTCTCGCGCAACGTCTCTTGACCGAGCGGACGGCCGAGGTAGTCGGCGATCACGGCGCTGGCCTGATCGATGTAGGCCAGCAGCCGCGCATCCTCGCTCGTGCCCGCGATCGACAGTTCGCGCTTGACCGAGTCGAGCGTGGTCAGGCGCGAGGATGTCGCGGGCACGAGGATCGAGAGCATCAGATCACCGTGATGAGGAAGCGGCCGGTCTTTGCGTTTCCGCCCTGCGCGAGCACGATCTTGATGCGATCGTCGGCGACGCAGATCAGGTCGCAGACAGTGTGCTCGCTCGACGTGCCCTGAAAGAAGCGATCCGTGCCGTCCTGCTCGTGGACCGGTTGACGCGGCGCGCGCGTGCCGCTGGCGGTGATGTTCGCCTGCGTCCAAAGGCTCTGCCCCGTGCTCTCGGCGGTGATCGTGAAATCGACCGTCGCATCGTAGGGGCTCGTTCCGTCGGCCACGTAGGCGATCGACGAGATTGCGCCGGTGATCGTCGGCGAATAGGCCGTTGCCGACCCATCCGCCGCCGTGGTCACCGAGACGCTATAGCGCTCGACCTTCATCGGATCACTCGACCACGTAGTCGAAGATGACGTCGATGTGCGTCGCGGTCGTCACGTTCGAGCCCGTCTTGCTGACGAGGATCGCCGTGCCCGAATCGTTCGCGGTGTAGGAGGCGCCGTCCGCGAGGACGGTGCCGCCAGTGCCGCCGTCAACGACGACCGCAGACTGCGTCAGGTTCGCCTGCGCGAACGCAACGAGCTTGCGCGAGGTCGAGACCGTGCCGGTGATATCGACCGTCGTGACCGCACCTGCGGCACCGCCGACAGCAATCGCCTTGGCCGCGACCATGCGATAGCTCTTGCCCGAGATCGCTGGCAGGAGCGTCGCGCCCGCGTTGATCTCGGCGATGGTGAAACGCTGCCGCTTGTTGAGGATCGCGCCGCCGGAGACGTAGCCGCCCGAGATGCGAAGCTCGCCCCCGATGACGGTGAGCGCGCCGCCCTGCGCGTCGTAGTTCTGCGTCGAATAGCTCATGTGAGCACCTCGTTCGGTAGAGAGGGCGGCGAGCCGAAGCCCGCCGCCCAGTCAGATCAGGCCGGCGGGTTCGACGTCGGCGCGGTGCGCGCGTTGCCGAGCACCCACACCGCCGAGAGCAGCGCCGCGCTGGCGTTGCTGGCCGGCGTGATGGTCGCGCGGACGTAGCGCTTGCCGCCGACGTAGCCGATCTTCCGGCACTCGTTGTCGTCATCGAACTGGAAGCCCGCGAGGGCTTCGGTGCCAAGCAAGAACGTGTCGGACACCGCGACGTTGTCGGCCAGCGTCGGGCTGTCGCCGTCCTCGATGAGGACGGTGAACGTCGCGTCCGCGTCGGCAATCGAGCCGGTCGCGATGACCAGCTCGACGCTCTCGTAGCCGCGCGTGTCCACGATCTGCGACACCTGGGCGGTGTTGTCGGCCACCGACACAGGCGAGATTGCCCGCTTGATGTCGATGTTGTTGTGGAGGTCTTTCGAGGCCATTGGGATGGTCCTTTCTCAGTCAGATCAGAGGGCGACGTTCTGCAACACGATGGCCTCGGGCAGCACGACCTGGCCGCCGACGCGGCGGCGGAAGATCATGCGGACCGCGCCGCTCGTCGCCTGGGTGTAGGGATCGCGCAGCATCTCCATCGCGATGCGATCCACGATCACATAGCCACGACGGAAGTCGCCGAACGCGACGGGCTTGGCCGACGCGCCGACATCCGGCATGTCAGCGGCCTCAACGTAGGGCGCGCCGTTGATGGTGTTCGGCACGCCACCCGCAAGGCCAGGAGCCCACAGATACTCGCCGTCGCCGTCCTTGAGGCGGCGGATCTGACCGATGGTCGAGCGGTTCATCATCCACACCGCCGCGCGCGCGTAGTCGGTCTTGATGCCGTAGTAGACGCTCAGCAGACCGTCAGCCGTCAGCGCTGCCGCCGCGCCGCTGTTCACGGTCGCGATGGAGGCGTTGTTCAAGAAGCCGAACGGACGACCGACGCCCGAGCCGCTCAGGAACGCCGCGCCTTCGGCCTTCGCGAACTGCTCGGTGGCCTCGGCGCGAACCTCGGCCTCCACGTTGAAGGCGGCGTCTTCGAGCATCTGGTTGGTGATGTCCACGAGCGCATACATCTCGTGCGTCGGGATCTCATCCATCCCGTACGTCAGCCCGGTGGTCTCGGAGCGCGTGCCCTGTTCCTGCACCCACTGCGCCGAGAACGTGCCGGTACGCTTCGGCAGCTGGATCGCCTTCTGCGTGGTCTGGCGCGTGCGCGCGACCGCGCGGAACGGCGTGACCTCGACAACGCCCTTGATGATCTCGCGGACGTACTCGGTCGGCGCGAGATAGCCGCCGAGCGTGTCGGGCGACAGCGAGAGGCTCTTCATCTCGGCGGCGACGCCGTCGAGGCTCTTGCGCTCGCTCTCCGACAGAGCGCCATCGCCGCGCGCGATAGAACGGACCACGGCCCGCATCCAGTCGTTCGCGCGCGCCTTGACCTCGTCAGCCTCGGGCGCGGCCTTGCCGGAGCCCATGCGATTGAGCTTCGCGGCCAGATCGGCGGCGGTCTCGCTGGCGTTCTTCGCCGCGAGTTCGGCCTGGACCAGCTTCTGGTTCAGGCTCTCGTACTTCGACAGGCTCGTCTCGATCCGGTCGAGCTTGTCGCGCGTCACGACGTCGGCAGAGCCCTTCTTCTCGATCTCGGCCAGGCGCGCGTCGTTGGTGGCCTTGAAGGCCTCGAAAGCGGAGCCGACAGCATCGACCGCGCCCTTCAGTTCGTTGAGTTCCATTGGACTAACCTTTCGTGGAGAGGATGGAAGCCGCGCGCTTCAGCGACGCGACCAAAGCCTCGACCTCGTCATCACGAGAGGCGTCGGCGTGATCATCACCTGCATCGCGCAGATGACGACGGACCACCGAAACGAGGCTCTTGGCCTCGGCGATGGACATCTTGTGCTCGTCGCGCAGAGCAGCCTCCAGGCCGCGCGCGTCGAGAATGAGCGCGGGCGCGCTCTTGAGATAGGCGAGCTTCGCGAGCGGGTTCATCGGGTCATCGACCACCGACACCTCGCGCAGATCGACGGCCTTGAGCCATCGGCGCGGCTCGCCGGGACGCCCGGTGCCCATCTTCGATCCGCCGGCGGGGACGCGGTAGCCAATCGACATGCCCTTGATCGCGCCCTCGCGCAGCCGCGCGTAGGTCATCTTACCCTCGTCGGTGTCGAGGCCGATGATGCGGCCCTCGACGTGCAGGCCGTTCTGGTCCTCGGCCATTTTGTCCCAGACGCCGACCGCGCCCTTCGCGCGGTCGTGATTGTAATACATGCTGGGCAGGCCGCCCTTGGCCGACCATGACGCGAGGCTGCGGGCCATCGCGCCCGGCGTGATCATATCGCCGCCCTCGTCGATGTTGCCGTAGACCGCGCCGTAGCCAGAGAATGATCCGGCGGGCTTGTCGGGCGCGAACTTGACCTCAAGCGCGATGCTCGCGACGCCGTTGCTCATTCGCCCAGCTCCTCGATCCGATCGGCGATCCTGTTCGCCCATGCGCGGCCTGCGTCACCGCCCCACAGATCCCATGCGATGCGGCCGTTGCTCGGGAAACCGGGCTCGCCCTGGCGAAAGCCCTCGGCCTCCTTGTCGACCTCGTGGCGCGCGAAGAACGAAACCATGCGCATGATCGTGTCGCGCGGCAGGCGGCGGCCGTTGCTGATGTCGCGTGCTCGGGCGATGCCGACCGCGGTGCCGCCGCGTCCGAACTCGTCGCGCCACGCAAGCGCACGCCGCGCGTTCGCCGCCATCTCGTCGGTCGGCTTCCACGGGTTCTTCGCGCCGTTGTCGTCCTCGATGTCGTCCTCGACGTCGACCGGCGACGCGACGTCCGCATCCGAGCCCTGACCGACGACCTCGCCCATGTTCAAGGGGAACAGCGGCTTGTCGAGGCCATCGAGCGGGTTCCACCCGTCGTCCTCGCGCGCCTCGTTGCGCGTCATCCAGCCGCCGCGGATCGCGCGGTCGTAGTATTGCGCGCGGTCGGCGAGCGAGCCGCGCAGAAGCTCGGATGTGTCGATCGTGAAGCGCAGACCCGCGCGCCACTCGTCGTCGGTGAGCAGCTGCGCGTTGAGCGCGGCGGTCATCGCCTTGATCTCGGGTTGGAGCGTGTAGCGGACATGCGCCGCGAAGAACGCCTCGGCGCTCGCGAAGGTCGGCGAGTTGTTGCCCGCGTGCCCGAGCATGATGCTGAAAACGCCCATGAGGCGGGCGATTTCCTCGATCTGGTGCTTTCGCGTCTCGAGGTGCTGCGCGTCGACGCCGGTCATCTGCGTCGGCGTGAACTTGAGCGCGCCGCTCGCGAGCACCGGCTTCCCGGCGTTCGACGCCGAGCCGTACATCGAGGCGATCGCCTCGCGCACTCGGTCGCGCTGCTCCTGCGACGGGTTGCCGTCGAGCGTGAATAGGCCGGTCGTGCGGACGCCGTTCTTGTGAAGCGCCGCTTGGCTGCGCTCGCTCGCCTGTGCGAGCCCGAGCGCCTGGCGTCCGAGCAGGACCGGATCGAGACCGCGCGCGCTGTCCCAGGACGGCGAGCGCAGATGGAATACCTCGCTGCGCGAGAGCGTCAGCGTGCGGTTGTTCTCCAGGCTGATCGTGTATTCGAGTTCAAGATCCTGCCGGACCACGATCTGCACGTTGTCCGGCTTGATCGGGATCAGTTCTCGGATCTGACCATTGACCACGTTGCGCCACGAAACAGCGCAGCCGGTGCTGGCCTTGTGCATCATCGTCGTTCGGACCCATTCCGACGAGTCCTGCCACGCATTCGTCTTGCGCGCGAAGAGGTCGAAGAGCGGATGATCCGTCGCCGGCTCCATGCCGCCGTCGACAGGCCGCATGAGCACAATCGGCAGCTGCGCGATGCCGTCGGCGATGACCATCACCGCGCGATAGAATGCCGGAACCTGGAGAGCCGTCGACACAGTGACGGGCTCGCCGGTCCAGGACTGCGAATAGCCGAAAGCCGCGTCGAGCCATCCCTCGGCGAACTCGACCGCCTTCTTCTCGTCGCGGCCGAGCAGCCGCTCGACCCAACTCAACACGGCATCGCCCACGCCGAGGCCGGTCCGGCCACGGTCGGGTTGAGCGTCATCAGATGCGCGGCGTTGAATGAGGCCATCAGCGGATCGATCTTTCCGTAGCCGGAGGCGGCGCGCTCGATCATCATCGCGGTCGAGGTCGCGCGCACCTTGGCGTTACCGGCGCACCACGCCAGCAGGCGCGAGCCGGAGTGTTTTAATGAGCCGTCCACGAGCTTGCGCTCGACGGTCTTGGCAGCGTTCATCAGGCGAATGCCCTGCGGCACGCCAACGAGGAGCTTCGTTTCCTCCGAAACGCCGATCTCTGCGAGCGCATCCACCGCGCCGCCGATGCCGGCGGGATCTGCGCCGACCATCGCGAGGCAACCGGCATCGAGCACGAGGCCGACATGCGCCTTGATCCACTCCAGATCGCCGGGCAGGCCGTCAACCACCGTCAGATCGCCGTCGCGGGCGAAGTCCTGGTAGAGCGCGGCGTTGGCCTTGCGCCTGTCGAGCCCCTCGGGACTGATCAACGCATGAGCCCAGAGCATCCAGCGGCGCGTCTCGCGCTCGCGCGCGATGACTGCGAAGCCGAACAGGTCGTCGAGGCCGCCGCCATCGAGGCCGATCGTGGCGACCTCGGCGCGGTCGAGTAGCTCGTCGAGCGATCGAGGCCCGCCGTGGCCGCGCGACCAGAACTGCGCACCTGCCCAGCCATCGGATCGCAGCGCGACGCCGATCTGAACGTTCAGATGCTGGCTGGCCCAGCGTCGTAGTTCGGCCTCGCTTGCCTCGCGCGCCGCCTCGTAGTCTGGGATCAGTCGCTCGACCGTGATCGACCGGCCGTTGTTGGGCGTGACGAGGTGCCAGTTGCTCGGCTCTTGCCAGTCCACGCCCTCGGGAAACTCGTAGAGCACCGGCAGCAGCGGCGCGCTCAGCGTGCCGTCGCGAACCTTGCGCGCCTTGGACAGTTCCGCCGCGAAGACACCCGACGGCGGTCGCTCGGACTGGGTCGTGATCTGGATCAAGAACCCTTCGGGTTGCGAGATCAGGCCGCCGCGAAGCTGGCCGATCACGCGGTCTGCGTCAGGCGCTTCCGCGATAACGTGCGTCTCATCGAGCAGGATGCCCGCCGGTTTCGTGCCCGTCACCACTTTCGGGTCGAAGCTCTTGACCTTCAGGAACGCCTTGGTCTGCCGGTAGCTGATGCGCTTGAGGTGGCTCTGAACGTGGAACTTGGACGCCAGCACCGGGTCGGCCTCAATCATGCCGACCGCCTGGCCGAACGCGAGATCCGCGATCTCCTGCGTCGGCGCGATGAGCAAGAACTCGGCGCGCGGTCGCTGGTTGACGAGCAGCGCCGTCAGCATGATCGCTGCGCCAGCGGTCGTCTTCGAGTTCTTCTTCGGGACCAGAACGAACGCCTCGCGGATCTGCCGCTGGCCGTTCACCACCGACCCGAACAGCGCCCTGACGATGTCGCGCTGCCAGTCACCCGCCGCTTCCTTCATGCGCGGCTGACCGGGGACGTCCGGCAGACGCAAGGCATCGAATATGCCCGTCGCCCTGCGCGCGGCGTCCTGATCGAGCGGGAGATCGGGGACCAGGGAGCGGCCCGACCGGAGCCGGTCGCCCCAGTCTCGGCAGGCGGTGTCCCAGGTCATGCTAGTTCGCGAGCAGCTGCTCCCAATCGGTGCCGCGCTCGGCGGTCGCTGCGATCTCGTCGGCCTGAGCCTTCTTCCCGGTCGCCTCGGCCCGAGCGTGGACGTAGGGCGCGGCGCATTGTGCCATCCGGTCGCGCCGTGCCGCGTCGGCGGTCGGGTCGCGCATGACGGAGAGCATATATTCAAGCGGCGACATGCCGGTCAGCATCGCCTCGGTCAGAACGAGCTTCGCCGGGATCGCATCCGTCTTGCGGGGACGGCCAGCGCCAGGACGGGGACCGCCCTTCGGCATGTTTTCTGCTCCAAAATGGCGTTTGAATGGGTGTTTTGGCCTGTTTTGGCCGGTAGTTAACTATTCAGAGGGGGCGGAAAAGTCTCTGGGTGGC
>DBCG01000038.1:9441-12413 GCA_002292945.1 Proteobacteria bacterium UBA964 | reverse complement strand
TTGCGCGTCCCCAAGCCCCAAACATTAACACCCCCTACCCTATGGGCAGGAAGGGCCAGTTAAACGCCTGTTTCAGGTCGCTTTCCACCGATGTTAACGCTTGAGTGCCGCTTTGTTCTCGCCGCCGACGTCTTTCGACCGTGACAGGGCGAGCACAGGGCTTGCCCGTTCGCCGGGTCCGTCCTCGAGCCGCCATCGCGGATCTCGATCCGATGGTCCGCGACCAGCCGCCGGTCGAGCGCGCCGCACGACGAGCACATCCCGGCGGCGCGGCGCAGCACCTCGCGGCTCCACGCCCGATGCTCGGCGCTGTCGTAGTAGCTATCTCGACCCTCGACCACCGTCGTCAGGGTCCGTCGCGCTTGGCCCCGAAGGGGCTGGCCGATGGTCTTCATCGGCGCGACTCGCGCATCATAGCCATTAGGCTAGGGTGTCGCCGCCGCAGGGTCAAGCGTGCCGTCCTGATCATCGCCATTCCCTCGCCAGGATACCGAGAGCCTCGGCCAGCATGGCCGATGCCCTGCCCTCCCTGCACCGATGGGCGCGGTCCCAGGCCGAGCAGGACGTCCCGAGCCCCACGATCTCCACGACGATGCTATGCAGCGGCCCCGGCCCGCCGAGCAGCTGCGCCGCATCGGCCAGCGCCCGTCCTGCGGCCACGCGCCGCTCAATGGCCGACGCCTGATCGCCGCCGCCGGACCGAGGCTCGATCCTGGTCGCACTGGCCCCGGCCCGCCCCGAGATCTCAAACAGCGCGCGATACCTCTCACCCGCCGCTCGCTGCTCGCCGTCGATGGTCCCTGCCCGCTCCATTGCCGCCAGCGTATCCACGACCCGCCACGGCCTGGACGCCCGCCCGTGAGCGTCGGTGTACGCGCGACCGCCGCCACGCTCTGTCCGCTCCGGCTCGGCCACCTCAATCCCGTGCTCGGCGTGTCTTGCACGCTCGATGGTCGGCGGGATGACTGGCTCGGCAGGATCGACGCTAGGGCGGGTTTTCCTGCCGCTGGTGCGGGTTGAGCGGACTGGGTTTGGCATATCCACGATCTCCTCAGGTCTCAACTTATAAGTGCATTGGATTTTAGCGTTTCGTCGCGCATCAGCCGTACCTCCGTACCGGGTTCTAAAGAACCCCGGTACGGTACGGTACGGTCAGGCTGCCTTTGCCAACCGTACCAAGGTACGGCTTGGTACGGTGCGGTACGGTCAGGTACGGTCCTGATCTTCCTTCCTTGCTATCATCATGGCGGCGGCCTGAGCTGAGTCTATCACCAAATACCCGGTGGTCTTTTTCCCATCCTTTTCGATGGTGATGACACCCGCTTCGGCCAGAACTGTCGTCATCTTCCCTGGGACAGACCCCTTCGCCACTTGGTCTGCACTGCTCTGTTCAAGTTCCCGTTCTTCGATCAGGTAATCAACGAGCGCCGCCCTCGATAGGTACGGCAGCCCGTCGCGATCCTCGGCCCCTCGCTTCAACCATGCGTCTTTGAACATCTGTCGGTGTCCGTTGAGCTTATGATCGATCTTCGGCCTCTCGACTGGCGCATCCGCCTCGACGGCCACCGCGCTGCCGACCGGCTGGCCGTCCTCGTCAGTCCAGCCGGCGATCGGCACCTGTTCTAGCCGCGCGTAGGCCGGCGCGGTTAACTCGGCGTCCTTGCTCTTTCTCTGCACGATCTGGATCGGGTCTTGGCCTTTGGCCGGGACCACGGAGATCTCGATGTCCAGCGCCCCGCGCCAAGCGCTCGACCCGCGCGCCCGATGCTGGGCCTCCTCCATCACGCCGGTATGATGCACGAGGAGCACCGAGCATTTGAACTCCGTCATAAGCCGAGCACATGCGTCGAGCATCGACTTGGCGTCCTGCGCCGAGTTCTCGTCGCCAGCCAGGAACCGATGGAGCGTGTCAACGACGATCAGGACAGGCCGGCGGTCCAAGGCGCGAATGGCCTCGGCTGTCCGGCGATATCCATCCGGCGTGTTGAGGTCCAGGCCATCTCGGGACAGCCACATGTCCAGACGCTCGACGCCGTGATGCTGCTTCCAGGCCGCTATTCTGGCCCGTAAGCCCGCGTGGCCCTCGCCCGCTAGATAGACGACCGGCCCCGGCTTCACCCTCGCCTGTCGCCAGATTTCCCGCCCTGCAGCGAGCGTCAAGGACCAGTCCAAGACGACGAACGTCTTCCCGCCGCCGGACGGCCCGTGAACCATGAGGAGGCTCTCGGCCTGGAGCCACCCGCGCACCAGCCATCGGATCGGGGATGGCTGCGCGCTGAACTCGTCCGCAGGGATGAGCCAGCCGTCTGCCGGCGGGTTGAGGAGCGCCGCGAGGTCGTGACCAGCCGCGCGGTAATCGTTGGCGTCGCCGGGTGTCGGCGGGACCACCACCCGAGCGCCGTGCTTTGCCGCTGCTTGCTCGGCGTAGCGTTGCCCCACGCCACTGGCGTCGTGGTCGGCCGCGATCACTATCTCGCGAGCGGGAAAGCGCGCCCGAAGGCTCCCGGCGACCGGGACCAGGTTCGATGCGCTGTAGGCCACGACCACCGGCCTGTCGGCCACCTCGTAGATTGTGGCAGCGGTGGCGAAGCCCTCGGCCAGATAGATCGGCCCGCTATCGGCCTCCAGATCGCCAATCCACCAGCACGAGCCACCGGCCTGACCGCCAGGATGATAGAGCTTCTGGCCGTCCGCCGCGATGTATTGAAGCGAGACCAGATCGCCGTCCGGTTGGTAGAGCGGCACGACCAGCCGTCCGTCGCCCGTGACCCGCGCGCCGTGTGCCTGGACGCCCTTGCGGGCGAGATAGGGATGGGCTGATGCCGCTGGTCCGCATCCTTCCCAGATCGCCGCGACAGTGTCGGCGGCTGTCTCGCGCGTCCGTTGCCGCTCCGCATCGCGAGCCGCGATCGCCTCAGCCATCCGGCGGGCGTGCGCCATCTCCTCGACAGCCGTCACCGTGCGCCCGACAT
>DBCG01000038.1:8727-9436 GCA_002292945.1 Proteobacteria bacterium UBA964 | reverse complement strand
CCCGCCACGAATGCTCGATGCCGGCTCGCCAACAGCCGAACCGACCGGCGGGAATGCCGTCGCCGAACGCGATGTACCATCCGGATTTATCGCCCGCGCCCGGTCGCCCCTTCGCCCCGCTGACGAACCGATGGAGCGTCCCGTCGAGGTGGATCGCGGCCGGTGGCGCGATGCCCGCTGCTGCCATGGCGTCGCGCAGCTGCTGCTCCGGTGGCTCCGGCGCGCGCTCTTTGGGCGGCGACCATGAGCCGCCGAGAATGGATCTGAGATCTGCCATGTAGCCTCCTGTGTAGGAGCGCCATGGTGGACCAGACGCCGAAACTTTGCAACGCGCGAGAAAAGCGACGTTGACATCGGCCCGCGATCTGACGCAGATTGTCGGAACGCCGACCGGAATGGTCCGACTGGCGGGAAAAGGAATAACCATCATGGCAATCAGGATCAGCCGCACCAGCGGTCTGTCCGCCAATGGCGTCAAGCTGTTGGTATACGGACAGGCTGGCGCGGGGAAAACGACGCTCATCAAGACCCTGCCAGCACCTATCGTGCTGTCAGCCGAGGGAGGTTTGCTGTCCATCCAGGACGCCGACCTCCCGTATATCGAGGTCTCCGACATGACCACGCTGCGCGAGGCCTGGTCGTGGCTTGCGACGAGCTCCGAGGCGACGGAGTTCAAGTCGGTGGCGCTCGACAGCATCAGCGAAATCGC
>DBCG01000038.1:0-8675 GCA_002292945.1 Proteobacteria bacterium UBA964 | reverse complement strand
AGACCCGCGCCAAGCCTATGGCGCGATGCAGGAGCAGATGACCGACATCATCCGGTCGTTTCGCGATTTGCCCGGCCGGCATGTCTACATGTCGGCCAAGGTCGAGAAGACCCAGGACGAGATGGGGCGCGTCTTGTATGCCCCGTCGATGCCGGGGAACAAGACCGGCCAAGCCCTGCCGTATTTCTTCGACGAGGTACTTGCACTGCGCGTCGAGCGCGATGCCGAGGGCGCATCGCAACGCGCACTCATGTGCGACAGCGATGGGCTGTGGCAAGCGAAGGATCGCAGCGGGAAGCTGGCCGCATGGGAAGCCCCCGATCTCGGGGCGATCATCCGCAAGATCCAAGGAGACAACGCATGACGGAAATGCAAACGCTCTGCGAGCTATGGCTCGCGGCGAAGGAAACCGAGCGAGTGGCGGTGGAAGAGCGTCGAAAGATCGAGGACCGGCTGTCGAGCCTGATCGGCATTGCTGAGACGCTTGAAGGAACCGAGACGGCGACGCCGGACGGCTTCGTCATCAAGGTTATCGGCCGCATGAACAGGAAGGTGGATGCGGACAAGGCCCAGGAGATCGCGGCCGAGCATGGCATCGAGGCGCATCTCGCCACGATCTTCAGGTGGAAGCCCGAGATCGATGCGAAGGCGTGGAAGTCCGCGCCGGACAGCGTGACCACGCCACTGCTCGCAGCGATCACCACGACACCGTCTCGCCCCAGCTACACCATCACCAGGAAGGAGTGACCTATTATGGCTCTGCTGAATCAATCGTTCCGCGCTGACGACCTGCCGCCTTCGGGCAATTACGATCCGATTCCGGCCGGGAAGTATCAGGCCAAGATCGCCGAGGCCAGCGTCGGCCTGACGAAGTCCGGCACCGGGGAATATATCAAGGTCCGGTGGGACATCCTCGGGCCCGCGCACCAAGGGCGCGTAGTGTTCCAGAACCTCAACATCCGCAATCAGTCGTCAGCGGCCGAGGAGATCGGTCGTCGCCAGCTTGGCGAGATCATGCGCGCGATCGGGCTCGCAGCGGTGCAGGACACGGACCAGCTGGTCGGCGGCGAGGCGGAGATCAAGGTCGCGGTGAAGCAATCCGACGAGTACGGGCCGCGCAACGAGGTGGCGGCGACGATGCCGCTTGCGAAGGGTCAGCTTCCGCAGCCGGTGGCGACGAGCAAGCCAGCCATGTCTGCGCCCGCTGCTGCGCCGTCTCGCGCCGCTCCGCCGTGGGCTCGCAAGGCCTGAACGAAAATGGGGCGGCAGCGGTGGATTGCTGCCGCCCCAAGTCTACAGGGAGGAGGACACTGCATGGCGACAGTTCCCGAGGCCAAGCATAGCACCGTCGCGCTCATTGACAAGCATCACGAAGCGACCGCCGACGAGCCACATCGCGACCATCTCGGCGCGTCGATGCTCGGGCACAAGTGCGAGCGATATCTGTGGCTCAGCTTTCGCTGGGCATTCCGCGAGCAGATCCCAGGTCGCATCCGGCGGCTATTCCGGCGCGGCCACAACGAGGAGGCGTCGATCATTACGGATCTGCGCGCCATCGGATGCGTGGTGCGTGATCGCATGGCAGACGGACGCCAGTATCGCGTCGAGCTAGCCCCGCATGTCGCGGGATCGCTCGACGCCATCATCGATGGCGGCGTTCCCGAAGCTCCAAAGACGCGGCATGTGGCCGAGTTCAAGACGCACTCGCGCAAGTCGTTCGATGACCTCGTCGCGAACGGCGTGGCGAAATCCAAGCCGCTGCACCATGTCCAGATGCAAGCCTACATGCACGGCATGGACATAGACCGCGCGCTCTATGTCGCCGTGTGCAAGGACGACGACCGGCTGCACGTCGAGCGCGTCGAGCGTGATCGAGCCGTGGCCGAGAAGTACATCGAGCGGGGCGCGAGGATCGCGCTGGCCGAGCGGATGCCGCCCGGTATCAGCGATGACCCGTCATGGTACGAGTGCAAGTTCTGCCCCGCCCGCGATATGTGCCACGGCTCACGCAAGACGACAGAGATCAATTGCCGGACATGCGCGCACTCAACTCCAAGCGGCGATGGGCAATGGCGCTGCGCGCGGTGGGGCGACGAGACGATCCCGTCGGACGCGCAGCGCATCGGCTGCGGGTCGCATGTGTTCCACCCTGATCTGGTTCCGTGGCAACTGCACGACAGCGGCATCGAATGGGTGGCTCTATGGGAAATCGACGGCGCGATGGTCGCCAATGGCGAGGCCGATGCGAACGTGTATTCCAGCCGCGAGATCCTCGGAGAGGCCGATGCTGCGTGAATACCAGCGCCGCGCCATCGACATGCTGTATGCATGGCTCGAAAAGAACGCCGGTCACCCGTGCCTCGTCTTGCCGACAGGCTCGGGCAAGAGCCACATCGTCGCCGCGCTATGCAAGGACGCGGTTCAGAACTGGCCCGAGACGCGCATCCTCATGCTCACGCATGTGAAGGAGTTGATCCAGCAGAACGCCGAGAAGATGCGCCAGCACTGGCCCGGCGCGCCGCTCGGGATCTACTCGGCCAGCTTGCGTCGCCGCCAGCTTGACGAGCCGATCACGTTCGCCGGCATTCAGTCGATCATCAGCCAGATGGACAAGATAGGCCATGTCGATCTGGTCATCATCGACGAGTGCCACCTCGTCAACCACAAGCAGCAGGGCAGTTATCGTGTGCTGATCGATCATCTGGCGAAGGTCAATCCGGCCCTGCGCGTGGTCGGCCTGACGGCGACGCCGTATCGCCTCGGGCATGGCATGATCACCGATGCGCCCGCGTTGTTCTGGGATCTGGTCGAGCCAGTCAGCGTCGAGGAACTGATCTACAAGGGATTCCTCTCGCCGTTGCGATCAAAGGCGACAGCAGCCAAGATCGATGTCGGCGGCGTCCACAAGCGAGGCGGAGAATACATCGAGGCCGAGCTACAGGCCGCAGCCGATACCGACGAGCTGAACACATCGACCGTCGATGAGGTCATCGCACGATCCGAAGGGCGCAAGGCGTGGCTATTCTTCTGCACCGGCGTGCGTCATGCCGAGCGCGTGCGTGACGAACTGCGGAAGCGCGGGATCACAGCAGAATGCGTTCTCGGCGACACGCCGCCAGCCGAGCGCGACCGTATCATCTCTGACTTTCGCGCTGGCCGTGTTCGCGCGCTGACCAACGCCAACGTCCTGACCACCGGCTTCGACTATCCAGACATCGACCTAATTGCCCTGCTGCGACCGACATGCTCACCCGGCCTCTACGTCCAGATGGTCGGTCGCGGAATGCGGCTGAAGAGCGAGGCCAAGGACTGCCTAGTCCTCGACTTCGCAGGATGCGTGGCGACGCATGGCCCGATCATCGCGGTGCAGCCGCCGCGCAAGCCGGGGAAAGGTCCAGAGGAGAAGAAAGCCCCGACAAAGACATGCCCAAACTGCGATGAGGTGGTGGCGTTGTCCGTGCGGAAGTGCCCAGTCTGCGGGCACGAATGGCAGATGCAGCCGGTCAAGCTAGAGCTGCGTGACGACGACATCATGGGGCAGGACGGCAAGACGATGGCCGTCAAGAATTGGTCGTGGCGCAAGCATGTAAGCCGGACAAGTGGGAAAGAGATGCTGGCTGTCGCGTACTATCCGGCCGACTACGCGGCGTCCATCGTGGTCGAGTATCTGCCCGTGCTGCACGACGGATATGCAGGGCAAAAGAGCCGAGGCCAGCTTATGAAGATGGCGGCGAGTGCCGGAGTCGATTGGAGCGATGAGGAGTTGTTTGATATCGAGCAGACGGCGTCCATGCTGTCGAACGCAACGCCGCCGCGCGAGATCGAGTATCGGCAGGACGGCAAGTTCTTTCGTGTGATCAAAAGGAGATGGGAACGTGACGAAGCGACCGCCTGAACCAGAAGTCTTGAATGCGTGGCGCAAGCGCGTGCAAGAGCCGCAGCCCAAGATCTGCTGGACATGCGCGAAATACAGCCTCGATGGCATCTGCCGACTTTACGAGGCCGCACCTCCTGCGGATTTCGCAGAGCAGCCAGGAGCGTGCTCGCAGCACGAAGAGGACATTCCGTTTTAGGTGGCGGGAGCAGCCATAGCCCTTGCATGGTAACTGGGGGAGGCTTTAACGCCGTGAGGCGCTGGTCTGCTTTGGCGGCGCGCCCCGCCGGACGCGCACGGGGAGGAGCCCCAGCCGTCTCAGATGTCGAGCTTCAGCTGCACGCCCAGCCGATCGGCGTAGAGCCGAACCAGCGCGAGGCGCGCTTCCTCTTTCTGCCTGCGCTTCTCGCTGTGGCGCATCTCCACGACCTTGACCAGCGCGCCGCCGTCGTAGCCCGCCGACGTCACCTCGGCCTTGAGCGCGGCGAGGTCATCGCGTGCGTCCTCGACGGCCTGGATCGCCCGCTCGATGCGGTCGGCGTAGCGCGACAGATCGTCATTCGTTGTCGTCATTGTGCATTTCCTCGAGGGTTATCTCGGCGCGCGGATTTGCGCGGTCGAGGCGGTGGTACAGGTGCATCTCGCGAACCTGGCGGTCGTTCTTGTAGGCGATGTCCTGGAGCGCGTCCAGTATGAGCGAGACGTCGAGATCAGGACGCCGCGATGCGTAGTAGACATCGGCGGTCATCCGCAGATCGCCTTCAAGCAGCGGCACCAGCGGCGGATATGTGCGCTTGACCGCCGCGACGTAATCGAGCGCCTTCTGACTTTTGATCAGCCGCGCCTGTCCTCGGATCGTGACGAGACGGCGGCTGTTCGCCTTGCTCGCCGGCTCGCCGTGGAGGATCAGGCGAACCGAGCGCATCATTCCTCGTTGCCCGCCGCCGCGAGTCGGTGCGCCAGCGCGATGTAGCCCGCTGCATCGACGTAGTCGTCGCGGTTGTAGGTGCCGGTCTGCGTCCTGGCGATCTTGAGCAACGCCATCATGATCGCGACGTCGTGCGCCGTCATCTGCGCGTCGCGCGACACGCGACACCAGGCGTCCCACATGGTCGCGATGTTCGCGAGGTTCTCCTCGGCCTTGCCGTGCGTGCGCTCGCGATCTGCTGAGATGATCTCTTCGGCTTCGCGCAGGATACTCGGTGGCTTCATTCGGCTCTCCTCATCGGCTGGACTTGATACGCGCCCCATCCTAGGGCGACGCGGCGAAACGACGAAACGGCGACGGCGTCGAGATCGAGCGAGGACTGGAGCGACGGCGGCTCGATGCGCTCGCGACCGAACCACTTTCGCCCAGGCTCGTCGCGTTCGTCGTCATTCATAATTGCTCTTTCCGCCGCCACGATTGATAGCGAAGGTCGTGCCGCGCTCTCGCCTCGTCCTGAGCCGAGACGAGCAGACTGCCGAGCGGCTGATGCCGAGAGCGGCCGAGATCTTTTCTTGGCTCTGCCCGTTCATCGTGCGGCGTCTGACCTCGGCGTCGTCAACGGGCTTAGAGGATTTCGCTGGGGATTCGTTGTAGATCCCCGGCGACGCCGCGACCATCATCGCCGCGCTCGATCCCGCCGACGACCGCGCGGGCGGCGGCGAGCCGCGCCAGAGGATGCGGGGAGCGGTGAGGCTGCGCGGGTGGTCCTGGTACTCGATCTCGCCCGCTTGAGACCGCCAGCGTTCGTCCTGCGTCGCCCAGCTGATCGCCACCTCCTCCGCGCAAGCCGGCCCCCGAAACGAGGTCTCGGTCGATGCGCGGTAGACGACGGTCGGGATCAGGGCGCGCGATTTTGGGCCGATGATCCACCCATTGTAGGCGGCGTTCGACACCGCATAGGCGAGCCGCTGCTCGTCTTCGTGGCGGAACGCCGCGAGGATCTCCGACACCGTCATCTGACCGGCGCGGCGAACGGCGTCGGCAATATCGCGGGACAGGCTCATCGTAGCGCCTCGGGATCGATGTGGAGTCCAAGCGCCCGTGCGAGGCGCGCGACCTGGTAGTGGCGGCGCGCGGGGATCGCACCGCGACGGGACCAGTTCGACACCGCCTGTGGCGAGATGCCGAGCGTGCGTGCGAGCGCGGTGTTTCCGCCGAGGGCGAAGATCAGGTCGCGGATGGTCATGCGGCGAGGATACACCCGCCGTTTAGCCCGTCAAGCGCCAAACGCATAGCGCCATGCGGAACTTGCATGGCAGATTGTGTTGCGCGACGACACGGCAGGTTTATATTTGGCTCCATCGCAACCGGCCAACTTGGCCACAACGGAGGACCAGCAGATGATCTCGATCCAGATCCACGGCAGCGCCGCCGACACCACCGACAGCCGCTATCGCGCCGAGGAGGCCGCGCTCGCGGTGTTCCGCAAGGCTGGCTGCACGCCGCGCCAGGCCGAGGCGGAATACCACCGGCAGTTCGATCAGCTGGACTGCGAGGTCGGCATGACCGGTCTCGCGGCGATCTGGATCAAGGCGCGCGACGCCGCCGAAGCCGCCGCCAGCGAGGGCTGGCACAACCCGAACGGCTGCGAAGTGTCGATGCACGCCTGACCCTCCCGGCTGCCGCTCGATCTCGGGCGGCAGCAGGGAGCGCCAGGGTGGCGCGCCAATCAACAGGAGGACAACATGCCCGGAACAGGCATCCATCTCAACCTAGGCGAAGCCTTCACGATTCGCTGGATCTGGCCCGCCGAAGAGGCGGTGGCGGATAGAGCGCGGGAATATCTCGCCACGGCCATGCTCATCCGCTGCGTCCAGACGCAGGTCACCCTGCATCTCGACATGGCCGATGCCGAGCGCCTGGCGGCGCTCATTCCCATTGCGGTGGCGCAGCGCCGCGCCGATCTCGCCCGCGCGCGGGAGGCCCTCAATGTCGAGCGATGAGTTCGACATTCGCGTGGCCGAGGCCGAGGCGATCACCGCGTGCGGCGTGGCGGTCCTGCGGCTCTGCCGCCGGATTGTGCGCCTGGCCGACGAGACGCCGGGTGCGCCGCTGATCGACGCCGAGGCGCTGATGCGGCGGATCATGTCGGATGTGTCGGAGATCATCACCGAGGAGACCGGCGCGCAGCTGGCCCGTATCGAGGAGGTTTGCGATGTCCAGAGCGATTGAGTTCGCCGCCGCCACGGCGGGCATCTGGGCGGCGATGTGGACGGTGCTGCTGTGGCTGACCTGAGCCCATGGATCATGTTGGGCGTGCTTTGCACCGGCCAGCACGGGATTGACCGCCACTGCGGCGGCGTCGAGATCCCGGCGGAGACGAGGGCAGAATGTCTCCAGCACGCGGCGACCATCCGGCAGATGCTGCCGGCGCATATTCGGCTCATCTGGCAAGAGTGCCAGAGCGAGCGTCAACAGGCCGCGCGCCGCGCGGCGCAGAAGGGAGAAGCACGATGAAGGACAACGACGACATCGCCCGTTCCGGCCTTGCCTTCGGCTGGCTGGAGGAGACCCGCCCGCGCCGCAGCGGCGCGCGGCGGTACTGGATCGCGGTCGTTCTGCTGCTCGCGGGCGTCGTGGCGACCGTGGTCCTGGTGGGAGGGTTTCGATGAGCGCCTATAGCAAGGCAGAAATCAAAGAGATGTCTTGCTGGGCGTGTGGATCTGACGCGCGCATTGAATTGCATCATCTCAGACCGCAAAGAGCCGATGGTCGCTGGGCTTTGCGACAAGCATGCCGCGAAATAATCGAGGAGTCATCGAAATGACCACCGACACCACCACCCTCGCCGCCCGCCTCGCCCGGGCGGATGTAGGCGAGGAGTTCTGGGCGCGGGTGACCCCGCATTTCCGTCGCCACGCCATCGAGCGATGGAAGGACAGCCTCGAGACCGTGCGGCGCGCGGGGCTGGCGGTCGTAGAAGCGGAGGATGGACGATGACCGACATCAACCCCACCCGCCGCAGGGACGAGCCACCTGCGCGCGACGGCGCACCGCTCGCGGGCTGGCCGACCGTGATCGCCGCCGAGGAAGCGGTGGCGCTGCGAGGAGCGCTCAAGCAGCTCCAGACCGCGCTCGATGCGGTGGTCCGCGAACGCGACGAGGCGCGGGCCGAGGTCGAGCGGCTGCACCGAGCGCATCAAGCGGCTTGCGAGGGCGGGGATTTGCTGCGCGCCACGCTGCTGGCCGAGGTCGAGCGGCTGCGGAGAGAAGCCGAGCGGTTTCGGTGGCTCGCCGCGCAGAAGAGCCTGCATCTCTACACCGACGGCGGAACCTGGACCCGCGACAACGGCACCACGTTTCGTGCGTGGGGCGTTTTGGTTGCGAACCGGGTCGGATACCCTCCGGCGGAGACGCTGGCGGAGATGGTGGACATCGCGCGAGCGGATCAGGAGGACGGACGATGAGCGACGGACAAGAGATCGGCGGCACTGAGTTGACGGCCGATGCGTTTGAGCGCGCCATTCGCGCACAGGAACAGATAGCTGCCGCTTACGCACAGGCCCGAAGTGGATGGCAAGCTGAGCGCCGCGAGCGCATCGCCACGGCTGCGCTTACTGGGATGCTAGGCGATTCGTCGGCGAGCTGGTCGACTTACCCGCCTGAGATATCAAGGATTGCGGTCGCCATCGCCGACGCGCTGATCGCTGAACTCGACAAGGAGGGCAAACGATGACAGGCGAATTGGCGAAAATCAAAAAGCGACACAGGGAAGATGCCCCTGCACTCGCAGGACATTACCAGCGGCACGACGACCGTGCATGGCTGCTGGCCGAGGTCGAGCGGCTGCGCGCCGAGCGCGACGAGGCGCGG
>DBCG01000039.1:23777-29416 GCA_002292945.1 Proteobacteria bacterium UBA964 | reverse complement strand
GCCGCACGCGTCCGTGCGGCGGCACGCCGCGGCGCGGTCGCTCGCAACGCCTGCAACGGCGCAAGCCGCCGATGCTGGGCGTGGCACATGGCCACGGCGAGCGCATCGGCCGCGTCGGCGGAGAGACTGCCTTCGACCTTGAGGAGTGTGCGCATCATGTGTGCGACCTGGACCTTGTCGGCGGCACCGAACCCGACCGTGGCGAGCTTCACGGCACGTGGCGCGTACTCGGCAGGCTCGAGTCCGCCGAGTGCAGCGAGCGCAGCGCCGCGTGCTTGACCGAGCTTGAGCGCACTGTCGACGTTCCGGCCGAGGAACACGCGCTCGATGGCCACTTCGGTCGGGCGCCATTGCGCGATCAGCGCCGACACGCCGGCGTGGATGCGGGCGAGCCGCTCGGCCAACGGCAGGGCTTCGACCTCGATGTGTCCATGGGCGAGACAACGGCTGTCGGGACCCTCGACGGCGATCACGCCGAAGCCGGTGCGGCGCGAGCCGGGATCGAGACCGAGGATGCGACAGGCGTCCGCCCGCAGACGCAACGGTGCGGCGGGGGACGAGGCGGCACCCGTCACCAGGGTCTCGGGACGGTAGGCGCGCCAGGAATTCGAGCGGTAACTCGGCATGCGTTCCGGACGCCGGAGCGGCGAGGCAAAACAGGCCTTCATGATACCCCGATTCCCCATGGCTCACAGGGTCGCGCGCGGCCCACGAAGGGCCCGACGCCCCGCGGAGACCTCAGCGGTTCGGCATGTCGATCGCGCGCTTGTCGGCGGCCAGCGCCGCCTCGTGCAGGGCCTCGGAGAGCGTGGGATGCGCATGGATGGTGCGCTGCAGGTCTTCACTGCTTGCCGCGTACTCCATCGCGAGCACGGCTTCGGCGATCAATTCACCCGCCATCGGCCCGACGATGTGCACGCCGAGGATGCGATCGTCATCCTGCGCGGCGATCAGTTTCACGAAACCCTGCCCGGCTTCCATGGCGCGTGCGCGACCGCTCGCGAGGAAAGGGAAGCTGCCGACCTTGTAGGCCCGACCGCTGGCCTTGACCTGCTCCTCGGTCTGCCCGACCCAGGCGATCTCCGGCGCGGAGTAGATCACCGATGGGATCACATCGTAATTGACGTGCGAGTAGAGCCCGGCGATCCGGTCAGCGACCGACACGCCCTCTTCTTTTGCCTTGTGTGCAAGCATCGGACCCCGCACGCAATCACCGACCGCCCAGATGTTCTCCACGCCGGTGTGGCAATGGTCGTCGACCTTGATGAAGCCCCGCTCATCGACCACGACGCCCGTGCCCTCGGCGAGCAGCCCCTCGGTGTAGGGACGCCGGCCGATGCAGACCACGAGCTTGTCGACCGTGAGCGACTGCGCGGCACCCGCCGCATCGGCATAGGCGACCTGCACCGCACCGTCCTTGACCTCGGCACCGGAGACTTTGGCGCCGAGGCGGATGTCGAGACCGAGCTTCTTGAAATGTTTGAGCGCTTCCTTGGCGAGTTGCTGATCGGCGATCGGGAGGAACGCGGCCGACGCTTCGAGCACCACCACCTCCGCACCGAGCCGACGCCACACACTGCCGAGCTCGAGACCGATCACACCGGCGCCGATGACGCCGAGACGCTTCGGGACCGCGTCGAACTCGAGCGCCCCCCAGCTGTCGACGATGTGCTTGCAATCGAAGGGCGCGGTACGCAGCGCGGTCGGGACCGAGCCGCTCGCCAACACCACATGCTTGGCGGAAAGCCGACGCTGGCTGCCATCATGGGCCGTGAACGCGACCTCACGCCCCGGCAGCAGTTGCCCGCGGCCTTGCAGCGCCGTCACGCCGGCCGCCTTGAGCAGCTGCGCGATGCCCCCGGTCATGCCCTTGACGATCCCGGCCTTGCGCTTCTGCATGGCCGCGACATCCATCGACACCTCACCGGCATGGATACCGTGCGCGGCGAACTCGGAGCGTGCCCGATGGAAGAGCTCGGTCGATTCGAGCAAGGCCTTGGAGGGGATACAACCGGCATTGAGGCAGGTGCCACCGAAGGCGGCGCTGCCGTCGTAGTTCTTCCAACCATCGATGCACGCGACCTTCAGCCCATTCTGGCCTGCACGGATGGCGGCTGGGTAACCCGCGGGACCGCCGCCGATGACGATGACGTCGTAGGTGTCGTTCATGATGCTCCGCCTCAGATTCCGATCAACATGCGGCCCGGATCCTCGAGCGCATCCTTGATCGCGACCAGGAACTGCACGGCCTCACGGCCGTCGATGATGCGGTGATCGTAGGTCACCGCGAGGTACATGATGGGTCGGACCACGACCTGCCCACCCACCGCCATCGGCCGATCCTGGATCTTGTGCATCCCGAGGATGGCGCTCTGCGGAGCGTTGAGGATCGGCGTCGAGAGCATCGAGCCGAACACGCCCCCGTTGGTGATCGTGAACGTGCCGCCCTGCAATTCCTCGAGCGCCAGACCACCGGAGCGGGCGCGGACGCCGTAATCGTTGATCTGCCGCTCGATCTGCGCAAAACCCAAGGTCTCCGCGTTGCGCAGCACCGGCACCACGAGCCCGCGGTCGGTCGAGACGGCGACCCCGATGTCGTAGTACTCGTGATAGATGATGTCGTTACCGTCGACCGCCGCGTTCATGACCGGATACTTGCGCAACGCCTCGATGCTCGCCTTGACGAAGAAGGACATGAAGCCGAGCTTCACGCCGTGTTCCTTCTCGAAACGGTCTTTGTGACGCGCACGGATCTCGCTGATGGCGGTCAGATCGATCTCGTTGAAGGTGGTGAGCAGGGCGGCGTTCTGCTGCGCCTGCAGCAGCCTTTCGGCGATACGAAGGCGCAGGCGCGTCATCGGCACGCGTTGCTCGGCACGCGCGCCAGGCACCGCCACGGGACCCGCGGCCACTGCAGGAGCAGCCGCCGGGGCCGCCGCGCGGGCGACATGCGCGGCGACGTCCGCCTTGGAGACGCGGCCGTCACGCCCCGATCCCGCCACGGTGGCAGGGTCTACGTGGTTCTCCTCGACGAGGCGGCGTGCCGCGGGACCGAGCTTCGCTGCGGCACCGCTGGTCGTCGCCGCTGCCGGCGCCGCTGGCGCGGCCGTCTCCCGGACGGGCGCGGACTTCGCGCTTTTTGCACCCTTGGCTGGCGCCACAGCCGCGGCCCCTTCCTCGAAGATCGCCAGCAGGTCGCCGCTCTTCACCGTCGCGCCCGGCTGCACCTTGAATTCTTTGATCACGCCGGCAGCAGGGGCAGGCACCTCGAGCACCACCTTGTCGGTCTCGAGATCGGCGAGGTTCTCGTCGCGGCTCACCGTGTCGCCCGGCTGCTTGCGCCATGCGACCAAGGTCGCGTCGGCGACCGATTCGGGCAATTGAGGGACTCTGATTTCCATGGTCATCTTGGGTCGTTCCTGAAAGCTATGTCCAAAACGGGATGGGGTCAGGCGTTCGAGAGCCGCGCCGTCTCGCGCTGGCCGACCTCGCGCACCGTCGCACTGAGGGCGGCGCGTACGATCGCCGCCTGCTCCGCCTCGTGCACTTTGGCGATACCGGTCGCAGGGGCTGCGGCCGGCGCACGGCCGGAATAGAGCAGCTCGCGCTTGCCCGCGATGGGCCGCTCCAGCTGGTGGCGGATCTGGTACCACGCGCCCTGGTTCTGCGGCTCTTCTTGGCACCACACCACTTCGCGCGCCTTCGGGTAACGCGCCAGCAGCGCCTCGTACTCCTCGATGGGGAACGGGTAGAGCTGCTCGAGGCGGGCCAAGGCGACATCTGTCTGTCCTGCGGCGCGCCGCGCCTTGAGCAGGTCGAAGTAGACCTTGCCGCTCGAGAGCACGATGCGACGCACCGACGCCGGATCGACCGGATCGATCTCGTCGATGATGTTCTGGAAGGCACCGCTCTGCAGATCCGCAAGGCTCGAGACCGACAACTCGTGCCTGAGCAGGCTCTTCGGCGTCATGACGACGAGCGGCTTGCGGAAACTGCGCAGCATCTGGCGACGGAGCATGTGGAACATCTGCGCGGGCGTCGAGGGCACGCACACCGACATGTTGAGCTCGGCGCAGAGCTGCAGGAAGCGCTCGAGACGCGCGGAGGAATGCTCAGGACCCTGCCCCTCGTAACCATGCGGCAGGAACAGGGTGAGGCCGGAGTATCGACCCCACTTCGACTCGCCCGAGACGATGAACTGGTCGATGATGACCTGTGCGCCGTTGGCGAAGTCGCCGAACTGGCCCTCCCAGATCACGAGCACACCCGGATCGGTGGTCGAGTAGCCGTACTCGAAACCCATCACGGCCTCTTCCGACAGCACCGAGTCGATCACTTGGAAGCGCGGCTGGCGCTCCGCGATGTGCTGCAGCGGCACGAAAGTCTCACCGGTCTGTTGGTGATGCCATACCGCATGTCGGTGGAAGAAGGTGCCGCGACCACAGTCCTGGCCGGAGAGCCGCACGGCATAGCCGTCCTCGAGCAGTCCGGCATAGGCGAGCGTCTCCGCACAGCCCCAATCGAGCGGCAATTCGCCGGCCAGCATCTTCTGGCGGTTGGTGACGACCTGCTGGACCCGCGGGTGGAGCGTGAAACCCTCGGGCACTGCAGTGATGCGTGCGCCGAGCGCGGCGAGCCGCTTCGGGGCGAGCCCCGTGCGCAGCTTCGCAGCCCAATCGATCTCGAGGTAAGGGCTCCAATCGACGGTGTATTTGTTGCCGATCATGCCGAGCGACGCCCTCGCCTGCGGACGAGCTTCGTCGAGCCCGGCACGGTACTCCTCCACGAGCCCGTCGGCCTCGAACGAGGTGAGCACGCCGTCGGCGACCAACCGGTCCGCATAGAGCTTGCGGGCGGTCGGATGCTTGCGGATCGCGCTGTACATGACCGGCTGCGTGGCGGAGGGCTCATCGGCCTCGTTGTGCCCGAGCCGGCGATAGCAGACGAGGTCGATCACGACATCTTTGTGGAAGCGCATGCGGTAGCGCATCGCGAGGCGCGTGACGAACACCACGGCCTCGGGATCGTCGGCGTTCACATGGAAGATCGGCGCCTCGAGCATCTTGGCGACATCGGAGCAGTACATCGTGGAACGCGCATCATCCGGACGCGAGGTGGTGAAGCCCACTTGGTTGTTGACCACGAGATGCAAGGTGCCACCGGTGCTGTACCCGCGGGCCTGCGAGAGCTGCAGCGTTTCCATGACCACGCCCTGACCGGCGAAGGCCGCGTCGCCGTGGATGAGGATGGGCACCACTCGTTCGCCGAGAGAGTCGTCGCGGCGCTCTTGCCGGGCGCGCACCGAACCCTCCACCACCGCGTTCACCACTTCGAGATGCGAGGGGTTGAACGCGAGCGCCACGTGGACGTTGCCGCCCTGCGTGCGCAGGTCGGCGGAGAATCCCTTGTGGTACTTGACGTCGCCGGAACCGGTGAGGTGCGCCGTGTCGTACTTGCCCTCGAACTCCGAGAACAGCGCGGACGGCGCCTTGCCGAGCACGTTGACGAGCACATTGAGGCGACCGCGGTGCGCCATGCCGATGACGAACTCTTCGGCACCGAGCGCACCGCCGGTCTGGATCACATCGTCGAGCAACGGGATCAGCGCATCACCGCCTTCGAGCGAGAATCGTTTCTGG
>DBCG01000039.1:23537-23710 GCA_002292945.1 Proteobacteria bacterium UBA964 | reverse complement strand
TCGGCCGAGAATCGATGGTTGATCTGCCCCGACTGGAACTCGTCCTGGAGCCACAACCGCTCATCGGTGTCCGAGACATGCGCGAACTCGGCTCCCACCGTACCGCAGTAGGTGCGCTCCAGCATCGCGATGATCTCGCGCAGCGTGCTGCGCTGAGGGACATCGGCGACCCG
>DBCG01000039.1:23079-23522 GCA_002292945.1 Proteobacteria bacterium UBA964 | reverse complement strand
GTGAAGAAGCTGCGATCGAGGTCCGATTCGTCCAGACCGAAGTAGGCCAGTTCGAGGATCCGAGGCCGCTCGCGCCGCGCGAGACCGAGCGGATCGAGCTTCGCGATCAGGTGACCGCGGTTGGCGTAGATCTGGACGAGGCGCGACACCGCACCCTGGCGAGCGCTCTCCTCGTCGACGCCTGCGGCGGCGACCACGGCACCGGCGTCCCGGGCGGCTCGGGCGCGCAAGGCGATGGCCGACTGGATGGCGCGGTGGGACGCCTCCGGTCCCGTCGGCCGGGGCAGCGCGGCGAAGTAGCCGCGCCAGTGGGGTTCTACGCTCGCCGGGTCGGCGAGGTACTGCTCGAACAGGGATTCGACATAGTCGGCGTTGCCGCCGTAAAGAGCCGAAGTGGCGATCTGATCGCCGCGCGTGGCACCCATGAAAAAAACGACCCCCGA
>DBCG01000039.1:15468-22939 GCA_002292945.1 Proteobacteria bacterium UBA964 | reverse complement strand
GCTCTATCCACTGAGCTACGGGGGCACGCCCGGGTGATCGTCGACGCCGGCGCGGACCGGAAAGATGGTGGAGCGGAAGGGGATCGAACCCTCGACCTTCGCATTGCGAACGCGACGCTCTCCCAGCTGAGCTACCGCCCCACACGAGGGCGGCGATTCTAGCACCGCGCGGACGATCCGGAAGGCCTGTCGATCGATGCTGTATGAAAAGCCAGTCTCAGTAACGCAGAGCGACGACACCGGGAGGACCGAATCGGGTCACCGTGACGATGAAGATGCGGTCGAACTCGTCGTCCCGCAGCGCGACGCGGGCCTTGCCGCGGGTCAGCCGCGAGACGATGTCCGGCACCGTGTTCGAGTGACCCACCACCACCACCGTTCCGCCGACATGGCGCGCGCCGATCGCGTCGAGCAGACCCTGGGGATCGCGGGCGGGATGCACGGTCACAGGCAAAGACAGGGCCGATGCCAGCGGTCGCGCGGTGTCTTGGGTACGGCGGGCCTCGCTCGCATAGACCGCGAGCACAGGGTTGCCGATGAGGAGCGCCCGCAACCGCTCGGCACGCGCCTCGCCGGCGGGCGTCAACGGCGGATCGTCGGCGGGCACCGCCGCCTTCTCGGCATGGCGCAGCACGATCACGGTCGTGGTCTCGCCGGCGAACGCGATCGTGGCGCGCAAGACGCCGTAGAGCAGGGCCACGCTCGCGAGTGCGACGAACCCCACCAACCAGAACGGCGCCAGGAAGGGCCGTCGGCGACGAAGGAGGCGTGGCGCTTTCATCGCGCGCCCATCAGGAGCCGCGGTCGCCCAAGCCGGAAAGTGGCAGGTCGCATGGCCGGAATCATGCCCTGATCTTAGACAATCTGTCGGCGCCTGTGGTCGAATGCCGACGATGAATCCGATGCTCGTCGCCATCCCGGTCTTCATGTCGACCATCCTGCTCGAAGCGTGGATCGCCCACCGGCGGGGGGTGGCGGTTTACGACATCCCGGACGCGCTCACCAGCCTGCACTTCGGCGTGCTGAGCCAGGTGTGGGGCGCGTTCACCGCCCTGCTCTCCTTCGGCATGTATGTCCTCGTACACGATCACCTGCGACTGTTCACGCTGCCGCTCGAGAGCCCCTGGGTGTGGGTGGGCGCGCTGCTGTTCTATGACTTCTGTTACTACTGGGCACACCGCGCAGGACACGAGATGAACCTGTTCTGGGCCTCCCACCAGGTCCACCACTCATCCGAGTACTACAACCTCTCGACGGCGCTGCGCCAGAGCGCGACCGGCGCCTTCACCAGTTGGCCGTTCTATGTGGTGATGGCGCTCTGTGGCGTGCCGCCCTTGGTGTTCGCGGTGGTCGGCCTGATCGACCTGCTCTACCAATACTGGGTGCATACCGAACTCGTCCGAAAACTCGGCTGGCTCGATCGGGTGTTCGTCACGCCCTCGAACCACCGCGTCCACCACGGCCAGAACGACTACTGCATCGATCGCAACTACGGCGGCATCCTCATCGTCTGGGACCGGATGTTCGGCACCTTCGTCGAGGAACGCGACGACGAGCCCATCGCCTACGGCATCCGCAAACCCCTCGCGAGCTACAACCCGGTGTGGGGCAACCTGCATGTGTTCGTCGATCTGCTGCAACGCGCACGGGCCGCGCCGACGCTGCGCAACGCGCTGCGGATCTGGTTCGACCCGCCCGGCGGTCGCGGCGAACCCGTGCCGCACCTCGACCTCCAAAGCGTACGGCGTTTCGACGCGGGCACCCGGCCCGAGGTCCGACGCCATGCGCTCGTGCAATATCTATTGCTCGCGGCGATGGTGTTGCATTTCTTGGTCACGGTGCAGACGCTGTCCTGGATGCCGGGGATCACCTACGCGCTCGTCATCACGGCGACGACGCTGGGCATCGGCTGGGCCTTGGAGGAACGGTCGTTCGCGCACCGATTCGAACTGGCGCGGATCCTCGCGACCGCGCTGGCGTTCACGCTGCTGCCTGACTGGTTCGGCAGCGAGCTCCCGGCTGGTCTGCGGGTCGCGCTGGTGGGTGCCCTCTTGGCGAGCCTCGCGTGGTTGCCGCCGGTGCGCCAGCCGTCCCGCCCAAGCCCATGAGCCATCCAGAGCACACTATCTGTGAGCGTCCTTCCCTATACTGCACTGAAGCCATCAATTTCTTGGGGGGTTCCATGACCTATTCCACTTTTGGCCGACGCCTCGGCGCCTATCTGATCGACTTCCTGCTGCTCTCTCCGCTTTTCGCGCTGCAGATCTGGGCGAGCGGCCACTCGATCAGCATGGCCATCCTGTCCGCGGTGCTCGTCAGCGTCGCCTTCATCGGCTACCGGGTCTACTGTCACGCCATCTGGGGCCAGACCGTCGGCAAGCGCGTCGTCAAGCTTCGCGTGCTACGCCTCTCCGGCGAAGCCATCGGTTGGCGTGAATCTTTGCTTCGCAGCTCGGTCGAGATGCTGTTCACGGGCCTGACACTCAGCGCCCAACTCATCGCCCTCGCCACCATCCCCACGGCCGAATTCGTCGGGCTCGACACGATGCAGCGGGAGTCCAACCTGCAGGTCTACACGCCCGCTTGGTCAAGCCATGTCATGACGCTGTCGGGGATCTGGTACATCGCCTCGCTCATCACGCTGTTCGTCAACGACCAACGGCGCACCTTGCACGACTTGATCGCAGGCACCGTGGTCGCTGGCGCCGAGGCCGTTCCGAGCGCCCCGACCGTCGCCAGCTGACCGGCTGCGTGGTGTCTCCGTCGGGAGCGAGGCCGCTGGGGCCGTCTGCGGGCGATGCCAGCCTGCAGGGCATCTTGCTGATGGTGGCGGCGATGGCCGGCTTCGCGCTCGAGGATTCGCTGGTGAAGATCGCGGCGCGCGGCCTCCCCCCGGGAGAGGTGCTACTGCTGCTCGGGCTCGGTGGTTCATGTGTGTTCGCACTGCTCGCCCGCAGGGACGGCACCGTGCTGCTGTCGGCCGATGTGCTGTCCCGCACCCTGTGCGTGCGCGCGATCTTCGAAGTCATCGCGCGCTTGTTCTACTTCCTCGCCGTCGCGCTCACCCCCTTGTCGAGCGCAACCGCCATCATGCAGGCCACACCAGTGCTGGTGGTCCTCGGTGCGAGCGTGTTCTTCGGGGAACGCGTCGGTTGGCGTCGTTGGTGCGCTGTCGCGACCGGCTTGGTGGGGGTGCTCATCGTGCTGCGGCCTACGGCGACCGATTTCTCCCCGCTTTCGTTGTTGGCGGTCCTCGGCATGATCGGCTTCGCGGGCCGTGACCTCGCGAGTCGTGCGGCGCCGGCCTCGTTCGGCATCCACCGATTGGGCTTCCTCGGCTTTCTGGCCATCGCCTTGGCAGGACTGATCTACACCTTGTGGGAGGGCCTCATCCAGGGCGCGACGGTGTTCGCGATCCCGGACGGCCCAGCCCTCGCAGCGATCGCGGGCGCGACCGGGGTCGGCGTGCTCGCCTACGCGGCACTGATGCGCTCCCTGCGTACCGGGGAGATCACCGCTGTCGCGCCGTTCCGGTTCACCCGGATATTCTTCGGCGTCGGCGCAGGCGTGCTGTTCTTCGATGAGCGGCTCGATGCCGTTATGCTCACAGGCTGTGCGATCGTGCTGGCCGCCGGGTTGCTGGTGGCTTGGGACGTCCGATCGCCACGACCCGAATCCGACTGAGGAATAGACCATGACGAACACCCCCCCCTCGCCCACCGGCCCCGCAGCGATCGCCCCCGAGCGGCGCGGCTGGCTCACCCGCAGCCTCGATGTCGTGGAGCGGGTCGGCAATCGTCTGCCCGATCCCGCGGTGCTGTTCCTGCTGCTCATGGTGCTCGCCTGGGTGGTCAGCGCGCTGCTCTCTCAAGTCAGCTTCAGCGAGATCGACCCGCGCAGCGGACAGGCCATCGAGATCCGCAACATGCTGGCGGGCGGGTCGCTCACCGCGTTCATGGCGACGATGGTCTCCACCTTCACCAGCTTTCCGCCGCTCGGCGTGGTGCTGGTCGCGATGCTCGGGCTCGGCGTCGCCGAACACAGCGGCCTCATCAACGCCGGGCTGCGCGCGGCGATGGCCGTGACGCCCCGCGTGCTGCTCACCCCCGCCCTGATCGCGGTCGGCATCCTGAGCCATGTCGCAGTCGATGCCGGCTATGTGCTCGTCATCCCGCTCGGCGCCGTGATCTTCTACGCCGCGGGACGCCATCCGCTCGCCGGTATCGCCGCCGCTTTCGCGGGCGTGTCGGGCGGTTTCAGCGCCACGATGGGGGTCCCGTCCAGTCTCGACCCGCTGCTCGCAGGCCTGACGCAGACCGCAGCGCAGCTCGTCGACCCCTCGGTCGTCATCGCCCCCCTCAACAATTTCTATTTCACCACCGCCTCCTCGGTGCTGATCGTATTGCTCGGTTGGGCGCTCACGGATCTCGTCATCGAACCGCGGCTGCGGGCGACGATCGTGGACGGCGATCCCTCCGAGCTGCCGACCCAGGAGCCGCTGCAGGCCGCCGAACGGCGCGGCCTTCGTGCCGCGCTCGTCACCGCCCTCGTCGCCGGCGCACTCTTCGCGTGGTCGCTGACGGGCGACACGCCTTGGGCCGCGGCCCCGGATGACGACGGCGTCCGCAAGCTGCTCGTCTCCGGCGCGCCGCTGATGCAGTCGATCGTGCCGATCATCTTCATCGGCTTCCTGTTGCCCGGCATCGCCTACGGCATCGCCGCGGGGACCCTCAAGACCCACCGCGATGTCGTCGCCGGTATGTCCAAAGCCATGTCGGGCATGGGCTACTACATCGTCATGGCGTTCTTCTGTGCGCAGTTCATCTACGCCTTCGGCCAATCGAACCTCGGCGCGCTGCTCGCGCTCAAGGGCGCGAACGCGCTGCGCGATGCCGCGTTGCCGCTCGGCGTCACGCTCACCGGCATCATCCTGCTGACCGCCACCGTGAACCTGCTCATCGGATCGGCCTCGGCGAAGTGGGCGCTGATCGGCTCCATCATGGTGCCGATGCTGATGCAGCTCGGCGTCTCGCCCGACCTCACACAGGCGGCCTACCGCGTCGGCGACAGCTCCACCAACATCATCACGCCGCTGCTGCCCTACTTCCCGCTGATCGTCGTGTTCTGCCGCCGCTATGTGCAGCGCGCGGGCATCGGTACGCTGGTCGCGCTCATGCTGCCGTACTCGGTCACCTTCCTCGTCGGCTGGACGATCTTCCTGCTGACCTACTGGCACTTCGGGCATCCGCTCGGCATCGGCGCGACCTACGAATACACCCCTGCGGTCACTGCGCCCTGACCGACGCGTGGATCTCGCCGTGAACCCTGTCGCGGGCTTCGGTCGCGAAGCCATCGTCGTCCTCGAATTCGTGGCGACGATGGCCTTTGCGCTGTCGGGCGTGATCGGCGCGCTTCGCAAGCGCATGGACATCGTCGGTATCTGCGCCTGCGGGTTCCTGGCAGCGTTCGGCGGCGGCACGCTGCGCGATGTGCTGCTCGACCGTCGGCCCTTCTTCTGGGTGGAGCACCAAACCGTGCTGCTCGGCGTGCTGGCGATCAGCATCGCGGGCGCGACCTTCGTGAGCCGCCGGCGCCTCGAGCGCGGCCAGCGCTGGCTGCAGGCGCCCGACGCGATCGGACTCGGGCTCTTCTGCGCCACCGGGACCCACCTCTCGTACCTGATGGACCAGCCGCCGATCGTCGCCGTGATGATGGGCGTGATCACCGGGACTTTCGGCGGCGTGTTGCGCGACCTCGTGTGCAACGAGGTCCCCGAACTCTTCAGCGACCATCGCCCCTACGCGCTCTGTGCCGCGGCGGGCGCGCTCATCTACGTGATCGCGGCGGGCCTAGGAGCCGAGGCGTGGGTAGCGATGGCAGCCTGCGCCGTCGCCACGATCGGTCTGCGCGCCCTCGCGCTGCGCTTCGATGTCAGGCTGCCGCCGGTCGGACGCGACTGAGCGGACGACGCGCGCCACTGCGAACGCTCGAAGCCATCTCTTCGATATCCATAGCGCTCAGATTCGGTCGATCACGGCCTGCGGCCGGTATCGCATCGCCACGTCGCATCGCTCGTATCGAGCGCCGTATCGGGCCATGATCCCGGCGTCGTGACGGAAGCCGTTTTTTTCGTAGAGGTGGATGGCTGCGGCACAGCGTTTGTTGGTCAGGAGGAAGAAGGGATCCCCCTCCATCGTCTGGGCACGCGCGATGAGCGCCGCCAGGAGATGCTCACCCGCCTTCAACCCACGGGCGCTCTCCCGGACGCCCATCTTCGTGAGCTCGAGTCCGCCGTCCTTGGCCGGCATCAACGCGCCCGCGCCGACGATGCCCAAGCCTCGCGCCTCGACGAACAAGATCGTCCCGCCCGCATCGATGATGCGTTCGCGCGGATGGTCTAGGACCTCTTGGTCCGTGGGCTCCATACGGAACATGGCGTTGATCCACTCGGCGTTGATGTCGCGGAAGTGTGCGGCCAGATCGTCCGTGTATTCGCGGATCGCCAACGCGCTGCCTGCGCGCTCCGTAAAAGTGTCGAGCGGTGCGGCGGCGAGCGTCGCCTCCATCGCACTGACGACGCCCATGAACCGGTCGAGTTCCTCACCCAAGAGCGCACGCACCGCCGCTTCCGCCTTCGGCCAGACGGCAAGTTTCGCCCGCGCCAACACGCGCTCCCCTTCCGTGGTCAACGAGATGGTCCGCTGCCGATGGTCGGCACCTTGCCGGGACTGCACCAGGGCGAGCTCGACCATCTGCCCGACCGAGCGGGTGACGCCCGGCTGACTGATGCCGATGGCCTGGACCAGTTGCCCGATGGTGAGCGGCGCTCCCTCCAACGCCGCCAGGATCGGCATATGCGACGGCTGGGCCTGCAGACCGGCATCCGCCGCGATTCGCGCCGCACCGGACTGCAGCCGTTCACTCAGTCGCTTCAGACGGCTGCCGAGGAAGGCAGGCCCGAGTTCCTTGATGACATCCACAGGCGTGACATCCATCAGGCACCTCTCTTCAATTACATAACAAGTTATATATTATGCCGCACGGCCGGTGGTTTCAACAGACACGGCGGCTTCGGCTCGTATCTCGATGGCGGAGAGGGTGCGATCGTCAATGAAAAAGGGGCACGAGGCCCCTTATTTTTGGTGACTGGCGGAGAGGGTGAGATTCGAACTCACGGGCCCCGTGAAGGGCCGTCGGTTTTCAAGACCGATGCATTAAACCGCTCTGCCACCTCTCCGTCGTCGTCGCTGTCTATCGTATCTCCGACTCAGCCGCGCAGCACCTCGAGGCCGCCCATGTAGGGCCGCAGCGCGTCGGGGACGGTCACGCTGCCGTCCGCGTTCTGGTAGTTCTCGAGCACCGCCACCATCGCGCGGCCCACGGCGACACCGGAGCCGTTGAGGGTATGCAGCGGCTCGGGCTTGCCGGTGGCGGGATTGCGCCAACGGGCCTGCATGCGGCGCGCCTGGAA